>JAGDCC010000035.1 GCA_017958745.1 bacterium
GCACCAGATCCTGGTTATTTCTTATCCCTTACACCAGAAGGAAAGCATCTTATGGTACAGCTTATGTCCAGAGGTTACATTAGGCTGACACATCCAAATGCAAAGTTATATGGAGATGCTTTTGTAAAATCTACATTTTTAGATGAGAAGGACCTAAAGTACAACAAAAACGAGATAGACAATATACAAGGAGGGAATTACATTACGAAGATGCATATCCATAAGGATACTCTTAAATATACAGAAGAGCAGGTTACATCCTTGGGTTACAATATTCCTCTCTAATTATCTCCTTCTTCTATTACTTCTTCCACCTATAATAGAAATATAATAGAGTAGGTTACTTAAAGAAGATAATATTCCTGCGCAATATGTTAATGCAGCTGCTGTAAGTACTTTCTTTGCACCAGATAGATTATTGTCTGCAATTAAGTCATATTTTTTAATGAATGCCATACCTCTTTTACTAGCATCTATTTCTACTGGTAATGTTATTACAGAGAATATAACACTAGCAGAGACTAAAATAACACCTATTTCTGCAAGGTTTAACACATTAATTAACAATCCAAGAGCGATAAGTATGTATCCTATCTTTGTAGAAATATTTGTAACTGGTACCATAAAGCTACGTAGATTATATACAAAAGAAGAAGAATATTTCTGTTGTACATGTCCAAATTCGTGGGCAACAACTGCAATATTGGCAACAGTAGTAGATGTATCATTTTCTCTGGATAATCTAACTGTAGCAGAAGATGGATCGTAATGATCTCCAAGAGGTTGTTGATTTGTTTCAATAGATACAGGAAATCCTTCTCCTTTAATAATCTTACTTGCTGCATCTACACCTGTACTTCCTTTACCAGAATCTACTTTAGAATATTTACTATAAATAGACTTTACGTAAATTTCTGCTAGGAATGTTACCAAGAAGGAGATTAAAGCAATATTCCAATAGTTTATTTCCATAAAAACTGTATCTAAACTTAATAATATATTATACAATTTTTATTGTACTCTGTACTTAGAATTATATTCATGATAGATTTTAGTATGGGAGTTTTAAAACTAGACAAAAATAGAAAGTACCTTGCAATGCTTGCTCCTTCTTTTGTAACTATGTATGAGTATCCAAGTATTGTATACAAACTCAGAATGCTTGGTTTTGATAAGGTTACTGAGGTAACATTTGGAGCTAAAATGACAAATCTGTTTTATTATTCCTTTTTAAAGGATAAACTAGAAAAAGGGGAGAAAAAAACTTGGATTGCATCTCCGTGCCCAACATTAGTTACATTTATTAGGACAAAATATCCACATCTTGTAGAGAATTTAGTTCCTGTACATTCTCCTGTCGGTTGTATGGCTTTGATTTGTAAGAAATTTTATCCGAATCATAAGATTGTATTTATTGGGCCGTGTTTAACAAAGAAATTGGAGGCACAAGAGCTTGGTACTATAGATGCTGTTTTGACATTCAAAGAACTAAATGACTGGATGGTGGAAGAAAATATTCCAGAGGAGGTTACAGATTCTAAATACCATATTTCTTTTGATAAATTCTATAACGATTATACAAAGATTTATCCTACCTCAGGAGGCTTATCTGACACCTTGAATGGTTCTAAAATTCTTAGCGACAAGGACATCCTGATTATGGAAGGTATTCCTAATCTTGTTAAGGTTTTTGACCAATTTAAAGATGGTGTTTATAAGAATTACAAATTCTTAGATATTCTAAACTGTATGGGTGGTTGTATTAATGGTCCTGGTATGTTTGGTACATCTTCTATAGAGGAGAGAAGAAAAAGGATATTTAAATATAGAGATTATGCTTGGAGGTATGAGAAGGATTTAGGTAGGACTGGATATCGTGTGCATGTAGAGGATTTAGATTTCCACAGAGATTTTTAAAAGAAATTAATAGTAAAAAGAGAAAGAAAGAGTAGGGGCAAATCTAGTTTTTTATATAAATATAATATGTGAAATAAGATTCACCCCTTTTGTTGTTTAATCTTCTAAAATTTCTCCGCTATCATTGCAGAGAATGTCATTGTTATCGTTTTCTTCTAATAGAGAAAGAAGATTCGCAAGGAGTACATCCTTTGAACCAGACATAACCAATTTCTTATCTTTATTAACCATAGAAAATCCATAAGATTCTGGATTATCATACCAGTCATTAGGAAATTCCTTTTTTACTTCTTCAGAACCAAATTCCTTTGGAATACACCTTGCTGAGTATCCAGATTTCTTTGATGGGTACATAACAAACAATGCATGCTCCTTTGGAATAAGAACCGTCTGCCACCTAACATAGTAGGGGAGAACTACAATATCATTCTCAGCATTCAAATATGCTTTCTCTACTTCCCTTTTTTCTCTATCCAAATAATCTTCATATTCAATAATACGTGATAGTATTGTTGTCATATATTCTACGGCATACATAAATCCCGTACTACGAGAATAGTTCGCAGTAACATTTGGAATGTTGAAAGTTTTAATAATCAGTGCAATCTGACACATACTCCCATTATTGTCATAATTGTCAATCGGTACAAACAAAAAACTATCAATTTTCTTTCGAATTTCGTAGTCTTCAACTATTTCCTTTCCATATATTTGCCAGAGTAAACCTGGTTCAGAATACTTACATCCACTATTTCGAGTAGGCATATTCAATGGATCAAATTTATCACCCCAGCCTGGAAAATAGAGAAATAAAGTATTATCTCTGTCGTACTTCCTCAATTCATCTGTATGATCAGATGCTACCCAGTATAAATTAATATATGGGTTAATCATTTTTAACAAAGTGAAACACAAAACCTGCCCAGGATTTATTACTCCTTTCGGCATAACAACATTACGAATATTACGCAAAGCCATATGATAATCCTTTCTCTAACAGGGGATACTCCCCCTTTTTTAAACAACAAGTAATTATACTAAATACTATAGGATAAAACAATAGTATATAGTGTTTTGGGCTACTTTTTGAGATACAGCTTTATATCTACAACTAGTGCCTCATTTGTTGTTAAAATGACAGGATTTATATCCATAGATACAATCTGTGGGTATGTAATAAGCATATTTTGTATGTTCATTAATAGTTCTATTAACTTTTCTCTTGCTAACTTTGGCTTACCACGATATCCATTAATGATTGTAGAAACGTTTGTTAGAGATAATTTCTCATCCATCTTACCAGATACCTCTGGAAGAAGAATATGTGTTATATCTTTGTAAACTTCTGTATAGATACCACCTTGACCTACAGCTAATAGATGTCCGAAACCAAGTCCATCCTTCTCATAGATGTCACTATGTCCTTCTCTATTTGCTCCTACAAATATCTCTACATTCCCTTCAATCATTTGCTGTATAAGAATCTTTGGTGCTGTTTTACCTGTAACTTTTGTAATTGTCTGACGTAATTCCTCAAACTTTTCTTCAAATTCAGAGATAGTTCTAATATCTAAATACAATCCTTTAAAATCTGTCTTATGTGCTAAGTCCTCTGCAGTTGCCTTTATTGCAACAGGGAATATAGTAGCTGCAAAGTCTCTACCTTTCTCCATACTACTTGTTACTAACTGTTTTGGAGTCTTAATATCAAATTCATCCATAAGCTCAATTGCAATCTCATCTGGAAGGATAGTTACAGAATCATCTGCAACATATTCCATAATCTCATCCATATGCTTTGGCTTCTTCTTGTAGGAATTGCAATCTACAACCTCACTTGATCTCTTATCTAATTCATAATTTGCTAACTTAGAAATAAGATGCATTGCCTCTTGTATATCTCCAAATGCAGTGCAATGATTTTCTTGTAGAATTTTATTACCATTTTTAATATCCTTACAACCTAAAAAACAATTATAAATAGGCTTTTGTGCATCTTTCGTAATCTCTGCTACTACCTGTGCTGTACCCTCTATATCTGTGACAAGCTGTGGTGTAAGAATATTTACTAATACATCTACATTCTTATCCGATAACATAGTCTTAATAGCAGAAGCATATCTATCGCTCTTTGCATCTCCAAGCACATCTACTGGGTTTGCAATGCTAGATTCTTCTGGAAGATCCTTCATAAGCGCTTGTGTAGTAGATTCTTCCAAATCTACAACTTCCAATCCTTCTTTTTCTGCTCTATCTACAGCAATGATTCCTGGACCACCAGCATTAGTTACAATACCAATTCTCTTACCCTTTGGAAGAATATCTTGATTTACAAGTTGCATCAATGTAAACAACTCTTCCGTATTCTCAGCTAATATAAGATTTGCTTTCTTAATAGCAGCAACAGTCGTATCATAAGAAGAAGCAAGAGATCCTGTATGGGAGGATATTGCTTTCTGTGACTTCTGAGAGCTTCCTGGTGCAATTATTACAATAGGCTTCTTAGACTTCTGTGCAATAGACACAAATTCTTTTCCATCTGTAAACTGTTCTAGATATATAGCTATTGATTTAACATTATCATCCTTAATCAGCATAGGAAGAAGCTCATTCTCATTGAGGTCTGCCTTATTTCCAAGAGAGATAACATGAGAGAATCCTAATCCTTTTTCACAAGCCATATCTAAGATAGCAGCACAAAATGCACCTGATTGAGAAATAAATGCAACACTACCTTTACCTGGATTTTCTCTAGCAAAAGAAAGATTAATCTGTGCTTCATTATTAATATATCCAAGACAATTAGGACCAATCAATCTAATACCTGCCTCTTTAAGCTTAGATGCAATTCTTTCTTCTATTTCTTTACCTTCTGCGCCTGTCTCCTTAAAACCGGCAGTTACTATTACTACACTTTTAACCTTCTTCTCTATACATTGATCTATTACACCCTCTACAAACTGGTGAGGAATTGCAATACATACAGTATCTATATTATCTGGAACTTCCAAAATGGTACCAAATGCAGGAACACCTTGTATTTGACTGTACTTTGGATTAATAGGGTAGATTTTTCCGTAGAAACCATCTCTTATAAGGTTTCTCATTATTACTGACCCAATCTTATTGATATCGTCAGATACTCCAACTATTGCTATTGATTGTGGTGATAATATGTCTTGCATATGTTTTTATTCAAAATATTTTAATAAAGGTTTAATATTATACTCTTTTACTTCATCTACTAATTCTGTTTTATAATTTTTTCTATTTTTCAAATTATCGTAGAAGGATTCTACATTATTTTGCTGATAAATTACACCCGTATATATTTTATCGTTTGTCATCTTCTTAGATAACTCCATTGCTTTGTCATAAGATTTGTTTGAATAATCCTTTAATGTAGATACTTTTGTAATGTGTTCATTAAACCATTGTGGTGTAGCTTCTTTGTTATAAGATGGGCAAAGCTGACTTATTTCTATAACACTGCATCCGTGATGTTTTATTCCTTTTTTAATTAAATCCTTTAATTCCTTAATATCTCCTGAGTATCCTTTTGCAAAGAAAGTTGGATGTAGACTCATTATAAATTCATTAATATTGAATCCTTTTTCTGGCTTGCCATATGGTTGTCCATACATAGGTTTATCTTGGTTAGTTGTTACAGTTGCTTGTCCAGTTGTAAGTGCAAAATTCTCATTATTGTGTATGAGAATGGTAATGTCATAATTAGATTTAATTGCATTTACTAGGTGATCTATACCTTCGTGGAAGCAAGCACCATCTCCTTGGTCTGCAATAACTGTAAACTTCTTGTTTGCCAACTTTGCACCACTTGCAAGTGCAACAGCTCTTCCATGTAGTCCTTTGAAACCGTATGTAGAAATTGTATCTGCACCGTTTCCATTACAACCGATATCAAAAGCTATAAATGTTTCGCTTGGTGCTATTTCTAATTCTGCCAATGCAGTCTTAAGTGCCATGTGTATTCCAAAATTCCCACATCCAGGACACCATGTAGGTCTTTTGTTTGTATTATATTTTTCTGTATTCTGTGCCATTTTTAATCCTCCATAAAATCTAAAATATCTTCTACAAAGAATGGTCTTCCATCATACTTGAGAAGCTTTTCCTTAAATCTATAACCAGTCTTTTGTGTAATTAATTCTCCTAATTGTCCTGTCTGGTTATTCTCTACTAATACAAGTCTTCTTCCAGAATGAGCAAGTGCCTCGAATGCTTTAGTCTTCAATGGATAAATGTATTCATAGTGGAGATATGCAATCTCTTTGTTTTGTGAGATACAATCTAACATTACATTCTTTGTGCTTCCGCATCCTACAAATACCGTCTTTGCATTTCTTGCACCATAATATACTGGTTCTGGCAATTCTCTCTCCAACATCTCCATTTTCTTTTGTCTTTTCTTGTACATCTTTACAATAGATTCTGCATCTTCTGTACTTTCTCCATTTTCTAAATGTTCATCAGTTGAGTGTAGATATGGTTTACTAGATTTGTTTGGTAACCATCTTGGAGATATTCCGTTCTTAGTAATTTCGTATCTTTCCTTTCCTTTTTGTAAATATCTATTTACCTTTGGAGTGGTAGGGAAGTTTCTTGTAGAAAAGATTGCCTCTGCTATTTGTTTTTCTGTAAGAATAATTACTGGCATTTGATACTTGTCTGCGAGTTCGTAAGCTTTACATGTTAGTAAGAAGCAACTTCTTAAATCACTAACTGCTAATACACACTTTGGAAATTCTCCATGGCCTGCGTTTACAGTTGTAAGAATATCTCCTGCACCTGTCCATGTAGGAACACCTGTTCCTGCTCCAGCTCTTTGTGCCATTACTATTACGAGTGGTGTTTCACTAATTCCTGCACAAGATACTGTTTCTACCATTAGATCAAAACCACCACCAGATGTTGCTGTTAGTGCTCTTGTTCCCATATACATACTTCCAAGACACATCTGTACTGCTGTTATTTCATTTTCTGCTTGTTTAATTAACATACCGGTTTCAGAAGCATGACTACCAAGGAAATTATAAATAGATGTAGCTGGTGTCATTGGATATCCATAGAATGCTCTTACACCACTAGCGATAGCACCTAGTGCAATTGCATCGTTTCCAGTCATGGATAGGTTCTTATTCTTATCCTTACCCTTTGCTTTAGGGAATTGTAAGAAGCTACCGTATTCTTTCTTATAAAGTGGAGAATCGTATCCTGCTTTTATACATGCTTTCTCTATTTTTTCATCTAGGTTTTTCTTCTTAAAGAAATCTATTACTTCCTTATTTAATACTTTTATGTCTTGTCCGAATATTTTCCATACAAAACCGAGTAACACAATATTAGCCATAATAGGGGTTCCACCAGAGTCTACTGCAAGTTTTTGGGAATTAAATGCTATTACCTTGATGTCATTTTTCTTAACGAATTTCTCTTCTTCTTCTGTAAGCTCTATTGAATCTCCATCAAAGATTGCTATTCCATGTTTAGATACATCTTTTAGATAAGAATGGAAAGATTCTACAGATAATACGGACAGGATGTTCGTGTATCTGGAAGAAGAATTGATAGAAGTATTAGAGAAGTCTATTTGGTAGGATGCAACACCTCCTTTAATTAGAGATGGATACTCTCTATATGAGAATGTGTTTAGTCCAAGAGAACTTACAACCTTAGTAAAGATCTTACCGGTTGCATTTATTCCTTGTCCTGAAGCTCCACCAAACTTTATAGATATTTTACTTACCATAGAGTTTACATAAAACTTAATTATTTAGAATTATTAAATAGATTAAGTTATATGATAAAAAAAAGCAATACAAAATAAATAGAGGATATTGATTACTAAATAATTATTAAAAAATATTCTCCTTTGATTAGATGCAATATCAATCTCTAACAAGATAGACAGATACAAGACTAGATTTTGATGATATACTAAGCGGGAATGGGAAAGTAGACTCATTAGCGTTTTTTGCGGAATGTTTTGCTAATTCCGAGTGTGAAAGACCAAACATATTAGGAGAAGCAATGATAGAATATTTTAAAGAAATGTGGCTCTATGCTGTACAAATATAATAAAGAAGACCAAAAAACGTACAATAAGTGTAAAAAATGGTTGGTATACGACCTTAAAACTTTTAAGAATAAGTTTAAGAGAGGAACTCCTAAATGGGTAAAAGATTGGTGTAGAGATCATCCAAGACCTCATTGTCCTATCGAGTTGGACTAATTTCTTCAAAGACAGATTTTAATTTTTCTCAACTTAATTATATAGAAGATATTCTGCCGAATAACACCGCATTTACGTTTTACTTAGAAAATAATGGAATACAGAATATGAAACATACAAGAAGTAAACATATCTATTATCTAGACACTTGTATTACCATTAATTAAACACAGATATTATTCCTCTACTTCTTCTACCTCTTCTAGTATTAATTCCTCCTGTGGAACATCTATGTAATATCCATCTGGATCTGCAATCTCTTCTACTTTTGCAGGTTTACTCTTTTCTTTATCTATAAACCATACAATTAATCCAGCTAATGGAATAGAAACAATTAATAATAAAAATTTTTTAATTATGTTTTTCATAGTGGGGGATTATAGCATAATAAATTTTATTTACCATAATCGTTAGCTCCGTTAGTTCCCTTTAAGAAGAAAAGAATTATAGAAAACAATGCCCCAAACACAGGAACAAAGCATACGAAGTACCATAAACCGTTAAGATTTACGTCATGAAGCCTTCTAATTGTTACGGAAAAGTCGGGTAGAAGGAACAGCATTGTTACGAATAATGTTATGATTTGTGCATCGTCAAAACTAACATGCATTGTAATCAATACAAGGGAGAGCAGAGTCATCAAAACGATGGCAATTAACTTGAAGGAACAATACTCCAATCTTCTAGCTCTACCATTATAATTAAAGGTATTTTTGATGGTATACACGAACCATAAAATAGGATTTTTTTCTCCTACAACATTTAACATATTTTCCTCTTTTTTGGTTGTTGTTTTCTTTGTTTTAGCCTTAGTTGTAGAAGATTTAGTAGCCATTTTTCTATAAATTATAATTAATCTTATAAAAATAATTGTAACAAATAGAAATAATTATGCAAGACACTATAGTTTGGAAAGTGCTAAATGAGGATAAAAAGTAAACAGAATTTCAGGAAATAAGTTGTTCAATTAATTAAGGTGTTATTCTAAAAATCTACTTAAAATAAATAAAATGACACCTACAAAAATACCAGTGAAAATTAGCTTTTTATTTCTAATTTCTCTTAAATGTGGAATAAGTTCTATGAACACAAGGTATGTAAGCATACCCAAAGTGACACAGAGAAGTAGACCAAGAGTAAAGTTGTCCAAATCAGTTCCAACAAAATATACAAACAATGCTCCAATGCCTGTAGAAACAGAAACTATGAAGGAAATTAGTGAAACCTTTAGATTATTATTATAATATTTGTGAAACATGGATCCAATCTCCATACCCATTGGTATGTTGTGCTGTGAAACACCTAGTGCAACCATTAACCCGAGTGTGAAACTTGTTTTGAAGGATATATAAATGGCCATTCCCTCTATAATATTGTGTAAAATCAGCGCTAGAGAAGTCATTAAACCAATATGATAGTAATGACTACTGCTATGACCATCGTGAGAAGGTACTAAATTATCTAGGAATTTAATGATTAGAAATCCAATGGCAGAAAAAACAATCATTAATATAATAGTATAGAATGGAGTATATCCGAAGGAGAGGTTTTCATAGGATTCTGGTATTAATTCTCCTATTATAAGTGCAGCAACAGAACCTAGTGCGCAAGATAAGGAAAATGTCATTACTTTAGAGTTATTATTAGTAAAAAGTACTATTAATGTACCTAATAATATGAATAATCCTGCACAAGTTGTATATAATACGTTAATCATATCTAGATTATACATTCTTTCTATATCTTTAAAAAGAAATTTAGTATATAATTGCCTCATTAAATTTTAACAAACACATTATGGCTAAAAAATACACATATTTTTTCTCCAAACAAAAAACAGAAGTGCCAGATGTTGAAAACATCAAGTTTGTGTTAGGAGGAAAAGGAGCTTCCTTAGTACAGATGACGAAACTGGGTGTACCAGTACCACCAGGCTTTGTTATATCAATAGATGCTTGTGATTACTTCTACAAGAATGATCGTAAATATCCAGAAGGATTAATGGATACTATTGATGAGAACATTAAAGAATTAGAAGAAATTACTGGAAAGAAATTTGGAAGTAAAGTAAATCCATTACTAGTTTCAGTTAGATCAGGAGCAGCAGTTTCTATGCCAGGAATGATGGATACTGTTTTAAACCTTGGACTTAATGAAGATTCTATAGAAGGATTAATAAAACAGAGTGGAAATGAAAGATTCGCATGGGACTCTTATAGAAGATTCATACAAATGTATGGAAATGTAGTAATGGGAATGGAGCATTCTCATTTTGAGAATATCCTCGATGAAGTTAAAGGAAAGAAGGGAGTACAGAACGATGTCGATTTGGATGTAGATGATTTGAAAGAAGTTGTTAAAAAGTATAAAGCATTATATAAGAAGGAAATCGGAGAAGAGTTCCCAGATGATCCAAAGAAGCAATTAAAAAATGGAATAGATGCTGTATTCAAGTCATGGAACAACCCACGTGCTATTGCATATAGAAGAATTAACAAGATTGCACCAGAAGTTATAGGTACAGCAGTAAATGTACAGTCTATGGTATTTGGAAATCTTGGAGACAACTCTGGAACAGGTGTCGCATTCACAAGAAACCCGTCCACAGGTGAGAAGAAATATTACGGAGAGTATTTGATGAAAGCTCAAGGAGAGGATGTTGTAGCAGGAATCAGAACACCAAATCACTTGGAGGATATGGCAGAGCAACTTCCAGATGTATACAAGGAATTAACTGCTGTCTTTGACTTGTTGGAAAAGCATTACAAGGATATGATGGATATTGAGTTTACTATAGAGAATGGAGAATTATTCATCTTACAGAGTAGACAAGGAAAGAGAACAGGAATGGCAGCAGTAAAGATTGCAGTAGATTTAGTCAAAGAGAAGATGCTTACACAGAAGGAAGCAATCCTTAGAGTTGAGCCACAGTCATTAGACCAGCTCTTACATCCAATGATTGATCCATCTGCAGAAAAGAAAGAAATTGCTAAAGGTCTTCCAGCATCTCCAGGTGCAGGTTGTGGACAGATTGTCTTCACAGCAGAAGATGCAATGGAATGGGCAAAAGACAAGAAGCAAGTTATATTAGTAAGATTGGAAACATCTCCAGAAGATATTGAAGGTATGAATGTTGCACAGGGTATTCTTACCGGTCGTGGTGGAATGACAAGTCATGCAGCAGTAGTAGCAAGAGGAATGGGAAGATGCTGTGTTGCAGGATGCAGTGGAGTATCTATTAACGAAGATGTAAAGATTGTTAAATTAGAAAACGGAGACATATTAAAGGAAGGAGATTGGATTACAATCGATGGAAGCAATGGTGTTGTCTACGAAGGAAAAGTCCCAACAGTAGAGCCATCTATTTCCGGAGACTTTGCAAAGTTAATGTCTTGGGCAGATAAAGCTAGAAAGTTAGAGGTTAGAACTAATGCAGATACACCAAAGGATGCAAAGGTTGCAAGAGAGTTTGGTGCAGAAGGAATCGGTTTAACAAGAACAGAGCATATGTTCTTCAAAGAAGATAGAATATTTGCAGTAAGACAGATGATCTTATCTGACACGAAAGAGCAAAGAGTTAAGGCTTTAGCAAAAATTGAGAAGATGCAACAGAGTGACTTTGAAGGTATCTTCAAAGAAATGGAAGGATTACCAGTAACAATCAGATTACTAGACCCACCTCTACACGAATTCTTACCTCATGAAGATGATGAGCTAAGAGAATTAGCTGGAGAAATGGGAGTTGAGTTCGAAGAGCTACGCGCTAAGAGAGATTCTCTTGCAGAGTTCAATCCAATGCTTGGATTCAGAGGTTGTAGACTTGGAATGGTATATCCAGAAATTACCGAAATGCAGGTAAGAGCAATCATCAATGCAGCAATTGCAGTTGCAAAGAAGGGATTGAAAGTAGAACCAGAAATAGAAGTTCCATTCGTAAGTCATGTAAAGGAGCTTGCATTCCTCAAAGATGTAATAACTAATACAGCAGAAGAATGTCTAAGTAAATCTAAGACAAAAGTAGAGTACAAAGTAGCTGCTATGTTGGAATTACCAAGATCATGCGTAATAACTGAGCAGTTGGCAGAGTATGTCCAGTTGTTCTCCTTTGGAACAAACGACTTAACTCAGACAACATTTGGTTACTCAAGAGATGATGCTGGTAAGTTTATAGGTAAGTATATTGAGAACGGAATCTTAACAGAGGATCCATTCCAGACATTAGATACAGAAGGAGTTGGAGAACTCATGAAGATGGCACTCAAGAAAGCTAAGTCTGTAAACAAGAAGATTAAGCTTGGAATCTGTGGAGAACACGGAGGAGAACCAAAGTCTATCGAATTCTGTCATAAGATAGGTATGGACTTTGTAAGTTGCTCACCATATAGAGTACCTATTGCAAGACTTGCAGCAGCACAAGCAGCTGTGAAACCAAAGAAGTAAGCAATAAAAAAATCAAGGCAGAAAGACTAGGGAAAACTAGTCTTTTTGCTGTAGATTTACCAAATAAATAATTGTATTGTTTATTAAAAGTAATTGAAATGAGTGCTTAATTATGTAAATATGTATGTGAAATAATATTTAAATAATAACTCTATATGGACAACACAAACAATAATTCGGACATTATCAAGATAAATGGTGTAGATGTTCCATATAATGAGCATAACAAAGATAACAATGTTATCTATGTTGATCCATCACAAGCATACAAGGCAGCAATCGAACAAACCGTTAGGCAAAATCTAAATATAAATGTTGTCACTATAGAAGATGCCGAATGCGTTAAAAATTTGTATCGAATAATATTAACTTGCGGAGAATACGAGACACCTTATGTTGATGAAAATATTTTGGAAGAATATTTAAAAGATGAACAGAAAGTAATAAGTTTAATTAGAAAGTTTCCAGAGGTAAACAAGGCACATTTTAACGACAGTCTACCATATTTAACTTTTTCTCTCGATGATGAACCATCCTTAAAAAGATATATAGAGATATTAAGGAAATCATTTATAAAGAATTATACTCCTGACTAAATACTACTCAGATGTACTGCTGTAAAAAATAAAATGATACATTATTATGAAGAATTATTATGAAGATAAAACATACATTGAACTAGTAGAGGACATTCTGAATAACAAGGAGTTTCAAAAGCTCAAACATTATAAACATCATGGAATAAACAGACTAACCCATTCAATGAATGTATCCTATCACTCATATAGAATTACAAAATTTCTTAAACTGAATTATAAGGCAGCAGCAAGAGCAGGACTACTCCATGATTTTTTTCTGGTGAATTATCAGAAGATAAATTCCAAAGAAAAAATTAAAGTCCTATGTAAACATCCAGTATACGCTTTTAATAATTCCAAAAAAAATTTTGACCTTTCTCCAATAGAGGAGAATATAATTCTATCTCATATGTTTCCTCTTCATCTTACATTGCCAAAATACGTAGAAAGTATTATCGTGCATCTTGTTGATGATTTTCTTCCTTTCTATGAAAGATTCCAAAGTATAGTCAATAAAGACGCTCGATTTTCCGAATAAAAATGAACAACAAAACAAGACATATACTATTATTTATGAAATAGCTTGATATATGTTGATTTTTCTAAAGTTAGCAGGTATAATCCCCATCCAAATAATTAAAGTCATTTTAAACTATTAGTATGAAGAAATTCTTAATAAAACTATTTATCTTTTTTGTCCTATTCTTTGGCGTCATTAATACTGTTCACGCAGAAGATGAAATTGATGTTGTAGACGATAGCACATCAAGTCCAGTTGTTGAAGTTAATGACAATAACAACATAGTGGAAGACGTAGATGTTAATAATGATTTAGCATTACCACAGGAGACAAGCACAGTCATAGAAGATGACGTTGCAGATAATACATATAATAGTATAAATGAGGATACTATTATTAGTGATAATTCTGAAGATACTAATATAGATACTAATAGTGAAACTGAGAACAATACATTAAATAGTCAAAATGAAATTCCACAGACTACATATAATAGTAATAATGTATCAACTACAGATAGTACAATAAATGACGAGAGTAATAATACTAATAGTATAGAGAGCAACGATACAGTTCAAACAGAAGAAGTTGCATCTGATACTACAGAGGATGTCAGTACATCCGAAGAAGAAGAACTTGTAGAAAATGACCAAGAAGAAAATAATGAGAATTCCACACATGAGAAGTATGAAGTTATTTTCAGTCACCGTGGATACGAAGTCAGCATTGCAGGTGGAACCAGTATCTTACTTTCAAGCTTGAACCACAAATTGGGAATAAATATTTCCTTATCTGATGTTTATGAAATTCTAAACAGCAATAATGAGGTTTTGAATATTACCAAGGTTGACGGTTCTAATGATTACACAATTAAGAGTATAAGATCCTTTGACACAGAAGAGGAGATTATCATTCGTACCAAGAGTGGTGATGAATATGTAATCAAAGTAACTGACCCAGCAGGAGATATTCCAGATCATGAGAAGCAGTTACTCGACAATGGTGATGGAACATATACATTAGTACTTACAGTAACAGGAGACTCCGAGAAAATATATCAGTATGTAAACGTAGTAGTTATCCTCGACATCTCCGCTAGTATGAACTATAGCGCTGGAAATTCAACAAGAATCGCTGCAGCTAAAACAGCTGTTAATAATTTAGCTAATACATTATTAAGTAACAATGGTAAGGATGGTAATCCAAACGACATTGTAGAAATTGCATTAGTAAGTTTCAGTAACGTAGCTGAAATATCCAGAACACCAACAACATCTTATAACCAATTCAGTACAGCAGTAAACAATTTGAACCCAATTGGAGGAACAAACTGGGAAGATGCATTACAGAAAGCATTAGATGTAGATTTCGGAACATCAAGAGCAAATTACCCAACTTACGTTATATTTGTTTCTGATGGTAACCCAACATTTAGAAATACAGAAGGTGATTATCCAAATCATAATAATGACTTCAATCAAAGTTACTATAATCAATATTCCGTTTGGGGATCAGGAAGTGAATCAAACTCTACTACAGTTACACGTTGTTATGAACATGCAAGAGATGATGCAAAAGCATTAGTTGATAATGGAGCAAGATTCTATACAATTGGTGCATATGGAAATGTAGATAGAATGCAATCACTCACTACATATAGTGGAGCACCAGCAGCAAACTATTATTCTGCAACAGATACAACAGCATTAAATAATGCTTTGAATGCTATTTTAGAAGATATTCAAAAAGCAGGTATCGGATCTGTAGCAATTAACGATGGAACAACAAGTAAGGTTGTAACATCTACAGGTGTAAGTCACTTATTAGATGTAGACCCAACTTCCTTCAAGTATTATCAGAATGATGTAGAGTGGGTTATTACAGATGATGATCTAAAAGCAACCTTCAACGAAGATGGAGAAGTTGTTTGGGATTTATCTAAATTAGGTGTCCTTGATAACACAATTACATACAAAGTTACATTCGAAGTATGGCCAAGCCAAGAGACTTTGGATTTAATTGCAGACTTAAAGAATGACACAGTTTACTATCCAGATGTAGCACCAACAGAGAACGTTGACCAGGAAGGTAACGGACTGTGAACATTCTACTATGGTGAAAATACAGACGGTATCTTACAAGATTCAGAGGGCAATTATTATATTATTTCTGGACAGGATGATTTTGGAAATGATATTAAAAAGCCTGTCGTCGATCCAGCAGTAAAGAATTATTTGATAAGAAATATTGATGGTGCAGGTGTTGCAAGCTATACATTATTGACTAATACAGTTGCTTCACTAGAATTTGCAGATACAAGACCAGATGGTGCACATGGACCAGTTGGTTATGATAACCCACCTCCAGTAACAACAAGTGCAACAGAAATGTTAGCATTAACAAAAGATTGGACAAACTACATTGATGATAGAGATCCAAGTCCAGTAACAGTATATGTATTAAAAGATGGTGAAGAATGGTTCCCAATTAATCTAAATAGTGAGAACAACTTCAAAGGTGGAGCAAGTATTGCAGTCGGTATCATGACCGTACATGGTAGTGAAGTAAAAATAAAAACAACAGGTCATGACTACTCTTTCGGTGAATTAGGTTATGATGCATATAACTGGGAGCTTAAATCTCCAGTTATCCGACCAATGTTAATTAACTCTGAACTAACAATATTAGTTCGTTATGGAGAAAAAGCACCAGAAGAGGGTACATATTACAAGATAGGAGATTACTATTATATAGTAGGATCACTCGAAGAAGGTGTTGCACAATTAACAGCAACAAATGAAAGAAGAAGCTGGATTGATTTAACGAAAGAAGTCACATACACACCTGATTCTGTACACTTTGATGATCAAGTATTTAACTTCAATATCACAGTAAATGATAAGGAAGGAGAAGATCTATGGTTCTCTATTAAAGAATCCGCAGATGGAGAATCTAGATTTATAAATAGTGATGATGGATTGGTAGTAACAAATGCTACACCAGAAACAAAAGTATTAAGACCTTCCACAAGATTAGTAATATTATCTGTAGAGGATGGATATATAACATACACATATGATGGTGTTGAGTTTACAGTTAAAAAAGTTAATGAAGATCCAAATGATTACGAGTATTACACTGGTTATTATTATGTACCAAGTGGTACTACATTCAGTGTAAGTATGAAAGCTGGATGGAATCTACGTGTTATTAACCTCTTAACTGGTACTACTTATACTATAGAAGAGTATGATATAGATAACAAATTTGAATTTAACAAGATTGATTATACTGCTTCTACATATGTTAACGATGATGATGAAACAGTAGAATATAAACCAACTATTACAAATCAGACAGTAGAAGGAGAAGTTAAGATTACAAACTTTGCATATGGTTATACATATAATAATAAGAATGTATTAACTGAAGTAACAGTAGTAAAAGAGTGGTCTGATAACAACAATAATGATGGAGCACGTCCAACAAGTGTAAGAGTACAATTATATAAGGATAATGTAGCATACAGAGATCCTATTACATTAAGCGATGATAATGACTGGACATATACATGGACAGAATTACCACAGTATTCTAATGGTGAGAACAAAGCAGTATATACAGTAAGAGAGTTAGTCGAGGGCTTAATCAAAGGCTTGAATACAATAGAGAACAAAGAAGAAGGATACTATTATTATAGTGTAGATGGATCTCAGGCAGATGGTTATGTAATTACAAATGAGTACATACCACAAACTACATCCGTAACAGTTTCTAAGATCTGGGATGATAACAACAACCAAGATGGAAAGAGACCTGAGAGTATCGTTGTTACATTAAGTAATGGAGATACAGTAACTCTAAGTGATGCAAACAACTGGAGCGCAACTATAGATAACCTTCCAGTATATGCAAACGGTGAGAAGATCACTTACACATGGGATGAGGGTACTATTGCAGAATATAACTTAACTGATACAACAGTTGATGAGACTGGTTATGTAACAACTCTTACAAATACACATGTACCAGAAACTACATCCGTAACGGTTTCTAAGATCTGGGACGATAACAATAATCAAGATGGAAAGAGACCTGAGAGTATCGTTGTAACGTTAAGCAATGGTGATACAGTAACCTTAAGCGATGCAAACAACTGGTCTGCTACAATAGATAACCTTCCAGTTTATGCAAACGGAGAAAAGATTACATACACATGGGACGAGGGTACAATCGCAGAGTACAACCTA
>JAGDCC010000036.1 GCA_017958745.1 bacterium
AATAATAATAGTGATACTAACCTAGACAACCTATCTGTAGAAGAACTACAAAAGATGGTAGATAAAGAAGAATTATCCAAATTAAATAACAGTGATATTAACAATCCAAGAAGATTAGTAAGACTAATACAAGGAAGAAGCTACGAAATGGAAAAAGGAGAAGAAATACCACACATATATTTTGTAATAGACAAACCAAAAGAAGAAATAAATAAGAACATAGAAAAAAGAGTAGATTACATGTTAGATAATGGATTAATAGAAGAAAACAAATACATTAGAGACAATGACCTAAGGAAATACAAATCACTCAATACAATCGGATACCAAGAATTCGATGACACCACCCTCTCCATAGAAGATGTAAGAGAAAAAATTATTACACACACAAAACAGTATGCAAAAAGACAAAGAACATGGTTTAGAAGAAACAAAAAAGTTATATATGTAAAAACACTAGAAGATATTACTTCTCTTCTATAATAGAAACATCATCTAATACAAACTTAATCTTCTTAACAGGGAGCTTCTTAGACATAACATACAAACTCTTTTGCAAATCTGTATACATAGAATCAGATAAATCGCTAGTAATTCTACCGAGAGTAACCTGAGGAACAAGATTAATATCTTCCTTGAGATGCAATGTCTGTCTAAGTTCTAAACAAAGTTTTCTTATATCCTCTCCACCATCTAAAATCTCCAAGAAAATAGAACTTCTATTCCTACCAGACTTACCTATCTTAATAGTACTAAAAGTAATAGGAAATGACTCAAACTGGAAATCCTTAAGCTTATGATTTATATATGCTCTTTGTATAAGATTTAATGACTCACCAAGATATGCAACAGTAATATTGTAAGACTTCTGATCCTTCCACGACACCTTAAGTCCCAAATCTGTAAACGTCTGGGAAATACCAACCCTTATACTCTTTATATTCTCTGCAATATTCTTATCTAAAGAATACCCGATAATAGCACTCATTAAATCTCTTTTGTTATCTTATCTACACCAACATATTTCTGTAGAACATCTGGAACAACAATAGAACCATCCTCTTGCTGGTATGCCTCAACAAGAGCAACCATAAGTCTACTTGTAGCCAATCCAGAACCATTAAGTGTATTTACAAAATGCATCTTTCCATCTGCACCCTTATATCTCATATTTCCTCTTCTTGCCTGGTAATCCCTATCATTGGAAACAGAGCTAACCTCATAATAGCTATCCATAGCAGGCATATAAACCTCAATATCGTATGTTCTAGCTGCACCAGCTGCACAATCTCCTGCTGCCAACTTCTCCACTCTATAATGCAATCCTAAATCTGCAACAAGCTTTTCTGCACGCTCTACCAACTCATCAAAAGCAGCATCGCTCCCCTGCTCCGTTGTAAATTGATACATCTCACATTTATTGAACTGATGTACTCTAATAAGCCCTTTCTCATTTGCTCTATAACTACCAGCCTCTCTTCTATAACATGGAGTATAAGCAAAGAATTTCTTTGGCAAATCCTCCTCCTTAAGAGTACTATTTCTATAAATATTTGTAAGAACTGTCTCTGCTGTAGGAATTAAACACAAACCATCCTGTACCCAGTAAACATCCTCCTCAAACTTAGGAAGCTGACCTGCAGTATATGCAGACTGTCTCACAACAAGATTAGGTGGAATAATCATCTTATACCCAGCCTCTAGATGAGAATTAATAAAATAATTAATTAATGCCCACTCAAGTCTAGCACCCCAACCAGTATACATTGCAAAATTATTACCAGAAATCTTGGATGCAGTATCAAAATCAAAAAGACCAAGATTATTACCTAACTCCACATGATCCTTTATCTTAAAATCAAACTGAGGCTTCTCGCCAACAACCTTTATAACCTTGTTATTCTCCTTCTCACCAGATAACAAATCATCATCAGGGAAATTTGGAAGAACCTCAACCATTCTTGTTAGCTTATCATCAACATCCTTAAGCTTTTCCTCTGCCTCCTTCACTTCCTCAGACTTAGCCTTTAAATCATTAATCAAATTCTTAAACTCATCACTCTTCTTATCAATAGTTGCCATCTGCTGATTGTAACTATTCTGCTCAGCACGCTTCGTATCATAATCAAGCTGTAACTTCTTCTTTTCTTCATAAAGAGAAATAATTTCATCCAAATGCATATCCTCTTTACTCATTCTCTTAGACAATGCCTCTTCTACATAATCTCTATCATTAATAATCTTTTTTACATCAATCATTTCTCTCTATTGGTTAATTTATCTAATCTTGTATTATATTATCATGATTTGGTATTATCAAGAATATGGAAAAGGAAGAAAAAAAATTTCTAGAATTAATAGAAAAATCTCATAATATCCTAATACTTGCACATAATGGTCCAGATTTAGATGCTTTCTGTAGTATGTTGTTTGCTAAAATTGTTCTTAGCAAGATGTATCCTAAAAAGAAGTTTATTGCACAGGTAAAACAAGGTCCTACCATCAACCTCCCCGAAATGAACAGATTAAGCTATGTAGAGAAATTAGATTCCTCAAAATGCGACATGATTCTAGTTGTAGATTCTGGAGATATCACTATCTGTGTCAACGACGATGACAATGTAGATTACAAGACTCTACCTGTTGTGTTTGTAGATCACCACAATTCCATAGTAAATAATGGAGATAATTGCGTGTTAATTAATCATCATGCAAGCTCAGCAACAGAGGAGTTATATATGTTGTTTACAAGAGTATTTGGTAAAAAGTTTAAGCTAGATAACAATACTGCTAAGCTCGTTCAATATGGGATTGTCGCCGATACAGGAAGATTCCTCTACGATCTCACCACTCCTAACACACATAGAGTTTATGCAGATGCTATGGCAGTTGCTCCAATAGATTTGGAAGATTTCTCATACAGAAATAGTAAATTTCCAAAGGAAGCTGTTATTGCTATGCAAGAGTATCTCAAGACACTCACAATTGTTGGAGATATGGCATATATGTATATAGATAGAAAGACTATAGATAGAGTCGAAGGATGTAAGAAAGGTGTTGGAGAGGCACAGAGCTTCATTAGAGATAGGTTCCTTAGATTTATACAGGGAGTACACTGGGGTTTTGTAATTAAACCAGATCCAAAAGATAAGAATGGTTGGTTTATTTCCTTCAGAAGTACAAAGGGTTACCAGAATGTAAGAGAGATAGCAGAAGATTTAGGTGGTGGTGGTCATGAACTTGCTAGTGGTGTTCCATTTAAGGCAAAGAACCTTAATGAAGTTTTAATGACCACGTTGAGTGTAATAAACAAGCATTGTCCAGATATAAAGAATAAGAAGCCAATTTATATTAAAAATAAATTTCTAAAGAAATAGTTTATGTTTAACAGTGGTACAAAGACATTGGGTATTTTTCTTTTGTTGGTATCCATTATTATTGGAGGTTTGAGTACTATTAAGTATTTGTCTTGGAAGAAAACATTTACCGTAGATAAAGAGAGTATGACTTGTTATTCCAATATCGATTTGACTACGGTTGGTAATTTTAAAAACAATATCAACCTAGAAGAGCAGAATGTAGAGATATCTGCCGCAGACTGTGTCTTCATGATCAACGATATTGTTAAATCTGTAAATGGAATGACCTTAGATGATGCTTGTATTAAAGCAGAAGATAACAAATGGACAGTCTATGTAGATACAAATACTCTTCCATGGGCAATATTCACCATAGAGGAAAAGGATGGCAAAGCAAAGATTAGCAATGTAAGTATAACAGAGACTGCTATTCCAGTTATTACAGATACAGAGGTATACAACAAGTTCTTTGACTACATTAAATCCTCTTCCAATGTAGATATACGCAATATTCCACTTAATGTGGATCTACAACAAGATAAGATTGTTTTATCTATATAGAATCGTAGAATATTTTCTCTGCAGCTGTTTCGTAGTTATTACAGATATCCTTATCCTTAAACCATATCTTAATTTCTCTTTCTGCATTTTCTACACTATCCGATGCATGTAACATTGTTCTTGTAGATCTGGATATATAATCTGCGAGTGCATATGTATCCAAAGAGTAGTCATCTCTAATAGTTCCTAAATCACTGTCTGCAGGACTTGCACTTCCCAATATTTTTCTTACTTGTGCGACAACACCAAATCCTTCCAATACCATTGCAATTATTGGTCCACTTGTTAAGTAGTCTATATTTCTTTGTCTTACAATTTTACCTCTTTCCAATGAGTTCCAATCACTTACATCTTCTCCTCTTGCTTCTGCTCCTTTTTTAGCTTTTTCTCCAGTTTCTATTAGATATGCAGGGTCATCTATATAATGTTCTCCAACTTGTTCTTTAGTTGCATTTAACATTCTCATTGCAACTATTTTTATTCCTTTTCTTTCAAATCTAGAGAATATTTCTCCAACTATTTGTCTTTGTAATACGTCTGGTTTAATTAATACGAGGGTTTTTTCTATATTGATATCCTTTTTGTTCATTAGAGGTTTTTATAAAAAGTTATTGGTAAGTATATATTATTATTTATAAAAATAACAGATAGAGATGTATAATTATATATATGGATAAATATATACAATTATTTAAAGAAATAACCTCTGTTAAAGAATGGAAGGATGATTCTTTAAATAAAATACTCAGAAAGTATAAAAAAGAAGATGGAACTCTATATAGAAATGACTACCTTGTAAATAAATATAGAGAATATGTAAGTGAAGGAAAAATAGAAAAGGATAAGATATTGGAAAAAAGATTAAGACTAAGACCAACAAGAACAGATTCTGGTGTAGTTGTAGTAACACTATTAACTAAACCATACGGATGCCCTGGAAATTGCATATACTGTCCTACAGAACCACTCATGCCAAAAAGTTATATAGCCACAGAACCTGGTGCACAAAGAGCACTAGACAATCTCTTCGATCCATATGCACAGGTATATAACAGATTAATAGCATTAAGAAATATTGGTCACAATATAGAAAAGGTAGAAATAATTATACTTGGTGGAACATGGTCCTTCTACCCACTAGATTACCAAATATGGTTTGTAGACCAATGTTACAAAGCTCTTAACTCTATAGATACTAATTCTAAAGATTATATTAAGCCAAGAAAAATAAACTCTTACTATGAGGAATCCTCATGGGAAGAATTAGAAAAAGACCAAGTTATAAATGAAAGTGCATATTGTAGAAATGTTGGTCTAGTATTAGAAACACGCCCAGACTACATAACGGAGGAAAATATCATTGACATGAGAAGACTTGGTGCTACTAAGATACAGATAGGAATACAATCCTTGGATGACGAAGTCCTTAATGCAAATAAAATTGGTAGAAGTGTAAAAGAGGTAGAAAATGCATTCGCCTTGTTAAGAAGAGCTGGCTTTAAAATACACGGACATGTAATGCCTAATCTATATAAATCTACAATAGAAAAGGATATAGCTACATACAAGAAGTTATGGACAGACCCATTCTGTCCAGACGAGTTAAAAATCTACCCTACTACAGTTATTAGAAACACATACCTATCTTACTTATATAACCGTGGTATGTATAAACCATATTCTGCAGATGAATTGGTAGATATCCTTGCTAAGTGTATGGAGATGACTCCAAGATATTGTAGATTATCTAGAATAATTAGAGATATACCTTCTGGTAACATAGAAGCTGGTAATAAAAAAACAAATCTAAGACAGATTGTAGAAGAAAGAGTTAAAGAGAATGGTGTTAAATTGGAAGATATTAGAAGTAGAGAGATTAAGGAAGAGAATGTTAATAAGGAAGATATTGTTTTAGAAGACATTGCGTACGATACTACTGTTTCTGTAGAACATTTTCTATCTTACAAGACTAAATCTACAGATAAGCTTTGTGGTTTTCTGAGATTATCTTTACCAAAAGAAGAGTATAGGAAGGAGAGTATAATTAAGGAGTTAGATGGTTGTGCAATAATTAGAGAAGTACATGTTTATGGTAGTGTTGTAGGTTTAGAAAACGATGGAGATGGAGAATCCCAACATATTGGACTTGGTAAATCCTTAATTAAACAAGCAGAAAAGATATCTAAAGATAAAGATTTTTCTAAATTAGCAGTCATATCTGCTATTGGCACGAGAAAATATTACGAAAGTCAATCGTTTGTAAGAGATAATCTGTATTTAATAAAGAAATTATAGAAATAGAATAACAGCCTCTATTTTTTAGAAATTAGAGATATCTCTATATTATCCTGTTTCTTAAGATCGTTCTCTTGACCGTTGGATTTATCTGGATCGAAATCCTTGTAATCTCTAAGGAAATCTATCCTAGTTATAACCTTTCCTGCACTCTTCAATTCTGATAAATCTTGTATAGGTGCAGCTTCTACTTCTGTAACAGCCTTCCTTGGTCTCCCTCTCTTCTTTGCGACCTTTTCTACTACTGGTTGCTCTACTTCTTGTTGCGGAATTACAACTTGCTGTTGTACTACTTGTGGCTGTTGCGGTGTTTCTTTAATTTCTTGGCTTAAGATGTCAAAAAGAGTGAGATCTTTCTGAGGTTGTGCAGATGGTTCTAATAAATCCTTTTCTGCTTTCTTTACTTCTCTATTCTCTATAGAATGGTCTACAATGTTGGAAAATATTGCAGTAATAACTACTCCCAAAAGTAATGCTCCTGCTGTTACAATATACAAATCCTTATTATTACCTAATACTTCTTTCCAGTTCTCTTTAGTAATATCTGCAAATGCGAAATGTATATTCTCTAACTTCTTCTCCTCTTTAGTAGGTGCTACATTAGCTGTTGCACTTAAATCTGCCTTAACTATCTCAGACAAATCACTAGCATAACCATATTTTCTTACATATGCAACAAATGTATGTATTCCATCTACTATTTTAGTCTCAAGGGTTAATGTCCATTTACCATCGCTATCTACATTACCAGTTAATGTTTCTGTCTTTCCATCTGCACTAATAAGAAGAAAAATCTCTGCATCTGCAAGTCCAGTACCAGAAACAACAACACTCTCTCCATCTACCTTTGGAACATTAATAACAGGTACTCTTGGAATAATAATAACTTCCTTTTCTAACTCCTGCTCTATACCTAAAGAATCCACAAACTTAAAAACTAAGGAATGTTTACCAATACTCAAAGCAGGTAATGTATATGGACTATCTATCTCTTTTGCACTCTTTCCATCTATGCTCAAGGCAACACCCTTATCCGAAGGATCCTTAAATGTTATAACCTGACTTGGATTATCTGTCTGTGTTGGTAATTCCAATTCCAACTCCTTTGTAGATGTAGTATCTGCAGATGTACCAGTAATATCTTC
>JAGDCC010000037.1 GCA_017958745.1 bacterium
CTAGACACATTGGGCATGGATAGCATGATGTGTATATTATGCATCCTGTGAGGTCGTATGTTTTTAGTTTTTTGCATGCGTTTCTTATTGCATTTATTTCTGCATGTGCTGTTGGTTCTTTGTCTTTAAGGACTGTGTTATTTCCTTTTCCGACTATTTTTCCATTTTTTACGATTACAGCTCCAAATGGGCCTCCGTTATTAGTTAATAAATTTTGTATTGCTAGGTTGTCTGCATGTTGCATATATGTGTTCATGGGCATTTTATAATTATTTTATATTTGTGTATATTATATTATTTGTTGTAAATAATATCTAATTTGTTATATAATATAAGTAGAGATATATCCATGGGACGCTAGCTCATCCGGTTAGAGCAACTGCCTTTTAAGCAGTAGGTGTCGGGTCCGAGTCCCGAGCGTCTCATTTTCCAATAATACAATTTCATTAAATAAAAAATATGCCACTATAGATATAATGGGGGTAGTATTTATATAGCTTTGATACTCTTTTATCGAAAAAAAGCATACCAATCTCTCGAAAGAAAAAAGTAGCTCACCAATATGAGCTACTTTTTAATTATTATTCCACGATTCTTTATATATAAAGACATTGTTGTCACCAATAATGCTACAAAAGCAACAATGGATACAAGCACAAAATAAGGAACCTTATCATCAGTAACTGGATTCTTTTCTACTTTTTCTTGTTCTCCTGCGGTACTATTGGATTCTGGTTCCTTCTTGTCTGTATTATCGGCTTTCTGTGCATCTGTACAACCTAATACTAAATTAAAGCCATCAATATTCTCTACATACTCATCTATATATGCTCCTTCTAAGGTATACTCTATATCCGTACTACCATCCAATGTTTCAGGCAAATCACTTAATTCGTATGTATAATTATTTTCTCTATTTAAGACAATACTTCTTATTCTAGTACCGTTAGCAGCTAAATATATTGTTACTGATTCTGGTCTACTATCACCACCTTCACAATCACAATCTAATTTTACTGTTTCATTTTTTGGATTAAGATTTCTCAATAAACCAGACTGCTGTAATGGATAACTATGAATCTCAGTATTTCCTGCACCAGTAAAACTATTTGCTATTACAGAACCAGCTGTATTAGACTCAGCCATTGTAATATCTGCATTTGGTGCAATTATATGTCCAACAAATGGAACACCAGATGAAAGAGTTACAGATGTAGCATTTGGAATATTCCATACAATATTACCATGATAGACATCATCATATTTATAATAGGTAGGCTGATTACGACCTGTTTGTGTCGTGTAACTTTGTGGAGAAATTCCATTAGCATTGTATGCTGTTGCACCACCAAACTTATCATTTGTTATAAATTGATGCTTTTCATCATTCTCACCATACCAATAAAGACTTGGTAAACTAACAGCACCACTATCAAGAATTGTAAATACTGTTAAATTACTTCCTTCATTTGTAATATCTGTAAATATTATTTCCTCAAGATCATTAACATTAACAATATTGTAACTAGATCCTGTTTTTAATTCCAAAGAAGTACCTTCTACCGGAATACCACTTTGAATCTCAGCCTGTTTTGCAACGATGTTATTATATAAGGTGTCAAAATTAAAATCTAATGCACTACAATTAGTAAGATTACTCTGAATATATCCCGAATTATGATAGTAGAAATTGGTTGTTGATGTTGAACAAAGCGACTGCAAGCTATCTGCCTCGGTTATTATTGCATGAGCATTTGCACTCTGTATTGTACCATTTACCAGGAAATTACTTGTAACATGGTAAACAGTTGCATTACCATTATTTCTATGTCCTAAAGAAATAAGACTATAATTTTGTAAGAACTGTTCTAAAGATAAATCTTCTATTTCTGTAGCAAATACTGTTGATGGTGTTAACAACAACAACCCACTTAAAAGAAATATAATACTCAACAATATTTTCTTCATATTTTTATATTGTATAAAATAATAATAATATCATAATAGCAACACGGTCGATTCAGGTCAATAATCTCAAAGCAAATATTTATATTTGAGGAATGAAATGCAGAGAAAATCCCTTATTGATAGCTATTTAGAATCTTATGTATTTCCTTTCCAGATTCACTTAAATAGTCATTAAGATCTTTATCTTCTGGATCAATGAAATTGCCATATATATCCCATTTAAAATAGTCTTTATTAGGATCCAGTATAGAAGATGTTTCATCTTTCATAGCAATTGACCAATAAACCCAACTGATATTTTTTTGATCTAAATATTTAATCCATGTTTCAAATTCATCAATATATAATGGGCCATCAGCCATATAGTTAGTCATACCACATTCAGAAACAAATATTGCTAAACCATTATCTAAAAAATTATCCATTACATCTCTTAATTCTTGTTTATTACTTCCAGAATAAAAATGTACTGCATAAACAATATTTTTGTAATCTAATGGAGATGCTAACACTTCGTTTAAATCACGACACCATTCTGGAGTTCCTACAATAATTAGAGATTTAGGAGAATTCTTTCTTATAACCGGAATTATTTCTTCTGCATATGGTTTGACTCCCTCTTTCCAATTAGTAGTACCACTTGGTTCATTACAAATTTCATATATCACATTTGGAACATTTTTATATTTATTAGATATTTCATCAAAGAATTCTTTAGCTTCTTCTTTATACGTATTTGGATTATCATCCTCTAAAATATGCCAATCAATGATTACGTATAAATCTAGTTCAATGGCATAATCAATTAATTCAATGGCGTAATCTTTTATTCCTGGATTCTTAACATAACCATTATGATTTGGATCAGTCCACATAGCAATTCTAAAAACATTTATTTTCATAGTATCTTTTAGAGCCTTAATAGTGCTTTTGGAATATTGATACCACTGAATTCCATGAGAACTAATACCTCTTAATTGAATTGGCTCTCCAGAAGAATTGAGCAGATTAGAACCATCTACTACCAGCCAACCATTTTTCCCAACAAATGTAGAATCTTTTTTATTTCTCGAAGTGAAATAGGCCACGGATCCTAGTAAGATTAGTAGTAATACAATAATTGTTAATATAATATTTTTTTTCATAAGTAATACGCTATTAATTCATTTTCTTTCTAAAGATACTTGTAAATATCATCGGAATAGATTTTAAACTATATTTAGTTGCTTTATTTGGAACAAAATTCTCATAATAAACTGGTTTTAATCTTAAATCAAAGATTACTGCAACTGTTAAATAGAAGATATTACCAGAAATCCATATCAAAGGTAATATATAGGCATATAATTCTAAAGTATATATTCTATAAAAGGTGACACCTAAACCAAGAATACTAAGTAATAAAAAGAATGAATGACATATTAAGAAAAATCTATTTGTTTTGGTCATTGTAGTATTTATTTTGTTCTTAGGACTGACATCCCATCTAGAATTTGGTGCTCCAAATGTTTCTTTAAGAACTGTTAAGGCCATAAATGGAGCCATTACAACTTCACATATTAGACACCAAGTTGCAGATTTCTTTTTGTATTCTAAAAGATCTAAACCAAATCTTTTTAGCAAGAACGGTGGAAAGAAAAAAGCACAAAACACTATTAAGTTACAATCTATTACTAAGATACCAAAGAAACTAAATAATAGTGGCATAATAAAATAGATAACTCTTCTAACTCCATAGTACCAGTGAAAGATTGCTGATAAATACTCTGCTTTTTGTCTTAAACTTAAACCGTCATTTGTTAATATTTTTTGTTTCTTTAAGATTTGAATTCCACCTCTTGCCCATCTAGATTGTTGTTTAGCATAAGACTCTAAATCATTAACAGCATCGCCATATGCTTCTATATTTGTAAGTGCTATTCCTCGATATCCTTTTGATTCAATAGCCATACCTGTTGCTATATCTTCTGTAACATTATTAATAGAAAATCCATTAACACTCTCTAATGCTTCTCTAGATAAAACAGCATTTGTTCCACAATAGATTGCAGAATTGGTATTGTTTTTAGCTATTTGAATTCTAGTATAAAAATAATCTTGCTCAAATGGGATTTCATCTGTTAGACCAAATCTTAGTTGGTATATATCTGGATTACTAAAACTTTGTGGTAATTGAACAAATCCAACTCTTTTTTCCTTTACAAAAAAAGGCATAGTTGTCATTAAAAATTCTGGAGTTGGTTGCATATCTGCATCTAAAGTAGCGATATATGGGGAATAACTATGTTTTAATGCATTATTATAGTTACCTGCTTTCGCATCTTTATTATCATTTCTAGTAATATAACCAATATTATACTTTTTAGCTAAGTCTTCCATTTCTTTTCTGTGACCATCATCACATATGTAGATATGAATCTTTTTCTTATTTGGATACTTCATTTTTAAGCAGGCTTTTATAGTTCCTTCTACTAAATCAACAGATTCATTAATTGTTGCTATAAAGACATCTACTTCTGGAAGTAATGATTTTTTAACTTTAGGTATTTTGGGAGAATGCTTATTATAACATAAGACATTTAGATAGAAATTAAAGTAATCTAAAAATTCTATTATTTCTAATACTAAGATAAAGATTCCTAGTATGGCTGTTGGCACACCAAATCTTAATGGTAATGTGAAAAAAATCCTAAATATTATATAAATAAGACTTAAAGAAATAATAAAAGTATATAAACATAATTTAAAAGGAGTTTCTAACCTTCCTTTTATCTTTAAATCATTCTTCTTTTTCATGTTGTTAAGTATCCTTTATTTTAATAAATTGTCTTCTCCACCTAGCTTCCAATAAGATATACCCTTTATTCCATACTGTTTTGCAATATTTCTTCTAGCTAGAATACCCTCTGGACTTATATAGTAAAGAGTACAGTTATGCTCTCCACATTTGTATGTTGCAGAATCCTCTCCCGTATTGTCATCATAATATTTTGTAATAGAACTACTAGACAATATATTAGAAAGAGAAGAGTATGTTAAAGCAGTAGGGGTAGAATCCTCCCATTCGTATGCATATAGATGTACTCCTAGGTATATTTTATTTTTATCTATCTTTTTTGTTGCATAGGTTAAAACTTCTTTTATCCAATGAGTTGGTCCAAGTGGTCCAATTACAGAAGTATCGTAGTCGTAACACATGATTCTAACTTCATCTGCAACAGTATTTATGTATGCATAATCCTGTGCTTTCCTAGTATCTGGATGCGTAGAGTAGATTGTTTGTCCCCATTGTGGAAATACTGTAACAGAAAGTATCTTTTCTTCTTTAGATAACTTAGTCTTTAGCTCACTTAGATATGTATGGTAATTAATTGCATCGCTAGCAGATATTGTCTCAAAATCTAAATCTATACCTGCATATCCATATGTTTCTATCTCCTTTAGAATATCTTCTATATTCTCCTTTATATTTGCAGGAGAAGAAAGTAGGGCAGAGGTGTTTTCTAAAACATAAGAACCAATAGTTGGTACAACTCGTATATTCTTCTGCTTACACAAGGAAAGAATTTTTCTGAGTGTTTCTTCTGTAAAAGGATTTCTCTTTAGACTTCCATCTGTATCTATTGTATATAAAACAGGATTTATCTCCTCTAATATGGATACATTATTTACAAGACTTACATATCCAGAATCTAAACCCCAATATGGTATCCAGCCTGCTTCCAGAAGTTGTGTATTTGCTTGTTGTGGTTGGATATCTTCCGTCGTTTCTGTTGTCTCATCTGTAGCAGAGAGAACTGTTGTTCCTGTTTTTTTTATTTCTTCTGGAATCTCCGTATTATTATTAATCTCTGTCTGATTACCATTTCTAAGATTTGGAACTACAAAAAACACAGCAACTAATATAACAAGTGCATAAACAGCTATGTCTAGAATTAGTAATTTTTTATTGTCCATAGCGTATTATACTATTTTTATTCCAAAGATGCTGTATCTAAGACCTGTCTACCGATATTTTTCTCTAGAGCATATGCTAGATTGAGGATTGTTTGCTCTCCGAACTTTTGTCCAATAAACTGGATACCTGTTGGCATGTTATTGGATAATCCAGATGGAATTGTAATTCCAGGAAGACCTGCTTCCGAACTTGCTTCTGCAAGTACATCTGCATTTTCTCCAAATAGTGGATTTTCTGCATCTTTATCGCTGAGTGCAGTAGATGGAGTTGTAGGTGCAACAATTGCATCGTACTTGGAGAGTATGTTATCTAAATCTTCTTTAATTAATTCTCTTACTTGCTCAGATTTGCGGAAATATTCATCAACATAACCAGCAGAAAGAGAATATGTTCCAGTCATAACTCTTCTCTTGTTCTCTTTTCCAAATCCTAAACCACGTACTTCTTCGTAATAGGACTGTATTGTATCTGTATTTTCTGCATTTAATCCAAATCTTACGCCATCGTATCTAGAAAGATTGGAGGAAACTTCGCTTCTACATGTTATTGTATAAACAGCCATTGCATACTTAGAATCCATTACATGTACTTCTTCTATTGTTACTCCTAATTGCTTCAATTTCTCTATAGCATCCATAAAGTTCTTTCTAACACCTTCTTCCAACTCTAGCTCCAAATACTCTACTGGTAATGCAAGTTTCAAAGATTTAATATCTTTATCTGTAAGGTTTGCTAAGTAATTTCCAGCTTCTTTTGTAGATGTAGTGTTATCATGCAAATCTCTTCCTGCAATAATATCTAACATATATGCACAGTCCTCTACAGACTTGCAAATTGGTCCAGGACAATCTAAAGAAGAACCCATTGCCAAAATACCGTATCTAGATGCTCTTCCATAAGTTGGTTTAAGTCCAACTAAACCACACCAAGAGGATGGAAGTCTAATAGATCCCGCTGTTTCTGTTCCTAAAGATGCTGTACATAAATCTGCAGCAACTGCAGCAGCAGAACCACCACTAGAACCACCTGGTAACTTTGTAGTATCCCATGGATTTCTAGATGGTCCATAATAAGATGTTACAGTACCAGAACCATGACAGAACTGGTCTAGATTCGTTTTTCCAATAATAATTGCACCTTCTTCTAATGATTTTTTTACAACAGTAGCATCGTAGACAGGTACATATCCATCTAAAATGTGAGATGCACATGTAGTCATTATTCCTTTAGTAGAAAACACATCCTTTACAGATAATGGAATACCTGCAAGCTTTTTGTCTTTTTGGGAATCAAAGTTGTTATCAAAATACCTAGCATCTTCTAAAGATTTCTCATCACAGACAGTGATATAAGAATTTAGTTTTTTATCTAACTTGTTAATTCTATCTAAATAATACTGCACTGCTTCTACTGCAGATATTTCTTTAGCTAACAATTTCTCTCTGAGTTGTACTATTGTAAAATTTTCCATAGCCTGCATTTTAACAGAAACTACCGTAAATTAAAATGCATTCTATTAAAGAAGTTATAGTTCCCAGAACAACTTGAGCTACTGTGTGTTTTCTTAATATTACTCTAGACCAAGCGAGTAATGGTACAAATAAGAACAATAACAACAACAATTTATTACGGAATAGATAACAGATTGTAGAAAACATCACTACAGCAAATGTCATGTGTCCACTCATTTTCCAGAAATAGTTCACAACAGATAATACAAATTGTGCAACAAAAAGACATAACGCGACATTAGAAAATTCACAAACACCATATTTCTTTAAAACAATCCAATATGCAATACCATAAAGAATATATACTATTGTAAAAAAAAGTGGTCTTTGTTTTCTTTTGGTAATATCAATATCATCAATAAAACGAAGTTTTCTTAATACTAAATAAGGAACAACTGGTATTACAAGATAAACAAGAGCAAAAAATAATTTCTCCTTAACCAAAATATCTGATGTAAAGATACCTAAGAATGCAGTAACCATCATGGTTAGAAAACCATTTAAGGCAGAAGATATTATCAATGCATATTTCTTTTTACTTATCGAATACAGTTTGACCATATAATTGTCTTTTTACCTCTTCCTCTTCTTCTTCTGAGTGAGGAGTTTTATAAAAAATATCCAAAATAGTTTGTGGATTATCATCAGCAGCAACACGATTATTAGAGATCTTACCACACTTGCTACATTGGTGCACTACCATCATCTCTCCATACCTGCTTGAATTCTTGGTTGGATACTTATTCTTCTTCGGAGCTTTAAATGTTATAGCAATAGGCATCATCAGAGATTTACAAGAGGATTTTCTATCTCCAGGAACAGAGTCATCCAAATGCATAGAACAAAGACAGTATGGACAATGATTTCTATTTTTTGTTCCTATTAATTTATTATCTGGAATTGTTTTATGGCAATTTACACATTCCATATTATCTTTAACTTTCTTTTTTATTCTCTTTCTTCTTATTCTTTTTAGCACCTTTTGTTTCTCTATCCTCATTAACTATAAAGAAAGAAATAACATTAAGACCAAAGTTTATCTCTTCTACCAACTTTAGTTTCTCTAACTTTAGCTTTTCTACTAGATATCTCTTTGGATGTTTTAGGATTAGAGCTCCCTTAAATCTCTTTGTATTTGGATTTATATTTCCAGGAAGAAACTCAGCAGAATCATTGATAATACTCTGCATTTTAAATATCTTCTTTGTATTGAATAACTTATATGGAGGATCTAAAAAGACAATATCATAAGGAGTAGGGAGAGTACCTTTTTCTCTATTAGTAACATTTTTGTAAAGAAAATCTTCTACCTTTTCTCTAATTATTGTAGATTCTGGCAAGAATCCTGTATGTGCAACATTTTTCTTAATTATTAAATCTGCCCCCTTGGATGCCTCTACAAAAGTACAAGACTTAGCACCCCTAGATAAAGCTTCCAAACCAAAAGAACCAGCACCAGCATACAGATCTAATATATCTTTATTTACAATATCTTCTCTAAGAATATCAAAAATACGTACCTTCATACGATCTGTCATTGGCCTTGTAGATTTTGGAATATCTATATTGAAATTTTTAGCTTTCCCAGCAGTGATTCTTACAGTACCTCTAATGGTAGGCTCCTTGCTTAGCATTCTCTCCTTAAGGAATGTATCTTCCATTTCTACAAAATCTTCAGGAGTATCCAATCTCCACTTATTTTTCTCTTTTCTAACTTTTTTAAAAGAATCCTGTTTTAAACTCATATGCTATATAATAAATATTATAAATATTTCCCAATCTCTTCCTTATAACTCTCCTTGTTATGTGCACCAATAATACTATCCATAACCTCACCATCCTTAAAAATAAATACGGCAGGAATACTCATGATATCAAACTGCTCAGATAAGGTTTGTGCTTCATCAACATTAACTTTACAGAACTTCACATTACTCATTTCATCAGAAAGCTCATCAATAATAGGAGAAACCATTGTACAAGGACCACACCAAGGAGCCCAAAAATCTACAACTGCAACACCCTTATAATTTTTTATTTCATCTTCAAAAGAACTCTCTGCTAAATTAGTTACTGCCATAATATTTTTAGAATATTAAATTACTTGTATAATATATATATGATTATAAACATAAAATCAGAAAAAGAAAAATCTATTGAGAAAGCTGTGGAAGTTCTAAAGAGTGGAGGACTAATTGTGTATCCTACGGAGACTTGCTATGGTCTTGGTGCAGATGCTACAAATCCAGAAGCACTAAAGAAGATATTGGAATACAAAAAGCTACGTGGTAGCAAACCAATTTCTATTGCTGTAAGTGATATAGATATGGCAAAAGAGTATGTATCTATTAACGATACGGCAGAGAATTTATATAAAAATTATCTTCCTGGACCAATTACTGTGATATCTATTAGCAAAGGAAATCTTGTTCCTCCTGTTGTATCAATACAAGGTGCAGTTGGAGTTAGATATCCTAATTATCCATACACATTGGAATTAATAAAGAAATTTGGAAAGCCTATTACAGCTACATCTGCGAATGTATCGTATAAGCCAACTCCATATAGCATAGAGTCCTTGATTAAAAATCTTCCAGAGAAGAGCAAAAAACTGATAGATTTATTCTTGGATGCAGGAGAATTACCAAAAAACCAGCCTTCTACAGTCTTGGATACAACATTAAACCAACTTTCTGTCCTTAGACAAGGGAAAGTACAATTCGATAACGCGCTCATAAAGAATAAAAAGATAGAAGAGACAACAACAGCTACAGTAGAGGAGACAATTGCATTTGCGAAAGAGTTTGCAAAAAAATATTTAGACTCAAATGTGCCGTGTGTTATTGCACTTAGTGGAGAGCTTGGTGCAGGAAAGACACAGTTTACTAAAGGAATAGGGGAAATTCTTGGTGTAAAAGAAATCATTAATTCTCCTACATATACAATAATTAATGAATATCCATACGAGACTAATGGAAGAAAACATGTTTTGGCACATATGGACACATGGAGATTGGAAGATGGACAACTAGATAATTCTGGTCTAATACAGCATTTGGAGAATAAAGATATTGTCGTGATAGAGTGGGCAGACAAGTTTTACCAAGAAATCTCTGCACTTTGCGATAATATGTCTATTAAAACATACAAAATTGTAATTAAATATTTATCTTTAGAAAAAAGGAGTATAGAAATCTATGAATAATTCTATTAGTAACACAAAGAAGCCTAAGATAATAGCTTTTGACACATCTTGCGATGACACATCTTGTGCAGTATTGGAGGGAAGAAACGTTATTTCTTCTGTAGTATCCTCTCAGGTTGAGATACATGCACAATGGGGCGGAGTAGTTCCAGATATTGCAAGAAGAGAGCATGAGAAAAACATTCCTACTGTTTATGCAGAGGCTTTGAGGAAAGCAAAAATTAAAATAGAAGATGTAGATTATGTTGCTTGTACATATGGGCCAGGATTAGCAATAGATTTGGAGATTGGATTAGGATTTGCAAAGAATTTAGCAATTAAATACGACAAGCCATTTATACCTGTAAATCATATGGAAGGACATATGTTTTCTGGTTTACTACTTAATTCCAAAGGTAGTGGACTATTTCCAAAGGAAAACTTAGATCTTCTATTTCCAGCACTAGGATTGCTTATTTCTGGTAAGCATACAGAAATCATTTATATAGAAAAAATTGGTAAATACGAGAAACTTGGAGAAACACTAGACGATGCAGTAGGCGAGGCCTTTGATAAAGTTGGTCGTATGCTTAATTTTGGATATCCTGGTGGACCAACCCTTTGCGAATTTGCTAGAAAAGGAAAGAGTGGAGTTATAGACTTTCCAATTCCTATGCAGCATTCTAACGATCTTAATTTTAGTTATTCTGGCATAAAAACAGCTGCTTTGTATAAGTGCAAAGAGTTAAGAGAGCAGTATTCTAAAGATAGTGATTGGTCCTATGATTTTTGTAGGTGCTTTTTGGATGCAATAATAGAATCTATAAAGATTAAACTTGTAGCTGCAATTAATAAGAATCCAGATATAAAGACAATATTTGTTGGTGGAGGAGTATTTAATAGTGAGGAGATTATTAGAAAGATAGGTACTATAGCTAGAAGTAATGGGTTACAGTACTGTTATCCAGATATAGATTATAGAGGAGATAATGCAGCAATGATTGGTTTAGCAGGTTATTTCAATATTTTGCAAGGCAACATAATAGAGGATAAAAAAGAAATAGAGAAGATAGATAGGGAACCTAGATTATCCTTGTAATGGAAATAGAAAATTAAAAACTCAAGAAGAGCATATAAATAAAAATTAAGCTCTTCCTGAGTCGGTGATGCACTAATTAGTAGTAACGATATGTACCGACGAGAAAACCTTTCTCATCATAGAAACACACAAACGTGTTACCACGTGCATCTGTAAATTTAAAACCATCCCCTATAGGGGCGAGCATTGTAGCTCCAAAGAACAAATCGGATAAGAAATTGTGCAATCTCTCCAGCATAAAACAACTCCTTCTTATGAGTATGGTTTGTATTTACAACACGATATTATATCATAAAAATAGTATATTTGTTTGTTCTAGACTAACTTTGTGCTATAATACTCCACAGTAATATAATTAAAGTTATAAAAGTATGGGAGCACTACCAAAAAGAAAAATATCTAAAGCAAGAAAAGGAAGAAGAAGAGCTCACAATGCATTGGTTGTAAAAGGGATGTCCGTATGTCCAAAATGTGGAAAAGTAAAAAGATCTCATTTTGAGTGCAGTTTCTGCGGAACATATAAAAAAGATTAATAGTTAATTATTTATAATAATAATGAAAAGATCTACTGACCCACGCCATCTGGCAAGAATCTTAGTTATACAGAAGCTATTCTCTACATATTTTGATTCCGGAGATAATGAAAGAGAAGATGTTTCCATAGAGGATTTGTTGAGTATAGGAGAGATTAAGAAATACGACAAAGAGTTATATAGGAAGTTGTTAGAAGGAGTAGAGGAAAATAGACCTAAGTTGGATGAAATAATTACCCAGTATGCGCCACAGTGGCCACTAGCACAGATGAAATTAGTAGATCTACAAATACTACGTATTTCTATTTACGAGGCCTTTGTAGGCATGATAACACCTCCTAAGGTAGCAATTGATGAAGCAATAGAGATAGCTAAAGAGTTTGGTGGTGATGTAAGTGGTAAGTTTGTAAATGGAATACTAGGTGCATTATATGAAGTTTATAAGAAGGAAAATCATGAGAAAGAAACCACAGCCAATAATTGATTACGATGATCTAGAAAAGAGAATAGGGGTCAAATTTACTAATAGAGATTTATTGAAAACAGCACTAACACATAGATCATATATCAACGAAAACAGAGAACAAAATATAGAAAATAACGAAAGATTAGAGTTTCTTGGAGATGCTGTATTAGAATTAATAATATCTGACCACATCTATAAAAAATATCCAGAGAAGCACGAAGGAGAACTAACATCTATAAGATCTGCACTTGTTAGGACAGAGAGTATTGCAGAAGAAAGCAAGAAGATGGGAATAGGGCAGTACCTACTATTATCCAAAGGAGAGGAAGAATCTGGTGGAAAGGATAAAGAATATATTATTGCTGACCTATACGAAGCAGTACTAGGTGCTATATATCTAGATAAGGATTACGAAACAGCAAAAGAATATGTCACAAGGACAATTTTAAAGAAAGTAGACAAAGTTGTAGAAGAAGAATTATTTATAGACCCAAAGACAAAGATACAAGAGTTATCTCAAGCAAAATACAAAGTTACACCAACATACACAATCCTTAAAGAAGAAGGTCCTGACCATGATAAGCATTTTACAATAGGATTATTCTTGGAAAATAAAGAGATAGCTCAAGGAGTTGGAACAAGTAAACAAAAGGCAGAAGAAGATGCTGCAAGAAAAGCAATATTAATTATGAAAAAAGATAAAATCAACTTGAAATAAATAATATCATCTGTTAGAATTACGCGTTATGTTAAAAATAAGATTAAAAAGAACTGGAAGAAAAAAGAGTGCTAGTTACAGAATAGCTGTAATGGATTCTGCACAGCCAAGAGATGGAAGAACCATTGATGAATTAGGCTTTTACGATCCAAAAACTAACCCATCTACATTCAAATTTGATGAAGAAAAGGCAAAGGCATGGATTGCAAAGGGTGCACAACCAACAGATACTGTAGAACACTACTTTGTTAAAGCTGGTATTATGAAGCCACATAGAAAGGGTTCTCATAAGCCAAGTACAGTTAAAAAAGAAGAGAAAAAAGAAGAATAATAAAAGTTTTAATTTAATTTTATTTCTTGTACTGTCATGAAAGAACTTTTAGAACATATTGTTAAGTCAATCGTAAACAATCCAGACGTTGTAGAGATTGAGGAGAGAGAGGGTGTTGACCTTCCGGGTTGGACAATCCTTACAATCAAGGTTGCCGAAGAAGATAAAGGTGTTGTTATTGGTAAGAAAGGTAGAACAATTAATGCTATCCGTGATTTAATTACTATTTGTGCAATAAGAGGAAATAAGAGAGCTAGAGTAGTATTAGAAGATGATGAGAAGCCAAGTAAAGATTCCAAAGAATCTAAGGAAGAATTAGACGAAAGTGTCTTCGAAGACGAAATCTAATCATTTTATATAAATAAGAAAATGGAAATAGATGCTTAAACCGCATCTATTTTTTTACCAACTAAAAAACACCAAGAAAAAGAAATGTATTAATAATCTACACCACTAGCAATCTGTTCTGCCTTTTGTGCAAATAAATCAACAACATCTCTGTAGTTTGTATAATTTACAAAAGGAGCAGACAAATCTACATCAGCACGCAAATCTCCGTTATTAATATAGTAACCAGAAAGACTAAACTTCACTGTCCAATTTTCCTCATCACCACTAAGTGTAATACCACCAATAGAAAGAATATAAGGAGATGTATTATAGAACGCATCTAAGAATTCCAAAATATGTTCCTGAGAACCAGACATACTTATAGAAGAATTAACAGCACCCTGTGCAGCAGAGGTATCATTACCTCCAACAGTAGCAGAAGATAAAGAATACTTATCTCTAGAATGAATAATATATGTTAAAAATCTAGTTGTATTCAATACTTGTGGAATAACTGTTCTTGCATTATTAAGATCAGTCTGTACAACAGTCGGATCCAACGTTCTAAGCTGCGACTGAAGCTTCTCCATACTCTCCACCTTCGCATGTACAGTCTTATATTCATCATTGTAAGAGATAGCAGACTTAATCATAGGAACAAAAACCAAAACAGCAATAAGAACAACAAGAGCAATAATGGAAATAGGTAAAATATAGCTACTCAATCTAGAAACAAGTCCACTATTATCTCTTACTTCATCATTCGTACTTTTCAATTGTAAATCATTATCCTGTGCTGGCATTTATAATATTATAAAAAATTATCAACAATAAGAGTGCCAGAAAACGCAAATGAGACCTTATCCACACCCTTACCCATAGATGTCAATGTAATTCCAGTAAGATTATTGTTATTACATAAAATGTACCAAAGCTTAGATACATCTTGTAGATTGGCAGCAGTACCTCTTATAGAAATCTTAGAATTAGCACTAATATCATATCTTGTAATACTCACATTTCCAACCTGAGAAGCGCAATCATTAAAGAACTCAACAACCTCATCAGTAGCGTATTGTGTAGATTTAATTTCTTTATACAAATCAATTCTATCTATAATTTGGTTATTAGAATTAATCACATCTGTATAATTTTTACGAATGTCATCAGTTAATACACTTAGATATTCCTTCTCATCAGCAAGTCTATTCTTAAAAGATACATTAACAATAATAATTGCAAAACTAACGACAATTAAAATAAAAGCACTTACAATAATAGAAACATTGACCTTAATCTTTTTATCCTCTTTCTGTGCCTGTACATCTGTAACCAAAGGAACAAGGTCAATACCTTCACTAATAGAAGCAATCTCATCTGCATGCGCCTTAACTTCTTCTTGTTTCTCTTCCTCTTCTGGAGTAAGAATAACAGATTCAACCTCTGCAGGATCCTTCTTGGAATTATTTCCACCAGCAGGTACCCGACCCTCAGCCTGATTCATCATCTGGTTTTCAGCTTGATTTTCTATTGTGTCTCCTTGTGTATTATTTATCATCTTTTTCTGCTAAACCAATAGCCACAGAGTAGGAAGCACTACTCTTTGCTACAATATCTGCAAACTTTCTATCTACAGAAATACATGCCCATGGATTTGCAAGAGAAACTGTTACTCCACCATCCTTAGCCAAATACTCTTTAAGACCAGGAAGTAATGCCCCATCTCCACTAAGAATGTACTCGGTAGGTGCAGGGCTTAAAGTTCTTGTCTTGTAGAACTCAATACCTCTCCTCACTTCAATAAGAATAGATTCCATAATAGGGGAGAGGACTTCGTAGATTTTACCTTCCAATACTGTAGGTATTAATCCATAACTTCTCTTAAACTGTTCTGCTCTCTGTACATCAAAATTAAACTTGTTAACAATAGCTTGTGTCAAAGAATCACTACCAATTGCAATGCTTTGAGAGAAAACAATGTAACTATCACTCATAATACACATATCTGTACTATTTGCTCCAAAGTCAAGCATAACCAAGTTTGCTTTCTTTGTTGCTTTATACATAGCCCTTCCCATTGCTAAAGCTTCTGTCTCTATTGCGAGTAAATCTAAACCTGCCAACTGTGCAATATTAATATAGACATCAACTATTTTACGTGGTGCAGCAACAACTAATACTCTTGGAGCATTTCTCTCTTCATTAAAACCAATAGGCATAAAAGACAACTGAACTTCGCTTAATGGCATAGGAATATACTGTTTAGCTTCAAAATAAACAGCATCCTTAAGCTCGTTCATTTTAACACCAGGAAATTCCAAGAATCTAGTAAACACGGAAAACTCTGGTAGTGCCATTACGATATTTTTATTCTTGATAGAAGAAGAATCATATAACTTCTTGAGCACATCAGCCAAAGCTTTTTGATCTGCCTTATCCTCACTATTGATAGCTCCTTTAGGAGTTATTTGCGCACCAAGATTAACTAATCTAGGATTGTCAGAATCAGCATTTGCCAATTCTACAGCTTTCACAGAATGTGTTCCAAAATCGACACCAACACAAGCAGGCAGTTTTGACATTTTTATATTTCACTATTCAATTTAGATTTTTATTATAGTAGCAGATTTACAAAAAGAATTAAATACCAGTTTTATTCTCCTAAGTATTTATCTAATTCTTTTCTTAATCCCTCATAATCTACATCACCTTTAACAAGATAGGAAGATGCACCAAGATCAAAAGCAGCTTGAATGGTATTTTCTCCAGACATGTTCGTTAGTATTACAATAGGCATATCTCCATATTTATCATGGTCACCATTAACGACTTTCAATACTTCCAAGCCATCTACACCAGGCATCATTAAATCCAACAATACCAAATCTATCTTACCAACATTATGTGCCAGATAATCTAATCCCTTATATCCATCTTCTGCAAGGACAGGATTAAACCCAGCCATAGAGACTAACTCCTTATAGGAATCGAGTAAATCTTTATCATCCTCTACAATCAATATGTTTTTCTTTTTATCTATCCCCATA
>JAGDCC010000005.1 GCA_017958745.1 bacterium
AGAATAGCAGAGGCTTTTGAAATAAAAAGAAATCCAGACAACACAATAACTGGAGAAGATGCACAAACAGGAGAAAAGCTATTGTTACAAGATGACACAAATATCTCCATGAATATGTTCTGCCTATCTCCAAATATATTTGAATACCTACAAAACAAATTTGATACATTCCTCCATAACTGTGCAGAAGGGGAGGAATTCATTTTGCCAAATATCTTTAATGAATTAATTAAAGAAGGAAAACTTAATATAAAATCCATAGATACTAATGGAACATGGTTTGGAGTGACATATAAGGAAGATGCTCCAAGTGTAAGAGAAAACATACAAAAGCTCATAGACAATGGAACATATCCGAGCAATTTGATTCAATCATACAAATAAGTGTAATATATACCAATGGCACAGAAAACATATAAACCATCTGATAGAGAAAACGGATACCCAAAAGGAGTTCCTAAGTGGAAACAACGTATCTACGAAATGATACCAGGCTTGTTCATGTGGACATTATTGCTGTTACCAATAATATTTGGCTTACTCAAGTGGGAAGTAGCAATGCTTATATATGTCTCTATACTTGTTGCATATTGGTGCTACAGATTAATAATCTTTATGGTTGGTGGAACGATTGCTGTAAGAAGAATGGATAAGACATTAGCAGTAGATTGGGTAGATAAAATTAAACATTTAGATAACGAAAAAGTAGATAAATATAACAAATTAAGATATGTGTATCTATGTCCTGTATATTCAGAGTCTATGGAAACATTGGATCCATCCTTTGAAGCATGGGCCAATAGTGATGTAGGAGCAGATAAGATAGATGTTGTAATGGCAATTGAAGACAAGAAGAAGGATATACAGGTAGAAAACTTTAATAAACTTAAGGAGAAGTATGGTAAAAGATTTGGCTCCATGAAGTATTATATCCATCCAAATGATATTCCAGGGGAAGTTGCAGGAGTAAAAGGAGGAAATATTAACTGGGCAGCAAGACATACTGTAGAAGACATAGAAAAAGCAGGAAAAGATCCTAAAGATTATCTGTTAATAACGTGTGACTCTGATCAACGACCACATAAAAAGTATTTATCTGCTGTCACATATAAGTATCTAACAATAAACAATCCATATGAGACGTTCTACGCTTCTGCAATACATACATTTGGAAACAACATATGGAATGTACCATTGTTCATTAGAGTGCAAACAAACATGCTTACAATGGCTACAATGCATATGTGGGTGATATCCCAGTATATAAGAGTACCATTTTCCAAAGAGAGAGTTTATGTAAGAGATACATTTTCATCTTACATAGTCAATTTAGGAACGCTAAAGAAATATAAGTTCTGGGATCCAGAAATACCAAACGATGATACCGCCTTTTACTGGAACACAATGATTAGAAGTAAAGGGAAATTTAAAAGCTGTGCAGTATTTGTTCCTACTTATAACGATGCTGTGGAAAACTCTACTGTTTTAAAGTCCTACCAATCATTCTACAAACAACAGTATAGGTGGGGATGGGGTATAATTAATTTCCCAATATCTATCGCAGCACTTGCAAATAACAAAGACGAAGATTTCCCATTAATAAAAAAATTACTTATGACAGGAATGATGGTAGAGTATCTTTGGATTTTGACAATGGTATTTGTTCTCACATTTGGACTTTATATGATTGGTTTAGTAGATGAAGACTACAAGTATTCTGCATATTCTTATAACTTACCAAAGCTTCTTACAATTATATTTACAATATTACCGTTTATCTCGAATATCTTCATTTTTATTATAAAGAGGAAAATAATGGAAACACCTAAGACATGGAAATGGTATAGGTATCTCTTGGATTTCTTTGAAACATTCTTGATGATTTTTAATATGCTTACTTTCTACTTCCTACCATATCTACAAGCTGTCACAGAGATGCTGTTTGGTTTTAGCACATTCAAGAAAAACTTTTATGTGACAGACAAAGTTAAGATAAAAGGTAAAGGGGAAAATTCATAGAAAGTTCATTTTAGACTGTTAAACTTCTTATTATATAAATTTTAATAAGAGGTTTATATGTTATCAATTTTAACAACTGCCTTTGTTCTTCTATTTAACTTTTATGCTGCAACAAAGATTTTTGCAGATGATTATTATTCAAGCGGAAATGATTCTGCATACTCAGAAATGTATTCTACGGTAGCATATGGAATAGGAAGCTTACCAGATAAAGAAACTGTGGATTATGCAGATGGTGATATAGTTGGAACTTCTACACAGACAATCATGAATGAAGTCCTCTTTGACTCAATAATTAACACATCTATTTCATATATGAGTAGAAAGAATACTTATTCTTCTATTGTTGCTCCTCCAGATACATATGTAGATGTCATCTATTTCTATAAAAATGCAACAGGTCATGACGTAAATATCTCTCAGATAGCTGTTCCATATAGAAATATTGGAAATGTAGTGAGATTTACTAGTAACGTTCTAGACAATCTTTATATGAACGTAACATACAGTTCCATGAATTATACAGATATAAATACTTATGGTACCTATGATGGGCTACGTGTACCAAGTGGAGACTCTGGAAAGAAAGTGATTGCTACAATACCAATCAGTTATGCAGTATCTCTAATGAGAGTAGATACAAATGTAAATGGAGAAAATGTAGAAGTCAGTGTATTGTTACTAAATAATACAAACAGTAGTTTGCACAATGTTGTATACAGACATGGAGATTACTCAACTGACATAGATATAGAACCAAATGCAGAATACATTATCCAATATACTATTCCTGTACAAGATGTTAACAATCAAGAATACAATCAAATAGGCATACATGTAGATGAGTCTAGTTCATATTGTGTACTAACCGCCAGTAGAGCAAATTCATGGATAGATATTGGAACTGTATCTGTATTTAACTTAAGAAACGATGATGAATCTCCGTACGATTATTCTTGGTCCACAGGAAGTTGGTTACAAAATAGTCGTACAAACTTCTGTATAAAGAGGTCTGCATATGAAAGTTTACACCAATTTGTTTCTCCTGTAGAAGAAAATACAGAGACTCAAGATGTTTTAGATGACAATACTGGTAATACAAATAATGGTGATCCGATTGCTGAGGATAATAATAATCCAACAACTCATGATGTAATAGAAGAACAGACATCAACAGAAATATTAGGTGCTACAACAGAGGTAGAAGAAATAGTAGAGGAAGATGGAGAAGAAATATTACAAGAGGTTGTAGAAGGAATTAAAAAAGGAATCTATACATTACCAAAAACAGGTGTAGTAAACACAAAGAAGAATACTATCCTTATGCTTGTTGTTCTTGCTGTAGAATCGTATCTCTGTTATTCTTTATACAAGGAGATAAGAAACAGAAATGCAAGTAAAAATAGATATACCAATATACGTACAAAAAGCAGCTAGAATCTTAATAAAAGAAGGATATTCTTGTTATCTTGTTGGTGGTGCTGTAAGAGATGTAGTCTTAGGAAAACTGCCCCATGACTACGATTTAGCAACAAATGCACTCCCCGAAAAAATGCTTAAAATCTTCCCAAAGTCTGTATCTACTGGTGTTAAATTTGGTACTGTTGTCGCATTGATTCAAGATACAACAGGAGAGACCTTTGATGTGGAAATAACAACATTCAGAAGTGAATCAGACTATGTAGATGGAAGATGGCCATCTAGTGTTAAATTTGTGGACGAAATAGACAAAGACCTTGGTAGAAGAGACTTCACATTTAATGCAATGGCGATAGATATGTCTAAAATAGACCTAGATGCAAATGTTGTGAGCAATACTGTAGAAATTTACGATCCATTCAATGGAATAGAGGACATATCTAATAAAACTGTAAGAGCGGTTGGTACACCATTAGAAAGATTCAAGGAAGATGGCTTAAGAGCATTTAAAGCATGTAGAATGGCTTCTCAATTAGGATTTACTATAGAACCAGAGACATTTCAGGCGATAAAGAAATCTACTGCTGTTGCAAGCCTCGTATCTATGGAAAGAATAAGAGATGAGTTCATGAAAATGCTTCTCAACTCTCCAAAACCATCTGTTGGAATAGAACTAATGAGACAGACAGGTCTGCTTGTATTGTTTATGCCAGAATTACTCGAAGGAGTAGGGGTAGAGCAGAAAATATACCACAATGATGATGTTTATTGGCATCTCCTAAAATCTTGTGATATAGCACCAGACGATATAAAACTTGCTGCACTTTTACACGATATTGCTAAACCAAGAACAGATATGGGAAATGGACATTTCTATGGCCATGACCAATTAGGTGCTCAGATGGCTGTAAAGATAATGACTCGCATGAAATTCCCACATAACGATATAGCTAAGGTGAGTTCATTAATACAAAACCATATGTTCTATTATCCACATATAGAAGATGGCATGACAAAAGAACAAATAGAAGAAATAAACAATAAACAGTGGACAGACTCTGGTGTAAGAAGATTTATACAAAGAGTAGGGGAAGACAACATAGAAGATTTGTTTAAGTTAAGAGTCGCGGATGCACAGTCTAACCCTGTATCATCATTTGATCCTAGCGAAATAGAACTTCTCCAAGCAAGAATATCTCAGGTTAGAAAAGAGGATATGGCACTAAAAGTTACAGATCTCAAGGTAACAGGAGAGGATTTAATGCAAGCAGGAATAGAGAAAGGTCCTAAGCTAGGTATTATCCTACAAGAATTATTAGAATTAGTAATTGATGATCCATTATTAAACACAAAGGAGCAGTTAATAGATAGAGCAGTAAAATTGTACGAAAAAATGCCTAAATAATCTTCTATTTAGGACATTTTTAATGTATAATTGCACAATTGTGGTCGAGTGGTGGAATTGGCAGACACGCGGGACTCAAAATCCCGTGCCGTAAAAAGCATGAGGGTTCAAGTCCCTCCTCGACCATGTTATTCTGCCTATTTAGTAAGTTTATTGTGTACAAAAATGGAAATAGAAGATATTTTATTAGGTGTTTTCGAAAAAGCTGGAAGTGTTGACTGGATGGCTGTACTGAAAATAGTAGGCATATCTGCTGGTGTATTCTGGTTATTTGTTGTTTTATGGGTATGGTTGGATGCTAGGGAAAGAGTGAACAGCATTATTGTTAGGATACTGTACACATTACTTGTTCTCTGCTTTAACATAATTGGTTTGATTATATATTTGTTAATCAGACCGGGGCAGACTAAAGAGGAGTGCTATTATGCAGAATTAGAGAGAAAGTATTTGCTCTATCAAACAAGTGGACTAGAAGATTGTCCAAAGTGTGGTACACTCTTATATCCGGAGTACATATTTTGTCCATGTTGCGGGGAAGAAATTCAGACAAAATGTACTAAGTGTTCTACCATGGTGAACAAAAAATTAAACTACTGTCCTTCATGTGGAGAGGAGTTAATTAAAAAAGATGATTTTGATGTATCTACAGCAGTAAAAAGAGACTTCAGGTTTTGGAGGGGACTAAAAAAGAATAGTACAGAGAAGACAGTAACAGTAGAGAAAAATGTGAAGAAGACTCCTAAAGTAAAAAAAGAAAGAAAGCCTTTGTTTAGTTTTTTTAAGCCTGTATTTGCATTTATTGTAGGTATCTTCAAAGCAATAGCTAGTGTTATTGTTGGTGTAATTACATTTATTGGTAGGTTTATTATCTCTATATTTCGTGGTATAGCTGGATTGTTCAGTAGATTATTCCAAAAAATCTCTAGAAGCAGAGAAGAGAGAAAATTAAAAAAGAATACTGATACAACAAAAAAATCTACTACAAAGAGTACAAGCAAGAGTTCCAAGAAAAAGAATAAACAGAAAAAGAATAGAAGAAAGAAGTAATTTTTGTTATATTCTTATATAAGTTACATATGTTTAACGTTATATTTGAGACAATAACAAAATATTTTCCAGCACTATTATCAATAGTTGTATTATTTCTTGTCATATTTGTTGGAATGTACATATTCTGGATTGAGTGCAGGAAGTCATTTAAAAATGACTCTTCAATCTTTGATGTATTTCTAGCATCTTCTGTCTTGGGTGGAATAATTGGAAGAATCTCGTACATAGTATCTAATCCACAAGAATTCGATGTAATTTGGTATTGGCTTCCATATGAGAAATATGGAGACGAAGTATTTCTCTTCCGTCTTTTACCATGGAGATACCTAAGATTTTGGGATTTTGGAAATGACACATTTGCAATGTTCTCTTCTATGGCAATAATTGCTACATTGCTGGTAATCTTTATAAAGAAATGGAAATGGAGTCATCTATATCCAGCAATATATTTTTGTTCTATTGGAATGTTAGCAACAAGTATATTCCTTTCAGGAACAAACACTAAAAATGTAATGTGGACAGAGCAAGGAACATTGATGTTACTATTTGTTTTTGTATCGGAAATTATAAGAGGAATTGCATCTAAAATATCTACAGCTAGGAATAATAGTAAGATAATGGTAAGAGCGGATGTCGTAACAATTGTTCTATGTACTGTGTATGTAGCATATTCTTATCTATCTACACCAATGGTAACAATGGAAAAAGTAGATTTAGTTGTACTTATTATTTGGACTGTAGTTGGAATGCTTCTGTACATAGTGGATAGCAATAAAGCAAGTGTTACAATAGAAAGAGTGTCTTCTGTACAGAGAATATCTGTTAAAGATGTAAATCCAAAAATAACATGGAAGAAAGAATAGATACATATCTGCTAAAAATAGTCCAACCAAATTTCCCTAACGTAAGTAGAAGTTTTATACAAAACAACATAGACAAAATCGTTACTGTAAATGGTAATACAGTAAAACAGTCCTACAAAATAAAAGAAACAGATAACATAGAAATAAATCAAGATAAAATAGAAAAATTGTTATCTACTGCAAAAGATACGGAAATAATTACCCCTCAAAAAGGTCCTCTTGATATTCTTTATGAAGATTCCAATTGTCTTGTCCTAAATAAACCAAAGGGAATACCAGTACAACCAGGTGCAAACAATAAAGACAACACATTAGCTAATTATGTAAAAAATTATCTAATAGAAAAGAAAGAATACGATTCACAAGTAAACAGAGCAGGTATAGTTCACAGATTAGACAAACCTGTATCTGGAATAATCCTATTCGCAAAAACAAGAACATCTCAAAAATATTACCAAAAACAGTTTGAAAACCACACAGTCCAAAAATTATATAAAGCAAAAGTTGATGGGTTAGGGGAGCTAACCAGTTTAGAAGAAGGAAGTACGATAGAAGAAGAAATAACAAAACTAGAAAATGACAACTATAAATGTGATGACACATGGTACAAAGTAGAAGGGTATATAGGAAGAAACAAATACAACCGTAAAAAAATGTTTTTCTCTAAATTCCAAAGCAAAACAAACAAATATGCATTAACATATGTAAAACCACTTGATAATAATGTATTATTAATTAAAATAGAAACTGGAAGAATGCACCAAATAAGAGCATCTCTAGAGTATTTAAACATACATATAGTCGGAGATACTCTGTATGTGGACAAAACAGGATCTAAAGGAATACCAGAAAAGATAGAACTAGAATCGATATATTTAAAAATAAAAAATATAGATGACGAAGAATTAAAAATAAAACTCTACTAACATGACTAAAAGAAAACCTGCCCAAAATATTCAAAAGAAAGCCCTGTGGAGTAAGCCCAAAAAAGAGTATCAGGGAGTAAAAAAAGAAAAAAAGAAGAAAACACCTAGAAAAAACACAAAGAAATTAGCAAAAATACTCTTGTTTATCTTTATAATAGTGTTTGTACTATATCTTGTATTTTCTGCAGTAAATATTCTTACAACCAAAACTATAGATGAGACTGCAAATGCAACATACAAGAATTATCTATTGGCCAAAAAAAGTGGAGACATGCAATCCACGCTTGTCGTTATGGAAAGTGGGGAAGGAACGAATAGGAGAATAGAAAATGCATATCTATTCTTAAACAACCAATCAAAAGGATACTCACTATTAGTTTATATCCCAAACAATCTCTATTTTGATGATGTAGAAGAAACATTTGGAAACAGTATCCCAATCTCAGCATTAAGATATGCTGGAGATTATGTGCAAAACGGAAAAGGAATAGAATATTCATTGTGGCAAATAAACCAATTATTGGGAATAAGATACCAAAATTACATATGGTTCTCATCCGAAGCAATGGATACATGGCAAGACATATACGGAGAAATAATGGATGTTAGCTCAGATACAAAAGCTCTTTATGTAAATGATACAGATGATGGTATTTCAAATGAATTGTATAGATTACATGCGATGTCTCAAAAATACAGCAAGCTTAAAACATTGCTAAAATCTGCAGAAGTAAACAACCTTAGCGAACATATCTATTCCAATATGTCATTCTTTAGTATTGTTAACTTTATAGAAAATTATAAAAATATTGTAGCAAACAGCAAAACATACGTATTTGATCTTTCTTCTACAGAGTATGTAGAAGAAAAGAAAAATGGAGTCGGAGACATGATATTTGTACTAGATAATGCCAAGTTTGACGATGTGTTCCGTTCTTTCTATTCCAAAGTAATTGATACAGAAATAGAAAAGGAAAATGTTAGGGTGGAAATATTTAATGGAAGTGGAATAAGTGGGGCAGCATACAAGTTTGGAAGAAAAGTTGTAAACTCAGGCTGCTATGTTCTCAGGTATGGAAATGCACCAGAAGATATAGAAAAAACAACAATATATGTTCCAAATATGGAAGAATATAAGAATTCTTACAAGGTTGTATCCGAGTTGTTATATGGAGATTTTGAGCTAAAAGAAGGACGACCAAACTTTTTATCTACTGGAGATATTGTTGTAATACTGGGAGAAGATATAAATTACATGTTTGAATTTTAATTCTTTAATATTATAATTGGCATATGAGATTCTTTATTTTATTAATGGTGATTGTTATTGGAGTACTTTGTTTTCTACTTTATAAAATGTGGAAAAGTAGCAAAGAAGTTAAAGAAACAGTATACGAATCATTGAGAGATCCAGTGGTATTGCAAATCCTTGTCCCAAGAGAAAACGATAAAACGCCTCTGGCGGCAGAGCAGATGTTTGCATCTATACACGGAATATTGGAAGACCATAAGAAGTGCGAAGATGTAGTTAGCTTGGAAATAGTTTCTACAGAATCGGATGGAATAAGATTTTATATTGTTTCTCCAAGGCATCTTGCTAAGTTTATAGAAGGTCAAGTCTATGCACAATATCCAAATGCAGAAATAGAGCAGGTAGAAGATTATATTGGAAAACAGGTTACAGAAGGACAATCTTTTGTCTCTACTGGAGAGGTAGAAATGGAAAAAAACTCTATTTTCCCAATAAAAACATTCCGTAATTTTGAAGTAGATCCACTAGCAGCTATTACTGGTGCTATGTCAGAAATGACTCATGGAGAACAAGCATGGTTACAAATAGTCATTAGACCAATTGCAAACTCTTGGCAGTCTAAATCCAAACAGTACATTAGCGATGTGAAGTCTGGGAAAGATCCTAACGGTACATCTGCTTTTAAGGTCTTTATGAACATCTTCAAAGAACTAGGTTCTGTATTAACCTCTCCTGCAGATGCACCTGCAAAAGAGGTTGTAAAACTAGAACCAGGACAGGAGGAGGAACTATCAGAAATAGGTTCCAAAATGCTAAAAGTTGGCTTTGAATTCAAAATTCGTGTTGTTGCAAAAGCTCCTTCGCAAGTGCAATCAGAGCAAATATTAAGAGATGTTATTGCAAGTTTTAAACAGTTTACTACTGCTCATCTAAACAACCTTGTTTATGCAAAAGGAAAGAGAACTGCTAAAGAGATTTATGATGATTACCTCTCCAGAAGATTAGCTGATGAAGAACAAGATATCTTAAATATAGAAGAGTTGGCATCTGTTTACCATTTACCAAACATTTCTGTAGAAACCCCAAATCTAGCATGGAGTAGGGCAAGGAAGCTAGAACCACCTATGAATCTACCACTTGGAACACAGGAGGGTGTAACAATCTTTGGTACGACAGACTATAGAGATGTTAGTGTAGAATTTGGACTAAAAAGAAGAGACAGAGAAAGACATTTCTACTTACTTGGAAAAACAGGAAGTGGTAAATCAACACTCTTTAAGAATATGTTCTTATCAGATGTAATGGCTGGAGATGGAGCATGCTTTATAGACCCTCACGGAGATACAGTAGAGGAATTATTGGATTATATTCCTTCTAACAGACAGGATGATGTCGTGTATTTCAATCCAACAGATGTAGATCACCCAGTTGGATTCAATATGCTTGAGCTAAAAGATAAATCCCAAAGAGATTTGATTGCAGATGGTGTTGTAGAAGTATTCAAGAAACAGTTTGGAGATTCCTGGGGTCCAAGATTGCAGTATATCCTTACCAATACAGTATCAACTGCATTGGAAGCACAGGGTACAACATTGTTAGCGGTAACAAGAATACTTATAGATAGCAATTACAGAAAGTTTATCTTAAAACAGGTAAATGATCCAATTCTCTATAAATTTTGGGTAGAGGAATATGCACAGATGGCTCAAAATAATAAACTCCTCACAGATTCTGTATCACCTATCCAAAACAAAGTCGGAAGATTTATATCCTCTGCTGTAACAAGAAACATAATAGGGCAGGTGAAGTCTACAATCGACCTAAGAGAAATAATGGATAACCACAAGATTTTGTTTGTAAATCTTGCGCAAGGAAAGCTAGGAGAAGAAACAGCATCTCTTCTTGGTGGAATGATCATAACTCGTTTACAGGCAACTGCTATGGAAAGAGTAGATATCCCAGAGGAACAACGTGCACCATTTTATCTATATGTAGATGAGTTCCAAAATTATGCAACTTCTTCCTTCGCAAAAATATTATCAGAAGCAAGGAAGTATAAATTAGATCTTACAATGACCAACCAATATATAGACCAGTTACCATTAGATGTTCAACAAGCAATCTTTGGAAATGTTGGATCTCTAGCATCATTTGTAGTAAGTCAGTCAGATGCTTCCATATTACAAAAAGAATTTGCACCAACAGTAACAGCAGACGATTTATTATCTCTAAGTGCATACTCAATGTATGTAAAATTATGTATAGATGGTATGACATCAGTACCATTTAGTGCTAAATCTCTACCAGTAAGATTCCAAAAGTTTAACAATAAAGAAGAAATAATAAGAAAATCTAGAGAAAAATACGGTGTACCAAGAGAGGAAATAGAAGAAAAAATAGCAAAATGGAGCTCTCAAACATATAGTGATAAAGGAAATAGAAGTCTCCCAGTAAAACCAGCTGTAGCGAATATAGTTGAGGAAAATAGTAATAATGAAATAGATAATAGTGGAGAGAATTTAGAAAATGCAGATAATACAGATGCTGTAGAGGAGATAAATCAGCAAGCACCACAGACACAGAAGAAAAACAACTATTACAAAAGATATAGAAACAAAAAGAGAGTTTATAGCAAACCACAAGAAACTACAGAAAAAGAATAAAAATCTGTAAAAAAGTACTAATTCTGTGGTAAAATCTCCCAATAAAATTATTAATTTAGGAAAATGTCAGGACATTCTAAGTGGGATACAATAAAACACAAAAAAGCTATTAATGATGCAAAGAAGGGAAAAAGCTTCTCTAAGATATCTGCAGAGATATCTCATGCAGCAAAACAGGGAGGTGGAGACCCAAATATGAATCCAACTTTGAGAATGTATGTAGATAAAGCAAGATCTATGAGCTTCCCTATGGACAAAATAGAGAAAGCAATAGAGAAAGGTGTTGGTGGTGGAAGTGATGGAACATCTTATGAGGAAATTACTTATGAAGGATTTGGTCCATGTGGAATACAGCTAATTGTAGATACACTTACAGATAATAAAAACAGAACTGTAGCAGATTTAAGAAAACTCTTTGAAGAAATTGGTGGAACAATGGGTACAAACGGATCTGTATCATGGAATTTTGATACAAAAGGATATATCCAAATACAATGCGGACATTTAGAAAAGTCTCCAAAATATGGAGAACCTGACATATTTGTAGAAGACAACTCAGAAGAAGTAATGTTGGAAATAATGGATATGGATGGAGTCTTAGATATAGAAGAAACAGAAGTAGATGGACAGAAAGGTTTTGACATTTATACACAATATAACAAACTCGGGGAAATAAGAGATGCGATAAATGACAAACATTATGTAATGAAAGAATTAGAAATTATCAAAGAAGCAAAAATGCCAAAAGAATTGTCAGAAGAAGATACACAAAAAGCAAGAGAAGCAATAGAAAGACTAGAAGACAATGACGATGTACAGAATGTTTGGACAGATCTAGCATAATGAGAATATTAGGAATTGACCCAGGATTAGCAATAGTAGGGTGGGCGATTGTAGATTTTCCAGAAGACAAGATGGAATTATCTCTTGTTGATTACGGTGCAATATACACAGAAAAAGGACTACCAACACAAACAAGACTCGCAGAAATCTATGATGACATGAATGAGTTAATTAACAAATTCAAACCAGATTATGCAGGAATAGAAACACTCGTATTTGCACAGAATGTAACAACAGGAATACCTGTCGGCGAAGCAAGAGGTGTTGTATTGGTAACACTAGAAAAAAATCACATACCAATACAGGAGCTATTTCCATCCCAAATAAAAGATGCAATAACGGGAAACGGAAGAGCCAAGAAAACACAAGTACAAGAAAACGTAAAAAGAATATGTGGATTGGATACAATACCAAAGCCAGATGATGCTGCAGATGCAATAGCAATAGCAATAACAGCAAACACATATGCAAGTAGGATAAAATTACCTTCATAACTGTGGTATACTCCATTACAGAATTCTAATTTTTAAACACAACATTATGAAAATAAGAAAAATAGGCTGGACATCTTTTACTATAGAAGCAGATAACATTACAATTGTTACAGACCCATTGGTGTTAAAAGAATCAGGATTTAATGTACCAAAGACACAAGCAGATGTCGCACTATTTACAGATTACAAGGAAGAAATAGACAAAACAATTATAGAAGATAGCGGAATAGATAGTAAAATCGTACCAAATAAAAGAGAAACCATCTTTGAAATATATACACCAGGAGAGTATGAAATAGGTGGTGTAATGATTAGAAGAAACCAGACCAGTAACTATTACATTATCGATGAAGGACCATATCGTGTAGTGTATATGGGTGGAATTGGAAAAGAAATAGACGTAGATTCCTTAAAGAAATTAGCAGATGTAGATGTATTAATATTACCTGTTGGAGAAGGAGAGAAATTCGCAGACTATGACACACTAGAGAAAATATCTTCTAACTTAGATCCTGCAATTATTATTCCATGTGCATATTCAGAAGATGGTGGAAATATCTCTAATGTAAAAAGCAAAGATGATTTCCTAAAGCATTTTGGATATACAAATGTTGTAGAAGCAAACTATCTTGCTGTAACTAAAAAGAAAGTGGAAGAAGAACAACAATCAAGTGTAAAAATAGTTGTACTTAAATAAATAAAAAATGGATGCTAAGATCCCTCCACAAAATATAGAAGCAGAACAATCACTTCTTGGTTGTATGCTTATGGATAAAGAAACAATAATTAATGTCTCTTCTTGGCTTTTGCCACAACACTTCTATGATGAAAGACATGTATTAATCTATGCTGCAATACAGGAGTTATTTAATAATGGATTACCAGTAGATTTAATCACAGTATCGGATAAATTAAAGAAACAAAAGAAATTAACACAAGCAGGAGGATCTGCATATCTAGCAGATTTAGTATCTACAGATGCAACTAGTGCACATGCGGAAAAGTATGGAGAAATTATTAAAGAAAGTGCAATGAGAAGAAATCTCATTAGTGCAGCTAGAAATATTACAGAATTATCCTTTGAAGAAACAATTCCTTTTGATGATGTTATGGATAAGGCAGAAAAGGAAATCTTTGATATTGCACAAACAGGAACGAAATCTAATTTTGTTCCAATAAAAGATTTAATAAAAGGGGCCTACGAACGTGCAGAAAACGCAGACAAAGGAGATTCATATTTGGGTATATCTACTGGTTTCAAGGACCTAGATGACCTTCTAGGTGGTTTTCAGAGATCAGATTTAGTTATCCTTGCTGCTAGACCATCTGTAGGAAAAACATCTCTCGCATTGGATATGATGAGATATGCAGCTTTGCACGAGAAGAAAACAGTAGCATTCTTCTCCTTAGAAATGAGTAACGAACAGATTATGGATAGACTTTTAGGAATGACATCTGGAATCCCATTCTGGGAAATAAGAACAGGAAAGCTAACAGACCAAAAGTTTATGAAGCTTGCAGATACAATGGGAGAGCTTGCGGATGCAAATATGTATATAGATGACAGCGCAGGACAGCACATAAATGCAATTAGAACAAAAGCAAGACAGCTAGCAATGGAGCACGGCTTAGATATTATATTTGTAGACTACTTGCAGCTAGTACATGGAAGCAACAAAGAAAGCAGAACATTGGAAGTGGGAGAAATATCTCAAGGATTAAAAAATATTGCAAAAGAATTAAATGTTCCAGTAATAGCATTGTCTCAGTTATCTAGAGCCATAGAACAAAGACAAGGAAGAAGACCACAACTCTCTGACCTTAGAGAATCTGGTTCTATTGAGCAAGATGCAGATGTCGTAATGTTTATAGATAGAGAGGAAACATGGAATCCAGAAACAGAGAACAAAGGAACAGGAGATCTTATTGTTGCAAAACATAGAAATGGTCCAACAGGAGATATAAGATTAGCATTTATAAATGAAATAGCTAGCTTCAGAAATTTATACAAAGAAGCTAAAAAATAAATCATTTTAAGTTATAATATACATATGATTGCATATATAACAGGAACAATTTTTGACATTAACATATCCAAAGATTCCTATGTAGATATACTTACGAGTGGTGGTGTTGCATACAGAGTAAATATTCCTAGCAATTATATGACTCCAGAAAAAGGACAAGAGTATTCTTTATATACATATTTACACGTAAAAGAAGATGCACAGACATTGTATGGATTTAATTCAGAAGAAGAGAAAAGTTTCTTTAAGGAGATAATATCTGTATCTGGTGTCGGACCAAAGATTGGACTGGCAATATTATCTAACTTTTCTAAGGAAGAATTGGCAGATTTAATAGAGCAGGGGGATGCAAAAAAATTAGGCAAGGTGCCGGGACTGGGTATAAAACGTGCTCAAAAGATAATCTTGGAACTCAAAGGAAAGATAGATTTCAATGTACA
>JAGDCC010000038.1 GCA_017958745.1 bacterium
AACGAGTGGAACAGGTTATACATTAAGTAACTATAGTCAAACAAATGCAGGAGAATATACAATAACAGCAACACTAACAACTGGATATGCATGGTCTGATAACACAACAGGAACCAAGACATTCTCATGTACAATGGATAAGGCAACACCAGTCATAACGCTAAGTGCAACGAGTGGAGAAATTATAGAAGACTATACGGAGACATTTATGGCGACAGTAAGTTCTGGAAGTGTTGCAACAGCAGCAGGAACGCTTTCTGCTGTGAGTAATACAAGCCATGCAACAGTATCTCCAATAAGCACATCAATGACAGCTAATATATCTGGTGTAGCGACTACTGAGACAATTACAGGTGTTGAAGCGGGTGTTGGCACAATAACGGTAAGTTTTGCCCCGACAGATACAACCAATTTCAATAATGCTGTTGAGAAGACATATACGATTACAGTTAGACCATCCAACTATTGTATCAGTGGTGATTATTTGAATGATTGCTTAATTTATAATGATTATGGAAGTAGAAATTATAGTGAAGCTATTGCTAATATCAATAGTAAAGAACCTTCAAACTTTTATTACACATCTGAAGTTGACGAAGGATTAAAGGCATATTCAGACTATTCAAGTATAAGTAGTACAACTCTAGATGGAACAACCTATTATTATAGAGGAGCTGTTCCAGATAACTGGGTAAGTTTCGCAGGATATTTATGGCGAGTAGTTAGAATTAATGGAGATGGTAGTATTAGACTGATTTACAGTGGAACAACAAGTAATCATACAGGTGCAGGTACTCAGATAGGTAGATCAATATACAATCAAAGTGCTCCGGAGGATTTTGGTTATACATATGGGAATAATATAGATAGTACAATAAAGACGTATATAGATAGCTGGTATGAGAATAACCTAAAAAATGGTTATGAGAACTATCTCTCCAACGAAATTTTTTGTAATGATAGAAGTATATATTATACTAGTGGCTCTACTGTTTATTATGGAGTAGAGGGAAGATTTACTTATACTACAGATACATATTCTCCATCTCTTGAATGTCTTAGACAAGCAGATAGGTATACATTAAAAGAATCTGGAAAGAGTAGTCTAGTAGGAGTAGATGGTGTTGGTAATAACTTATTGGATTATCCAATAAGCTTGTTAAGCACGGATGAAGCTGCTTTGTCAGGAGCTTCTAGCTCGTGTGGTGGAACTGGTTTTTATCTTTCTACTGGACAAAATTATTGGCTTACAACAACACATGCTTATACGGGATATTCCTATATGGATAATATGATATATAGAGTAGTTAATGATGATATGCCTTTTGCTGATTATTATTCATATATTTGGGATGGTTATATCATCAATAATCTTGGCGTACGTCCAGTAATAAATCTAAAGGCTAGTGTAAAATATGATAGTGGTAAAGGTACGGAGAATAGCCCGTATGTTATAGTACAGGAGCCATCTATCATATTATCTACAGTGAAAGGTTCTGTTGCTCCAAGTGATACGACAACATTTACAGCTACAATTTATTCTGGTGATGCTACGAGTATACCAGGAACGTTAACTGTAAGTAGTAGTGATACAAGCAAGGCGACGGTTAGTCCTACAAGCAGTAGTGTAACAGCAACACCAAGTGGAACATCTGTGACTATAACGGTGACAGGAGTGTCGTCTGGAAGTAGTTCTATAACAGTAAACTTTGTCCCGACAGATACTACAACATATAGTACTCCAGAGTCTAAGATATATACAATAACAACAAGGAGTGGCTATACAATAACATTTGATGCAAACGGTGGAGAATTTTCTGATAATAGCTCCACAAATACATTGGTATATCCGATAGATTATTTGACATTATCATCAACAACAGTAACAAAGTATTCCCATACAGCAAATATAGATGATACTGGTTTAAAGTTATCCAATTATGGTAGTAATTGGACTGAAGCAAACATAACAGGTACAGATAGAGGGGATACAAGTAAAGCTCATGTAGTAACTATTCCAGGGGCAACTTCTTTATCAATAGATATGTATTTCAATGGAGGAAATTTCTATGACGATTGGACATCTGTGTGGGAAGGTAGTCATCCGAATTATACTGCACCAACTGATTATGGGCGTGGTTTGTATTATATCCATCCTACTACATATGGAAACAGGTTGTCGGGAAGTTTCAGTGAAAGCTACACAGTAAATGGAAATACATTAACAAATATGGGGCATGAGATATTCATAATTGGTGGAGATTCAGTAACATTCGGTTTTAAATCTGGTACATATGATCATGGACAAGGATATGGATATTATGCAATCATAACTAATAATGGCCCAATAGAGTCTGTTACATATAGTGGAACATATAGTGAGCCAACAAAGTCAGGCTATGGTTTTATTGGTTGGTTATCATCTAAGGATGGAAAAATATATAGTAATATAGATGGAGAATCCTTAAGACCTGATGAGAATGTAACATATACCGCGCAATGGGGAAATTATGCTGATATTCCAACAAGAGCATATTGTCAAACAGGATTGTCATACACAGGTAGTAGTCAAACAATTACACAATCTCCTGGAACAGGGTACAGTTTTAGTGGGAATACTCAAACTAATGCAGGAAGCTATTTAGTAAGAGCTGTCTTGGATGCTGGTTATGTTTGGACAGATAACACAACAGAAGAGAAAGCAATTAGGTGTAACATAAGTAAAATAGAACCGGTAATTACATTAAGTGAAACAAATGGAAGTACTGTTGTAGGTAGTTCTACTACGTTTACTGCAACGGTAGAAAGTTCTATTAATTCCGCAGGCACGCTTACAGTTTCAAGTGATACTACTAGTATTGTTACTGTCTCTCCAGCTAGTACATCTATAACAGCAACAACAGCAGGTGTAACAACAACAGAAACGATTAGTGGTGTATCTAGAGGTAATGCTATAATAACTGTAGGTTTTACCCCAACAGATACAACTAATTTCAAAACTCCAAAAAATAAAACATATTCTATATTTGTAGGAAGTGTAAGCAATTGTGTATCTGGTGATACATTAGCAGATTGTTTGGTATATAACGACTATGGAAATAGAAATTATAGTAATGCAATTGCAAATATAAATAGTAAACCTGCATCTGATTTCTCTTCTGCATCTACTACATATGAAGGATTTAAAGCAATAGAGGACTATTCTAGTGTGAGTTCTACAACATTAGATGGAACAAGTTATTATTACAGAGGTGTTGGAGGAGATAACTGGGTAAGTTTTGCAGGTTATTTATGGAGAGTTGTGAGAATAAATGGAGATGGTAGTGTAAGATTGATATACAGTGGAACAACAAGTGATCACTCAGGAACTGGTACTCAAATAGGAACATCAGCGTTCAATAATAGTACTAATGATGTTAAATATTTAGGATATACGTACGATACAGACACAGACAGTACAATAAAAGAAGTTATAGATACATGGTATGAAAATAATCTTAAAGAAAGTTATGAGAGCTATTTAGCAAATGGAATATTCTGTAATGATAAGAGTGTCTCTACCAGTGAAGGGAGTTCAACATACTATAATGCATATGCAAGATTGTTTATGGATGCCAATTATACTGAACTGAGTAACGCTTCTCCAACTCTGCTTTGTACTAATCAGGCGGATAGATATACTTTAAAGGAATCTGGGAAAAGTGGTTTAATAGGAACAAATGGAGCTGGTAATAACAAACTAGATTATCCGATAGGTTTACTAACAGCAGATGAGATATCTTTAGCAGGAGGAACTACAGAGTGGATATATGGCTCCAATTATGATTATTATCTATATACAGGTGAGTCATACTGGACAAGTTCTGCATACAGTTCTCAATCTTATGGTACTTTTATGTTCTATACCAGGTCTACTCTTGAAAATAACAGTGTGTCCGGCAGTTATGGTGTTCGTCCAGTAATAAATCTAAAATCTAATATAAAATATGTAAGTGGTAATGGAATTGCTACAGATCCTTATATCTTGGAAGAAATACCAACACTAACAATTACATTAAGTTCTACAGATGGAACGGTTATACCTGGTAATACAACGGCAATAACAGCAACGGTTACATCAAACAATGCATCAAATGTTGCAGGAACATTGGTTGTAAAAAGTGGGAACACAAGTATCGCAACAGTAAGCCCAGCAAGTACGAATGTAACCGCAATGCAATCTGGTGTAGCCACTACAATTAATATTACAGGTGGTGTTGCAGGAATTACGACTTTAACGGTATTCTTTATTCCAACTGACTCTTCAACCTATGGGATATCATCTAAAGCTTATACAGTAACAGTATGGCCTTGTACATCAGGTGATACATTGGCAAATTGTTTAATATATGAAGATTATGGAGATAGAAATTATAGTGCAGCAGTAACGGCAATTGCGAATAAATCTGCTCAAGATTTTTCAACGACAGCAACGAAAGATGAAGGTTTGCATGCAACAGCAGATTATTCCAGTGTAAGTAGTACTACATTGAATGGAACAAGCTATTATTACAGAGGAGCAGTAGAAGATAACTGGGTAAGTTTTGCAGGATACTTATGGAGAATAGTAAGAATTAATGGAGATGGTAGTGTGAGATTGGTTTATAGCGGAACAACAAGTAACCATACAGGAACAGATACTCAAATCGGAACATCTTCATTTAATGGCACTGCTAATAATCCAAAGTATGTTGGGTATACATATGATACTGAAACAAGTAGTACCATTAAGAGAGTTATAGATACATGGTATGAAAATAATTTAAGAGAAGACTACGAAAGTTATCTTTCTAACGAAATCTTTTGTAATGATAGAGGTGATGGTAGTGTCAGTGGTAGTTATACCTACTTTGCTACGCGTACAAGGCTTGTAGATAACAAAGCTCCAAGTTTGTTGTGTATCAATCAATCAGATAGATATACATTAAAGGCTTCTGGGAAAAGCAAAATATCTGGAACTAGTGGAGCTGGTAATAACTTATTGGATTATCCAATTGGCTTGCTAACAGCAGATGAAGTATCGCTTGCTGGTGGTAAATACAATGCTAACAACTACAGCTATTATCTTTATACTGGTCAGTATTATTGGCTTGGTTCTCCAAGTGGTCTTTACAATAGTAATGCCTACGAATTCTATGTTACTTCAAGTGGTTATCTATATAATAATGCTGTTGTGAGCACAAGTTATGGAGTTCGTCCTGTGATTAATCTTAAGTCTAGTATCAAATATGAGAGTGGTAAAGGTACAGAAAGTAATCCTTATGTAATACAGGAAATTCCAACTCCAACGATTACATTGAGTTCTACAGAAGGAACAGTATTATTGGGTGATTCTACAACATTTATAGCAACAGTTTCTTCTGGTAATTCATCTAGTATTCCTGGAACATTAGTTGTTGAAAGTGAGAACACAAATGTTGCTACCATAAGTCCAGCAAGTACAAATATAACAGCAATTCAATCTGGAGTAGCTACTACAATAACTGTAACATCTGTTGCTTCTGGAGTTAGTACTATCTCGCTATCATTTATACCTACAGATACTAGTACCTATGGAGTAACGTCTAAATATTATACTGCAACTGTTAGTCCATGTTTATCTGGAGAAACTTTAACCAGTTGTTTAGTATTTGCTGATTCTGATATAAGGAATTATGGCGATGCGATAGCAGCTATTGAGAGCAAATCTGCAAGAGATTTTTCTACAACAGCAACAACAGATGAAGGGTTACACGCAATATCTGATTACTCAAGTGTAAGTAGTACGACATTGGATGGTACAAGTTATTATTATAGAGGTGCGGTAACAGATAACTGGGTAAGTTTTGCAGGATTCTTATGGAGAGTAGTAAGAATAAATGGAGACGGTAGTATAAGAATGATATATAGTGGAACGACAAGTAACCATACAGGAACAGGGACACATATAGGAACATCTGCCTATAATACTACACGTAATAATGCTAAATATATCGGTTATATGTATGATACGGATACTAATAGTACAATAAAGGGTGTTATAGATACGTGGTATGAGAATAATCTTAAGGAAGGTTATGAGAGCTATCTCTCTAATGAGATATTCTGTAATGACAGAAGTGGTAGTACAAGTGCATATGGAGCATATACAAGACTTAATACAAACAAATCACCAAGTCTATTATGCAGTAATCAATCTGATAGATTTACGTTAAAGGAGTCTGGTAATAGTAGTATAGAAGGCACAAGTGGAGCTGGTAATAATTTGCTAGATTATCCAATAGGTTTGTTAACAGCAGACGAAGCTTCTATTGCTGGTGGTCGGTATGGAAGTGGAAGTGCTAATAGTAGTTACTATCTTTATACAGGACAAGCTTTATGGCTTGGTTCTCCATTTCGTTATTACAGTAGTTCGGCATATGTGTTAGAAGTGTATTCTGATGGTCAAATTGCTAATACAAGTGTTACTAGTTCTCTTGGCGTTCGTCCTGTTATTAATCTTAGAGCTGGAGTGAAGTTTGCAGGTGGTCGTGGTACAGATGATAATCCTTATATAGTAAAACAGGAGCCTTATATTGTTCTTAGTGAGACTAAAGGTTCTGTATCTCCTAGCGACTCGGTAACATTTGTAGCCAAATTATATTCTGGTACAGCATCGAATGTCGAAGGTACATTAACTGTGACTAGTAGTGATACAAGTAAAGCAACAGTAAGTCCAACAAATGACACAATAACTGTAGCTCCAGATGGAACAGTAGTAACAATAACTGTAACTGGTGTTGCACTTGGGAATAGTACTATAACGGTAGGTTTTACACCAACTGATACAAGTTATAGTAGTGCAGAATCTAAAACATATAGAATAACAACAAGGAACAATTTTACTATTTTGTTTGACGCAAATGGTGGAGAATTTTCTAATAGTAGTTCCACGAATACGTTGATATATCCAACAGAATATTTATCAATATCTTCAGAAGTTGTTACAAAATACTCGCATACATCCAATGTAGATGATACTGGATTGCAATTATCTAGTTATGGAAATAACTGGACTAATGCGAATATAACTGGAACAGATAGAGGAGATACATCTAAAGCACATGTTGTTCCAATCACGGGTTCTAGTTCTCTAACAGTAGATATTTATTATAATGGACAAGGGACTTCCTATGACTGGGTAACAGTATGGGAAGGAAGTCACCCAGATTACACTGCGGCATCTAACTACAGTTCAGGAGTAACTGGTGGAACAAAATTGGGGGGTAGCCAAACAGGAAACTATACAGTGAATGGTAATCCTCTAACAAATATGGGACATAGTACATTTACAATAAGTGGAGATACAGTAACATTTGGATTTACATCAAATGGAAGTAATGTAGGAGCAGGATATGGATACTATGCGATGATATATAATAACGGTCCAAGAGAGGTAATTACGTATGATGGCTCGTATAGTGTTCCAGTAAGAACTGGATTTGAGTTTGTTGGTTGGAGGTCTTCTCTTGATGGAGAGCTTTATAAAACATTGGATCCAGATTATCTAAGACCTGATGAGGATGTTACATATACTGCAATTTGGGGGCATTATGTATCCATTCCAACAGCTTCAAGTCATTGTATATCTGGTTTGGCATATACTGGAGATAGTCAAACATTAACTAGTGCTCCTGCAACAGGTTATACCTTTAGTGGTAATACACAAACTAATGCAGGAACTCATACAATTGTAGCTACTTTGGATCCAGATTATGTGTGGACAGATGATACATTTGGAACGAAGACATTTAGTTGTAGTATGAGTAAGGTTACGCCAGTGCTATCTATAAGTGACACAAGTGGTAGTATTGAAATGGATGATACGATATCATTTACAGCAACAGTTACTAGTAGTGTTAATTCCATAGGTACTTTGGTGGTGTCTAGTAGTGATACCTATGTTGCAACAGTATCTCCAACTAGTACATCTATAACGGCAACATCAGTTGGAGTTTCTACTTTAGAAACAATTACAGGGATTGGTAAAGGTGATAGTACTATAACAGTAAGCTTTACTCCAAGTGATACAACTAACTTTAATAATGTTTCCAGTAAAACATATTCTGTACGAGTAACAGGACCTAACAATTGTGTATCAGGTGATACATTAGCAAATTGTTTGATATATAACGATTATGGAGATAGAAATTATGGGTATGCTATAAATGCAATAAATAATAAAACAGCATCCGATTTCTCCTCTACATCCACGGTATACGAAGGATTAAAAGCGATTTCAGATTATTCTAATGTAAGTAGTACATCTCTGGATGGAACAAGTTATTATTATAGAGGAAATGTATTTGATAACTGGGTAAGTTTTGGAGGGTTCTTGTGGAGAGTAGTGAGAATAAATGGAGATGGTAGTGTTAAAATGATTTACAGTGGAACAAGTGCTAACCATACAGGAACAGGGACTCAAATAGGTACGTCTGCTTTTAATAGTAATTATTACGACATTAAATATGTTGGTTATATGTATGATACAAATACAAATAGTACGATTAAGAATTATATTGACTCATGGTATGAAAATGATCTTATGGGAGATTACGAGAGTTATCTATCTAATGAAATCTTTTGTAATGATAGAAGTACTTATGAATATCCAGGACCACGCTTTGGTGCATATGGTCGATTGTATTATACTAATAAAACCCCTACTTTGCGATGCGTCAATCAATCAGATAGATTCACATTAAAGGTTTCAGGAAAGGGTACAATCTCTGGGGTAGATGGAGCAGGTAACAATTTATTGGATTACCCAATAGGATTGTTGACTGCAGATGAAGTTGCTTTGGCTGGAGGTATGTATGGAACAAGCAATAGTATTTATTATCTTTATACAGGACAAGTTTATTGGACTGGTTCTCCTTCCCAATATAGTTCTTTTTCTGTAGGATTCAGTGGGGGAGCATCTATAGAAGGTTCGCACGAAGGTGTTTCATATGGTGTCCGTCCAGTGATAAATCTAAAATCTAGTATAAAGTATGCTAGTGGTAGTGGTTTGGAGAATGATCCATATGTTATACAAGAGATTCCAACTCCAACTATAACACTAAGCTCTACGGAAGGAATTTCTGATTTTGGTGGGACATCAACATTTACTGCGACAGTTGCTTCTAGTGATTCATCAAATGTTCCAGGAACTTTGATTGTAAGAAGTGAAAATACAAATGTTGTAACGGTAAGTCCTACAAATAGTAGTATAACAGCAGCGCCTAGTGGTGTCTCAACGACAATAACAGTTACAAGTGGAGAGATTGGCAGTACTAAAATTAGAGTTTTCTTTATTCCTACAGATACCTCTACATATGCTGTATCATCTAGAACCTATACTGTTACAGTTCCTCCTTGTTTGTCAGGTGATTCGTTTGCAGATTGCTTGGTATATGCTGATGCTAATAACAGAAATAAGTCTGCTGCTATCACATCAATTAATAACAAAACAGCTGCTAATTTCTCTAATGCTTCAACATCAGATGAAGGTTTACATGCGATAGCAGATTATTCCAGTATAAGCAGTACAACGCTGGATGGTACAAGTTATTATTATAGAGGTAGTGTTAAAGATAACTGGGTGAGTTTTGCAGGTTTCTTGTGGAGAATAGTAAGAATAAATGGAGATGGTAGTATAAGACTGATTTACAGTGGAACGACAAGTAATCATACAGGCACAGGGACTCAATTAGGAGGAACATTTGCATTTAATACTAATGTCCTTAATACTAAATATGTTGGTTATATGTACGATACAAATACTAATAGTACTATAAAGGGTGTAATAGATACATGGTATGAGAACAATCTTAAAGCAGATTACGAAGGTTATCTTTCTAATGAAATATTCTGTAATGATAGAAGTGGTACTACATCTGCATATGGAGCTAAAACAAGACTTTACACTAATAAAGCACCAAGTTTAGAATGTGTAAACCAATCTGATAGATTTACATTAAAAGAGTCTGGTAACAGTAGTATACCAGGTACTAGTGGGGCAGGTAATAACTTATTAGAATATCCAATAGGTTTGTTAACCGCAGATGAAGTAGCTATTGCAGGAGGAAAGCATGGCACAAGTAATACATATTTCTATTTAAGAACAGGTCAAGCATACTGGCTAATTTCTCCGTATCAAGATAATGCTTACTTGTATGTGGTTAATAGTGATGGTTCTCTAGCGAGTCTTCAGGCTGGTAATACTCGTGGTGTTCGTCCAGTAATCAATCTAAAATCTGGTGTGAAGTATGCTAGTGGATTTGGTACTGAAAGTAATCCTTATGTTCTACAAGCAGTTCAAACACCATAAGTGCAGCTAGTGGATGTGTTGAAGCTGATGAAACAGCAACATTTACAGCGACAGTTACATCAGGAGGTGCATCGAATATTGCAGGAACATTAACTGTAAGTAGTAGTGATACCAGTTATGCAACTGTATCTCCAGCAACTACAAATGTAACCACTACAACAGCAGGAGTAGCAACAACAATAATAGTAACAGGAGTGGCCGTAGGTAGTAGTACAATAACAGTAAATTTTACACCAACAGATTCTTCTAGTTATGGTTATGCATTATCTAAGACATATACAATAACAGTAACTCCACCAGCACCGACTTTGGGGCAAAAGCTAAGAATGGATGATCAAGGAGCTTCAAGTTATAGTTCTTCATTATTAACAGCAATAGAAAATAAAACAGCAAGAGATTTCTCGACAACTGCGACAGCGGATGAAGTATCATTTGCTGGAGGTGTTACTATTACTAATTTAAGTAATACAAGTTTCTATCTTTACAGTGGACAAAATTATTGGCTTATTTTGCCAGGCCAAAATTGGGGTATTGGTGGTGACTATGAATACTATCAGTTTTATTTGAATAATGATGGAATAATTGGCACAGAGTACCCCAAACACAAGCTATGGAGTTCGTCCTGTTATCAATCTAAAATCTACTGTAAAGTGGAATGATGGTAATGGTACAGAGGGTAGTCCATATACTGTCAAATTATAATAGATTTATTCCACATAATAATTTATAATACCTTTTATAATGAAGGACATGTCTATTGGTAAAATCATTGTGTATGTATTAGGAGGATGTTTACTTGGATTATTAGCAGGATTAATGGCTAGATCATGGGTAGTAGGAATAGGCTTACCAATAATGATAGGAATTCTATATCTAATGCGCAAAAGCATCAAGGACAATTAGCTCAGCTGGTTAGAGCACTACATTCACATTGTAGAGGTCATTGGTTCGAAGCCAATATTGTCCATTTATTCTGGTAATGCTTCAGTACTAGTAACTGTAGAATCTTTAATGTTTGCATAATCTATTGCAGGATAGTAGAAATGGAAAGTTGCTACTGTACCATCCTTTAAATCTGCTTCTCCAGAAATGACATAAATAGGTTCTAAGTATGTAAGATGATCTACATCGCTTTCTAATTCGTAATAAGCAAAATTAACAGCCTGTATCCTAAATTGATTGACAACTAAAGGCTTGGTTGTTTTTCCATTATTATCTGTGATATCACTATCGTTTTTTCTATTTAAATAAGCCAAAGAAGCTCCTCCCATATTTTTTATATTACCGTTTTGTAAAGCCTGTACAGCCATATTTGCGGAAATTAAAGGATATGTACCACAAGGCTCTGTTTCTACCGGCCAATATGCATAATTAATCTGGTAAACAGATTGAACCCTGTTGCTATCATTTCTTTTTTCCTTGTCCTCACATCCAACGTAAACACTAATATTAGAGTTCTGTAATCTAGTTACTCCTATATCAGCATCGTAAGTATAATAATCAATCCTTGTGTCTCCAACTATTTTAGAAGTCTCAGAATAATTTAGACCAGTTTTTGTAGATAAAATATCTTTCCAAGATTCTGCAGCAGACACATCCTTCTCAAAAGAAATAAGAGATCTTTTTCTAGAAAAATCTATTTTAATTAAATTAGCATTTGCTCTTGCATTTGTTTTTGTATAGTAATATCCGCTTCCATTTTTTTCTATGGAAATATATGTAGGCTCTTCATCTGTAATCCATTCATCCAAATCAAGATTCAGTGCTGATCCAGACAAAGCACTTCTTGCTGCTCCAACAGCAGTAGAATAATCTGGAACACTACCTTTTTTACATGTGTCAGCAATATATTGTAATTCTGTTGTATAAGAAAAATTCTCTGTTTTTGCCAAAATAACTAGTGTATGGTCTTTATCCATAGCACCGTATTCTGTCTTGTTTTTGGATTGTACAACTTTAGATTCATCAAAACCTAGATTCTTTGCAATAGTTCTTGCATGTGCAAGTGATTGTATAGATTGTGTTACATCTATATACCTATACACATATGCAACTTCTAAACCCAATGTCTCTATAATACCTTTTGGTGTCTGTACATTAAAAGACCATTCAGAGCCTTCACCAAGCTCTACCGCAGATGTAAGCTTTAACTTGTCTCTCACGAATTCCTGGGATGTTTGTGTACATGCATAGTCTGACACAAGATATTTTGCCAAATCCTCTTCTCCTTTGTTGTTGTTTAGGGAAATAAGTATAGCTACCACAAAGGCAGTCATCAAAAATACAGCAATGACCCCAAATCTTTTTGTCCAAAATGCCGCTTCTGTTAAAGTCATGTTATAATACTACCAATAGTTTAAAATATAATCAAATTATAACGCGAATTTTTCTATGAGAACAGAAGAAGAGAATATAAAATTGGCAGAGCTTTTATATCCAAATATTAAGGATTCAAGAGAGGATATAATGAAGAAGTATCCAAAGAGAGAATTGGAGGAAGGTGCAATGGTGACTAGATTTGCTCCAAGTCCTACTGGATTTCTGCATATGGGTGGAGTTTATTCTTCTCTAGTCAGTACGATGATGGCAAAGCAGACAAATGGTGTGTCTATATTGAGAATAGAGGATACAGATAAAGGTAGAGAGGTAGAAAATGGTATCTCTTTGATACTTGGTGGTCTTAATGGTTTGGGAATACATTTTATAGAAGGAGTTACTGGAGAGGATACTGAGGCTGGAGAATATGGTCCTTATGTACAGAGTAGGAGGTTACCTATTTACCATACGTTCATTAAAGAGATGATTGCAAATGGGTATGCATATCCTTGCTTTATGACAGAAAAGGAGCTTAATGATATTAGAGATAAGCAGTTGGCTCTTGGTGTAAAGACTGGTTGCTATGGAGATTGGGCTAAGTGGAGAAATGCATCTCTGGATGAAATAAAAGCTATGCTTGATAAAGGTGCTCCTTATGTAATAAGACTCAGATCTACAGGAGATGCAAATAAGACATATGATATGGTTGACCTTGTTAAAGGTAAGGTTACACTCAGAGAAAATGATATGGATGCTGTCTTGATTAAATCTGATGGTTTTCCTGTTTACCATTTTGCACATCCAGTAGATGATACACTTATGTGTGTTACACATGTGGTAAGAGGAGATGAGTGGTTTTCTTCCTTACCTTTGCATGTAGAATTGTTTAATAAATTAGGTTTTGAACTTCCACAGTATTGTCATATTGCACCATTGATGAAGATAGATGGAGATGATAATTCTAAGAGAAAGCTTAGTAAGAGAAAGGATCCTGAAGCAGATGTACAGTTCTATGTAAAAAATGGTTATCCAAAGGAGGGTGTTATTGAGTATCTTTTGAATCTTGCAAATAGCAACTTTTATGATTGGAGAAAAGCAAATCCAGATGCATCTCCATTTGATTTTATTCTACGTTTTGAGAAGTTTAATAAAGCAGGGGCACTATTTGATATTGTTAAATTGGATAATGCATGCAAGGATTATTGGGCGACACTTTCTGCAGAAGAGATATATGACAGAGTGGTTGAATGGTCATCTACTTATGATAAAGAATTGAACTCTCTATTGTTAGAAAATAAAGATTATTGTACAGCTATCCTAAATATAGAGAGGACAGGGGATAAGATAAGAAAGGATATTGTGAAGTTAGCAGATGTAAAAGATTTGATGTCTATTTTCTTTGATATTTCCTCTTATGAGGATATTTCCAATAGGGTAAGTACAGATATGCAAAAGAATCTATTACAAGAATATATTTCTACTTATGATGATTCTGTGGATGGAGTCGCTTGGTTTGATAATGTAAAAAATATTGCAACTAAATACAACGTTTCTGCTGGAGATGTCGCAATGACAATTAGAGTTGCTATAACTGGTAGAACGAAGAGTCCTGATCTTTACCAAGTTATCCATGTCTTGGGTAAAGAAGAAATGTTTAATAGGATTAGCTTGTATTTGAAAAAATTATAAGAAGAAGGTAATGATTAGAAAATCATGCATAGGTATGCAAGTACCTTCTTCTTATTTTCACAAATTATTGGTTGTTAGTTAGTGTCCACTTACGATGTAAGTGATAATTATTGGTGCTAGATATAGCAACACAAACAACACTTTTTTCAGAAAGGCTTTTAAATCATCGTCCATTCTAAACCCCCAATTAATTCTGAATTACCTTTTTAAAGGCGTATGATTATACAATAGATATAAAAATCTTGCTATAATTGTATCTGTTTGATATCATTACTGTTTGTAAGCCGAGATAGCTCAGTTGGTAGAGCATTTGTCTGAAGAACAAAGGGTCCCCAGTCCGAGCCTGGGTCTCGGCATATGCGAGGGTAGTTCAGTTGGCTAGAACGACACATTGCCAATGTGTAGGTCGCGGGTTCGAACCCCGTCCCTCGCTCCATGTAGCGTTTTTGTCGAAATTCGATGTTTAATAATTCGATTGTGAAGTTGAACTTTATTATGGAATTAGTAAGTAAAGAAAAGGTTAGTCTATTAAACAATCCGAATATTAATGAAGATATGATTCAGAGTTTTATTTTTGAGAATCCTAGTGTTTTAGGGTTGGGAGACATATCACCGTTAAGAAGAGAAAAAATACAACCTTCAAAAGGTAGATTAGACTTATTACTTGGTGATGAGTCAACAAGATATGAAGTTGAAGTTCAATTAGGAGCAACTGATCCAAGTCATATTATTAGAACTATAGAATATTGGGATAGTGAAAAAAGAAGGTACCCTCAATATGATCATTGTGCAGTAATTGTTGCTGAGGATATAACTTCAAGATTTATGAATGTTATTTCGTTATTTAATGGAGCAATTCCTCTAATTGCTATCTCGGTTTCTGCATATAAAGAAAGTGATGGAAAAGTTTCATTAGTTTTTACTAAGGTTTTAGATAGAGTTACTTATGGAGATGAAGAAGACAATCAATTTGAAGTAACTGATAGAAAATACTGGGAATCAAGATCGACTTCTAAAATGTTAAAGTATGTAGATGAAATCTATAATGATTTTAGTGCTTTAGTTCCTGGGTATGAATTAAAGTATAATAAATTCTACATAGGATTGAACAAAGATGGTATTTCAAAAAATATCTTCTCTTTTAGACCTAAGAAACAATATCTATATGTTGGTTTCAAAGGTATGGAACAACAAGAATTAATTAATCAATTAGAAGATGCTGGGTTTGAGATTACATATGATTCAAGGTGGAGAGAGTATCAAATCAGAGTTAATGATATCTCTGATTATAAAAAGCACAAAGAATTATTCAATCAGTTATTAGAAAGTTCAAAAGAATATCTAAAATTTGAGGAGGAATAAAATGAGTGAGAATACAAATTCCCACTTTTATTTTTTAGCACTCATAGAAAACTAGATGTTACTAATTATGTTATTACCACAGTAATTACCGCTGCTATAAACGAAGTAAAACTTATTCTTAAGCAAACCAGACTCTACACCCCATTCTGTAATAGTATAGTTACCCTTCTCATTGTAATATGCTGTTTTGTTATTACAATTAACCTCTTTATATGACTTCAGCATTTTCATTATCTGAGATTTTAACCCCCAGATACTTCTTGTCGATTCAAAGGTAATAGAATGCATGCAACAAGATTCAACAAATTCTGAATATGCTGGAATCTCCAAAGTTACCTTACTAATCTCATCTTGGTACTCAACAGTTCCTAATGGAAGATTGATAAAAATAATGTGTATTCCAAATAATATTATTACAAATAGTAAAAAAGTATTAACAATATTATGTAATGTTATATTCAGATTTTTCATGGTTATAATATAAACCATTTCTTTTTATATGTCACGATGTTAATATTGATTCATAATGGATGGAAATATAAAGAAGCCTAAAAATTACATAATAGAAAGGGTAAAGAGATTTAAACCAGTTGCTTTTATAAGAAAAAATATAGTACCAATTGTTTTATTGATTGCCTTTGTCGTTTCTTTATTCTGTGGTGTCTGGAATATTAAGAATTATGAAATATATCTAACAGGAGATAGTTTTGATGAGAATGTCCGAGATGCCTTGCTTAAGGATCAGGTGATAAAGTATCTAACGGAAAATGTAGGTGGAAGGAGTTTCTTTGGCTTCACAACAACAAGTATAGAAAATGAAATTTACGAAAATATTCCGTATGCAGAGAAAGTGCATGTTACAAAATCTGCCCCTAATAAGTTGATAGTGTTTGTTGAGTTTTATAAATCTTCTGTAGTTGCACAGGTGAGAGATTCTATCTGTTATCTTTTGTCTGATGAAGGAATTGTTTTAGATGAGTTATGTACAACAAGTGATGATACCTCTTGTTGTAAGAATTCTGTAACGAGTGGAAAGTATTTCTTGCAATCTGATGAAATGAATATCTCTGAATATGAAGATGGAAAGGATAGATTACTTGTTATGAATACTATATCTAAAATAGTGAAATTGATGAATATGTTTAAGTTTACAGTTAACAATGTTGTTATAGCAGATAATGTAATAACTATTACTGATAGTGAAGGAAAGGTAACTGTGTTTACGCTTAGTGATAATATTGATATACAGCTTGCTAGGTATTATGCAGTTATGACTAAAATAAAGAGAGATGATATTAAATTTTCTACTCTGGATGTGCGTTTTGAAAGACCAGTTATGAAAAATTAATAATATCCTTGATAATTACCAAAATTTTGATTATATTTATATGATATCAAAATAGATAATAATTTGATGTAAAATAATTGATACGAAAATATGGCAAGAAAAATAATAACAGCAATAGATGTAGGGTCTTCCAAGGTTGCGACAGTGATTGCTACTCTAGAAGATGGTAAAAATCCTACTGTAATTGGTGTATGTGCATCACCGAGTAAAGGTATAAAGAAGGGTGTTGTTGTCAACATAGATGATGCAACAAGCTCTATCTTAGAGAGTGTAACAGCTGCAGAGAGAATGGCTGGTGTTAGTGTATCTGATGCATTTGTATCTATTAATGGTGAGCAGGTTACTAGTTTGAATAATAAGGGTGTTGTTGCTGTTGCTGGAAATGAGATTACTATTGATGATACGTATCGTGCTATAGAGAATGCTAGAACATTATCTTTACCAGATAATCTAAATCCTATCCACATCTTGCCAAGAGAGTTTGTTGTTGATAACCAAGGTGGAATTAAATACCCAATTGGTATGAGTGGAAGTAGATTAGAGGTTGAAACACATATTATTACTGCACCAAGTTCTTATTGGGCAAATATAAAGAAGTGTGTAGAATTGGTTGGTGCTAATGCATATGACTTGATTTTTACTGCATGGGCATCTTCTTTGTCTGTTCTTACTGATACAGAAAAAGAATTAGGTGTTTCTATGTTTGATATGGGAGCTGGTACAACTGGTATTGCTATATTCCAAGAAGGTTCTATCGCTTATAGCTCTTCTGTTCCTTTGGGTGGAAATAATATCACCAGTGATATCGCTATTGGTTTACAGGTTTCTTTGGAAGAAGCAGAGAAGATTAAGGTAAATATGTCTGCCTTATTAGACACGAATAATCCAGAAAATGTTGAGGCAAGAAAGAGAGATTACACGCCAAGATTGTTACAGAGAAGGCCAACCACAACAAAGACAAAAGTAAAGGGTGAAGAAGTGGATTTGAGTCCTATTGGTATAAATAAGAGGGTTTCTAAGAAAATGCTTACGAAGATTGTTGAAGCAAGAACAGAGGAAATATTTGAAATGGTTAAGGAGAATGTTTCTAAGGCTGGATATGAAGTCGCTATGCCTGCTGGTATTGTACTAACAGGTGGTTCTAGCCAGTTGAAGAATATTACCAAGACTGCAAATAACATGTTTGGTGTTGCTGCAAGAGTTGGTTATCCTTCTGGACTTACAGGTATGACAGAGGAAATATCCTCTCCATCTTTCTCTTGTGTACAAGGTTTGGTGAAGCATGCTATGGAAGATGTCAATATGGGTGGAAATGCTGTAGAAAGTTCTGGTGGAGAAGGTGGAAATGCTGTAAATAAAGTGGTAGATTGGTTCAAATCTTTACTGCCTTAGTTAAATTAAGTTAATTATAGTATGTCACTAGTACAAACAAGTGTAGATCCAGTTGCAAAAATAAAAGTCATCGGTGTTGGTGGTGGCGGTGGTAATGCCGTTAATACTATGATTACCGATTACGATATTCCTGGAGTAGATTTTATGGCATTCAACACGGATGCACAGGCACTCAAGTTATCTCAGGCTCCTACAACATTGCAATTAGGGCAGGAATTAACAAAAGGTTTAGGCGTAGGTGGTAATGCAGATATCGGTGCAAAGGCAGCAGAAGAAAGTATTGACCAAATTACAGAGTATTTAGATGGTGCAGATATGGTATTCATTACAGCAGGAATGGGTGGTGGTACAGGTACAGGTGCAGCTCCTGTTGTTGCAGGTATTGCTAAGAATAATGGAGCATTAACAGTTGCAGTTGTTACAAAGCCATTTGATTTTGAAGGTAGTAAGAAGATGGAAATAGCAGAGGAGGGTATAGCTTCTTTGAAGGATAAAGTAGATACACTTGTTGTTGTTCCAAATCAAAGATTATTGGAAATAATGGATGATAGCGACAAATTATCCTTTATGGATGCTATGAAGAGAGTTGATTCTGTATTAGCAGAATCTGTAAACAGTATTTCTATTCTCTTGAGTCAAACAGGTTATATTAATGCTGACTTCAATGATGCAAAGTCTATTATGCAGAATGCAGGTACTGCTTTGATGGGTATTGGTAGAGCAACTGGTGAGAACAGAGCGGAAGAGGCGGCAAGACAAGCAACAGAAAGTCCTCTATTGGATATGTCTATAGAAGGTGCAACTGGTGTATTGTTTAATATCTCTGGCTCCAATGTAACAATGGCAGAAACAAGCTTGGTATCTGATTTAATTAAAGAAGCTGTAGATCCATCTGCAAATATTAAATTTGGAATACAAATGGATCCAAATGCTGGAGATGAAATTACAATTACTTTGATAGCAACAGGATTTGACCAAAGCAAGCAGACACTTACACATCAGCAGTTACATACTCCAACAACATCATCTAAGGGTCCAAAGCCAAGAGTTATAACATCTGATGATATTTTAGAATCTAATTCTAGACCTCATGAAGATGATTTTGCACAGTATGATAATTCTGATGATGAAGCAAACGAAGTTATCTCTGATGATGAATTAGACGATACTCCAAGTATGGATGATTCTGCTTACGATGAGCGTACATCTACAAGTACAAGCTCTAGTCAAAATATACAGGATGATGGAGATCCATTGGAAGTTCCAGCATTCTTGCGCCGTTTACGTAAGTAGTACATGTATCTAGGAGCAACATCCAGAGAAAATAGAACATCTCGTATAAGTTTTTTTGTACTTATTCCGATTGTCTTATTATCTATTATTGGATTAATAGCATTGTATTCTACGACTATCCTTCCAGAAGGAGGTGTTAGCGATTTGTCTATTGTAAAAAAACAAGCAATAACTATTCTTGTTGGATTTATTATCTACTATGCAAGTTCCTATGTTAGCCTGTCTATCATAAAGTATTGGCAGTTTCTTGCTATGTTCTATATTGGATGTATTGGATTATTAGTAGCAACATTACTCTTTGGACCAGTAATAAATAATGTACAAAGATGGTTAATAATAGGTGGTATACAAATACAGCCATCAGAGGTTGTTAAAATACTTGTTATATTAATTACTGCAGGTATATTCTCGTATAAAGATAAGTATAACGAATTCCTTCTGTTTGCTATATCTGCGATATTAATACTACCCATACTGTTTCTCATCTATATGCAGCCAAGTGGAACAATGACAATCCTTACCTTCGCAATATGGTTCACATTAGCATTCTTAGGATTAAGATACCCTGTTAGAAATACAATCCTCTTGATGATTATTATCTCTCTTGTATTAGCATTTGTCCTACCAAATATAACTGGAAATAAGCTTTATTATCTATTGTCTATAATTGCAGTCGTATCTGCATCCTTTGGATTCTTTGCAAGAAATAATTGGAGAATAGCAATAATAGCATCTGTACTTATAGGCCTAGTATTAGGAGGATTAGCAAGTATTGCATGGAGTAAAGTCTTGAAGGATTACCAAAAGGAAAGAATAGAAGCATACTTTAGTCCAGAAGAAACAAAAGATGACACTGGATTTAATGTAAACCAATCCAAGATAGCGATAGGATCTGGACAATTGTGGGGGAAAGGTTTTGGAAATGGTACACAAAGTAAAAGAAACTTCCTGCCAGAATACCAAACAGACTTCATATTTGCTTCTTATGCAGAAGAATTTGGTTTTGTAGGATGTATGGTTTTAATACTTCTCTACACATTCTTAATATCTCTTTGTTTTGTTACAGCAGTTAAATGTGTAGATAACCAACATTTTGCACTAATATGTATAGGAATTGGTGTAAAGCTAATGCTGGAAGTATTTGTTAATCTTGGAACAGATATTGGAACTATACCTGCAACTGGAATCCCATTGCCACTAATGAGTTCCGGTGGAACAATAACCCTTGTGACACTATTGGAATTTGGAATAATACAAAACATAATAGTCAGAACATCTAAGAAAAGTGTAAAAAAGAACACATCTATCATTAAGGTTTATGAAGATTAGACATAACCATTTTATCTATGTATACTGAATGATATGCATGTGATTATAGATGCAACTACAACACAAGACCAGTTTGCGTACTCTGGCATTGGACAGTACACGAAAAATATAATTCTTGCGCTTGCTAAGTTTAGAAGTGATTTAGTCATCTCTTTACTCCTGTTTAACGATAAAGAATCTACATTAGATAAAAGTATTAAGGAGTTTAAGAATATTTATGTATCTAGAATAGGTAAGTACAAAGAAAGTAACTATATGAACTCCGTTGTGTATAAGAAGCAGATGCTTCCTGTTATCATGAAGCTAAAGAGGAGAGATAGTGTGTATTTTTGCCCATATTTCTGGAGATATTATCCTGCAGATAAAATGCCAACTGTACTTTTTGTCCATGACATGATTCTTCCTCTGTATAATATTTATTCCCAGAAATCTAAACTGGCTAATCTTATTAGAAAAAGTCAGTATTGGGATGCAATGAATCAGTCATTGAATTGTGCACATATTCTCTGTAATAGTGATACAACACGTATGGATTATCTGAAGTATTATCCAGAATATAAACCAGAAAATGTTACAACTACATATCTTGGATTAGAAATGGAAGAGAAGGATTATTCTCTCAGCGAAATACTACCATCGGATTATAAAGAGCGTGGTTATTTTATCTATCTTGGTGGAGGTATTTCTGAATCTAAAAACTCTGCTGGTGTTATAGATGGTTATGCTAATTTTGCAGATATTCTAAAGTCTAAAGGTATAGATGTATTTCCTTATCTTGTTGTAGCAGGAGGTAAATTCCAAGATACAATAAGAAAGGAAGTTGTTGACCTGTATTCCTTGATAGAACGATATGGCCTAACAAACGATGTGTTCTTTACCGGTTTTTATCCAGACGATGCTAAATATGCACTCCTACATAACTCTATAGCATTTGTACACCTTTCTCTTTATGAAGGTTTTGGTATTTCTGTTCTGGAGGCATTGAGATCCAAAGCATTAACAATAATAGATAAAAATCCTGCATATGTAGAACTCTTTGATAATTTCTCTTGTATTGTAGATGGAACAAAACCAGAAGAGTGTGGTAGCAAGATGTACGATATCTATATGGATCAGTTTAAATATGAGAAGTTAGTTAGGATGGGATATGACTATTCTTTAGAGTTTACATGGGAAGCTACAGCTAGGAAGACCTACAAAGTATTACTAGATGTCTTGAAAGAGAATAACGGAGTTATATAGATTTTTCTATATAAGTACAAATTCCCGAATATATCTTCTATGAAATAAATGTCTTCGTTTAGTGGAAATATTACTTTAACCTTTATATCTTTTTTGACAGAATACTTTTTATTAACCATATTTGGGTAATATTCTTCTTTTTCTCCTGTATCTATATCTATTTTGTAGTAGTGCTGTTCTAGAAAATCTACAGATGTCTTTGCAATTATTATGTTATCTCTAAAATAGATTGGAAGGATTGTTTCAAAATAGTCGTAAGAGTGGAGGAGGGTGTTAGTGTCATCATAGATGTCTATTGTTGTGGAATATTCCTCTAAGGAGGATATTCTTCTATTGGTGTAAGAACAATATTCTAGTTGTTCTGTAGATGTTATACCTACGAAATAATCGTTGTCGTTTTTTGCAAGGAAGATTTTTTCTTCTGTATAAATATTGTATTTGTAGATATCGTATTTATCTACAATAATGACATCTTGTTCTGTTAACCATATGATTTGTTGTGCAGAGTAAATATTGTAGATTGGCTCTATATAAAAATACTTTTTTCCACCGAGAAGGTTATAGATGATACTAATGATTGTTATTATCTTTTTTATTAATGTAAGCATCTATATTATTATTTCTAAATTAACTACCTGGATGTGGATTATCTCCTGTAAGTCTTCCTGGATATGTTTGCCAACCACTTGTGAGTACAAGATTCCAATCTGTATCTATGTAATCTACTGGATTGACATGTGTATACTGAGATCTTTGTAGTCTTGTTTCTAAATGCAGGTGGTAACCTAGTGGCTGACAGTTCCAATATCCAGAATTACCACTTACTGCTATAGTCTGTCCCTTTGTAACTCTATCTCCAGCATCTACATTCATGCTGTCTAGATGGAAGTATACTGTGTACATACCGTTGTCTTGTTTTACGGTTATGTAATTTCCACCAGAACTAGAACAACCTGGATAGAAACTGTCCCAACCAACTGCTTCTACTATGCCGTCTCCGATTGCAAGTGTGTTTTCTTTGTAAGCTCCAAAGTCTATACCTGTGTGGTCGTTGTCGTAGTCTGTATGTCCATGCCATTGTGTTACATATATAATTTTCTTGAATGGAAATATAAACGGCTTGTCAGTTGAACTTCCTTTGTCTTCTCTTTCTATTGTTTCTATTTCTTCTTCTGATATATATTCTCTAA
>JAGDCC010000039.1 GCA_017958745.1 bacterium
AGCACATGTAGAAAATTTTTCTACTCATCCAATTGCAGTATCATTAAAAAATGCGTATAAAGAAATGGATGATTTAAGTGATAATTGTGAAATAAAAAACATTGAAGAATTACCTGGCTTAGGAATGAAGGCTTTAGTAAATAATGAAATAATTTATGTAGGAAATAGCAAATTAATGGGAACAATAAATATAGATCCTGGAAAATGTCATAGAGTTGGAACTATGGTACATATTGCAACAGAGAAGGAATACTTAGGACATATAGTTATTTCTGATAAAATAAAAGATGATGCAAAAGTAACTATAGAACAGTTAAAAGGAAAGAATATAAAACCAGTAATGAACGGAAGAGGAATATCTATTATCAGTACCTCCAAGGGAGTTATGAGTGGACCAGTAGCAAAGAAATCTGGTTTAGGTGGAGAATTAATCTGTGAAATTTGGTAATCATGTCAAGAATAGGATTACAACCAATAACAATAGAAGACGGAGTAGAAGTAAAGATAGATGGAAGCATTGTTACAGTTAAGGGTAGCTTGGGAGAAATCACAGTTACACTTCCAGATAACTTATCTATTTCTATGGAAGAGAAAGAAATTAAACTTGCTGTTAAGGATAATACAAAGCAAGCTAACTCTAACCATGGAACATATAGAATGTTAATAAATAATGCTATCTACGGAGTAAAGAATGGATATCAGAAGACATTAGAATTAGTAGGTGTTGGTTACAGAGCAAGAATGGAAGGTGCAAACTTAGTTCTAAATGTTGGTTGGAATCACCCAATAACAGTAGAACCATATGAAGGAATAACAATAGAAGTACCAGATGAAACAAAAGTAATAATAAAAGGCTATGACAAGCAAAAGGTTGGACAATTTGCAGCGAAAGTAAGAGAATTGAGAAAACCTGAACCATATAAAGGTAAAGGTATTAGATACGAAGGAGAATATGTTAGAAGAAAGAATCCAAAGGCAAGTATAGCAGGATCTAAATAATAATAAACGCATATGAAAACAACAAAGAAACAACAAAGATTAAGAAGAAAAATGCATATAAGAAAGACTGTAAGGGGAACATCTACAAAGCCTAGAATTTATGTGTTTAAGAGTAATAGATATTTCAGCGCAGGACTTGCTGATGATGTCGCACACAAGACTATAAAATCTTTGAGATGTGCTAAGAATGGAGAAGATATAAAGAAGATGGCAGCAGAATTTGCAAAGGAAGCATCTAAATATGATTCATGTGTCTTTGATAGAAGTGGATATATGTATCACGGATTGGTAGAGGAGTTCGCAAATGAATTAAGAAATAATAAAGTTAATATATAGGAAAATAATATGGAAGAAGATAAAAAGTTTATAAAACGTAATACAGAGAGAAGCTCCATGGATAAGAAATCCTTACCAATAAGAAGAGTAGCAAAAGTAACCAAAGGAGGTAAGAGATTGAGATTCAGTACCGTAGTTGTTGTTGGAGATAGAGCAGGAACAGTAGGAGTTGCATTAGGAAGAGGAGCAGATGTGAGAGGTGCAGTTTCTCAAGGAGAAAGATTAGCACAGAAGTCTGCAGTAAAGATTGAGTTAGTTGGAGATACTATACCTCATGAAGTAACATACAAGTATGGTGCAGCTAAGGTTTTGTTAAGACCAGCAAGATTAGGTACAGGTATAATCGCAGGATCTTCTGTAAGGACAGTATTGGAAATGGCAGGTGTAGAAAATGTTTATGGAAAGATTTTAGGAAGCTCAGATGCAAATGCAAACGCATACTGTACATTCTGTGCTTTGAAGGAATTAAGAAGTGGAAGAGTATTAAGTAAGATTGCAAAGATGAGAGAAAGAGTACAACTCAAGGAAGAAACAGACAAGGAAAGAAAGATTAAGGAAGATAAGAAGAGAAGAGAAAAGAAATTGGCAAAGAAAGAAGTGAAAAAAGAAGCTAAGAAGGAAGTAAAGAAGACAGTTAAAAAGGAAGAACCAAAGAAAGAAGCTAAAAAAGAAGAAACTAAAGTAAGTACAAAGGAGAAATAAAATGGAACTAGAAACATTACAAAGAAGAAAAAATAGAACAATGAAGAGTAAGAGATTGGGTAGAGGATACGGATCTGGTGTAGGTGGTCATACAGTAGGAAGAGGAATGAAAGGACAGAAATCTAGATCTGGACACAAATCTCTACAATTCTTTGAAGGAGGAAACGTTCCATTTTTCAGAAGAATGCCTAAATATAGAGGATTTAATGCAAAGTTTAAGATTGTTAACTCTGTAGTAAGCATAGATTCTCTTAATAAAGCTTACGAAGAAGGTGAAACAGTCAATTTGAATACATTAAAGGAGAAGAAGCTTGTTAAACAAAGTGCAAACAGCGTCAAAATACTAGGACAAGGAAAACTAGATAAAAAGTTAACAATAGAAAATTTACAAGTATCTTCCTCTGCTAAGGAAAAGATAGAAAAAGCAGGAGGAGAAGTTAAGTAACTCTCTGTACAATGAGCAAATTTAAAGACAAAATAGAAGCAATTTTCAGATCAAAGGAAATTAGAAGTAAAATTCTATTCTCTATTATGATTATGATAGTATTCAGATTATTGTCTGCAATACCAGTAGTAGGAATAACAAGTGATTCTATAAGAAAACTCTTTGAAGGAACGGAATTAGGAGATATGCTATCAACAGTATCTGGAGGAGTTTTAGAATCAGCTTCTATTGTTGCAATAGGATTAACACCATATATTAATGCATCTATTATATTTCAGCTTTTAGGTACAGTAATCCCTAAGTTAGACGAAATACAAAAAGAAGGACAAGATGGAAGAAGAAAAATACAAATGTATACAAGAATACTTGCAGTACCATTAGCTATCCTCCAGTCATTTGTAATATATGCAACATTGAGAGGATTCGGATTAGTAGAACAGCTGGATGCACTACACTTAATAACTATGTGTGCAACACTAACAGCAGGCTCTATGATAATGATGTGGTTTGGAGAGTTAGTATCAGAGGATGGTTTAGGTGGAGGTTCTTCTTATCTAATTATGCTTGGAATATTATCTGGTGTACCAGGAACACTTAGAACGTTATATCAGACAATGGACCCATTCCAAAAATGGCTATATTCTATAATAATGGCAGTTATGGTTATAGCTGTAGTGGTTGTAACAGAAGCAGAAAGAAGAGTAACAATACAGTATTCTAGAAGACAAAGAGCAGGTGGTGCGTTAGAAAGTTATATACCAATAAAACTAACACAATCTGGAGTAATGCCTGTCATCTTTGCATCTGCATTTATCTCTTTCCCTCAGTTAATAGGAAAGTTATTAATCAGTAGAGATATTAGTGAAACAGTTACAAACATATCTCAAAGAGTTTTAGATGTGTTATCTAATGCGTATATAAGTAATGCAATACAGTTTGTTCTTATTGTTGCTTTCTCTTTCTTCTACCTTACTGTTGTATTTAAGACAGATGAATTAGCAGAAAACTTACAGAAACAAGGAGCATTTATACAGGGTATAAGACCTGGAGAGAACACATCTGAATATCTTAGAAAGATAAGTGTCAGATTGACTGTCGTAGGCGCTCTATTCTTAGCTATTTTGGCAATCTTGCCAAGTATTTTAGAGCAATTAGGACTAATATCTGGGGCGATCATATCTGGAACAGGCTTGTTGATTGTTGTAGGTGTTATATTGGATATTAAAAGAGATGTTGAGTCTATGGTTACGGTTCGTAGCTATGACAAGTATCTCTAATTCTGTGCTATTATAATCATTGTATTTATTAGAAGTTCTAATAATATCTAAATTTAGAGGAGAAAGATATGCTTACAATACTATTTCATGGTACATCTGGTTGTGGTAAAGATACACAATTAGAATATTTACAAAAAGATTACGGCTTTGAGAACATTGGTACTGGTGACATGTTCAGAAAGCTTTATGAACAAAAAGATCCAGATGCAATAATTGCCCATGAATACTGGAATAGAGGTGAGTTTGTTCCTAATGATTTGGTTTACAAGATGTTTCCAAAGTGGCTAAAACAGTTTGATCCAAACAAAAACTGGGCATTTGTGTCAACAGTAAGAGATGCTGGTCAGATTCCTATGTTTGATGCTTTACTAGAAAGTACAGGAAGGACATTAGATAGATTTGTTCATTTTAAGCTCTCTGAAGAGACTGCAATAGAAAGAATGTCTTTAAGGTGGATATGTCCAGAATGTGGTGCAAGCTACCACGAAAAGTTTAAAAAAGAAGATGTTAAAGGCATTTGTAACAACTGCGGTGCACAATTAATTCAAAGAGAAGATGATAAGCCAGGAAAAATATCTAATAGGTTGAAAGAATACAATAGAACAATAGAACCAATATTAGAAGAGTATAGAAATAGAGGAATTCTATTGGAAATAGATGCTGCTCCATCTATAGAAGAAATACATAATACACTAATAAAAGAGCTTGGACTCTAGTGTAAAAAGAGCTGATTAAAAACATAAAAATAATTTAGTAAAATTATTGCAAAATTTATAATTTTTGATATACTCATCAAGCAAGTTCTATCAATTAAGCAATTCTATTACTTAAATTGTTGAAATACTGTTATTACTTTGATATAATGCAAAGTGTTCCATTTTATATAGGAATTATTAAATGAGTAATAATAAAAAAGTCTTTGAATTTGAAGGTGTTGTTAAGGAGTGCTTACCTAACACACAGTTTGTAGTAGAGTTAGATGTTAATGGAACAAAGCATCAAGTGATTGGCTACTTGTCTGGAAAGATGAGAATGCACTACATTCGTATTCTTGAAGGAGATAAAGTCAAGGTAGAAATGACTCCTTATGATAAAGAGAGGGGTCGTATAACATATAGATTTATGAATTAAAATGAAAGTTAGAGCCTCTGTAAAAAAAAGATGTCCTGATTGCTATGTAGTAAAAAGGAAGAATAGAGTTTATGTATATTGTAAGAAGAATCCTAAACATAAACAAAGACAGGGTTAATTTATTATTTAATTTTTTGTAAAGAAATATGGCAAGAGTCGCAGGAATAGAAATACCAAATGACAAGAAGATATGGGTCTCCTTGATGAGTATTTATGGTATCGGAGAAGTTAGCGCAAAGGAAATTTGTAAGAAGAGTGATGTTGATGAAACTATTCTTGTAAAGGATATGACAGAAGCACAGTTAGATAAAATCAGAAAGTGCTTAGAGAGTGGATATGTAGTAGAGGGAGAATTGAGAAGAGAGTTGTTCAAGGATATTAAGAGACTAAAAGATATCAGAGCATATAGAGGTATTAGACATAAATTAGGACTTACAGTTAGAGGACAAAGAACTAGACATAATGCAAGAACAAGAAAAGGTAAGAGTCGTCCAGTTGGTGGTCTTAAGAGAACATTAGAAAAAACTTAATCTTATACTAAAATGGCAGAAACAAAGAAAACAGTCAAAACAAAAGAAGAATCTAAGAAGTCTAAGTCAAAGAAGAATGTACAAAGTGGAATTGCAAGTATACAGTCTACTTTCAATAACACAATAATAACATTAGCTTCTGAGGATGGAGAAGTATTGGGACAAGGAAGCCCATCTAGAATAGGATTTAAGGGTGCAAAAAGATGTACAGCATATGCAGCAACAAAAGCTGCTGTAGATGTTGCAGAAAGAGTAATTAAGAAATATGGTTTAAGAGAAGTTAAAGTTTATGTTAAGGGACCTGGTGCAGGAAGAAATGCTGCAGTTAAAGGATTAGATTCTGCAGGATTAAAAGTTACAATGTTAACAGACAGAACACCAATTCCTCATAACGGATGCAGGGCAAGAAAGATGCCTAGAAAATAATTAATTAAAAAATAATATGGGTAGATATACAGGACCAAAAGAAAGATTAAGTAGAAGAGAAGGTGTAAACTTACATCTTAAAGGTGCAAGAGATTTCTCTGATAAAAACGGATTAAAGAGAAAGCCATTTGCTCCTGGACAACATGGAAATCAAAGAAAGGCAAGATTGTCTAACTACGGATTCCAATTGAGAGAAAAGCAGAAAGTTAGAAGAACATATGGATTGAGAGAGAAGAAGATGAAGGCTATATATGTAGAAGCTAACAGAAGGTCTAAGGTATACGGAACAGATAAAGGTTTAGAGTTATTAAGATTACTTGAACTAAGAATGGATAATGTTTTGTATTATGCAGGACTAGCACCATCTAGATCTGCAGCAAGACAATATATCGTACATGGACATGTAAATCTAAATGGAAAGAAAGTATCTACACCATCTTTAGAGTTGAAAGAGAATGATTCCTTGGAATTAAAGAAAGCTAACTTAGCACCAAGTGAGAAGTTATTTGAAACACCAGAATGGATAGAGACAAAGGAACTTACTTGTAAAGTAAGTAGATTACCAATAAGAGAAGAAATTGATGAAGGAATCAAAGAGAATCTTATTATTGAGTTTTATTCTAGATAATTTTATCTTAATACTTTTAAATGGAAGCTTTTAAAGATATTAAAGTTACAATCAAAGAGAAAGGTGAAAATTATGGACTCTTTGAGATATCTCCATTACCAAGAGGATATGGACATACATTGGGTAATGCTTTGAGAAGGATATTATATTCCAGTCTAAAAGGAACAGGCATCACAAGTGTAAAAGTAAAGGGAATTGATCATGAGTTTTCTACAATTGATGGTGTTAAAGAAACATTGATAGAAATAATAATGAATCTTAAGGAAGTAAGATTCAAGACATCTAGCAATGAACCTGTTATTGTAAATCTAAATGTAAAAGGAAAGAAAGATGTCACAGCAGGAGATATTGAAACATCTGGAGATTTAGAGGTTGTAAATAAGGATCTTCACATATTATCTCTAGCAGATGAATCATCTTCTATTAATATGGAGTTAACCGTAGAGTCTGGAGTAGGTTACAGATCTGTTGATAATGATGAAAGAAGCGAAATAGGACTAGTTCCAGTAGATTGTGATTTTAGTCCAATTCAGAGAGTATCTTTAGTAATAGATAGAGCTAGAAAAGGACAGGAAACAGATTTAGATGCAGTATTGATTGGTGTAACAACAGATGGAAGTATAGAACCAAAGGATGCTTTATTAGAGGCAGCTAAGATATTACAAGAGTTCTCTGGTAAAGTTATGGTAGCAATGGGAATGGCACAGGAAGAAGTAGATGCATTGGAAACAGAAGCAAATAAGATAGATGAACCAGTTAAGGAGGAGGAAGAAACAGAAGATAACAAAATTGCAAATTGGAAGATAGAAGACTTACCAATTTCCAAGAGATCCAAGACAGGATTGTTATCTGGTGGATACAAGACAGTTGCAGATTTCAAAGATACAACTACTTCTGATCTTTTGAATCTACCTGGTTTTGGAGTTAAGTCCCTTAATGAAATAGTAGAATTATTAAGAGAATACGGTATTAATATTAAGAATTAATTACATGTACAAGAGAGTTAAGAAAGCAAAATTAGGAAGAAAGAAGTCACATAAAGATATGTTGAGAAAGAATCTTCTCAGGTCTTTATTTGACAACAATACTGTTACAACAACAACAACAAAAGCAAAGGTGTTAAAGCAAGATGCATCTTCTTTGATTGAAAAAGGTTTAAAGAGAAAGGAAGATCTATCTTTTAAGAGAGAGGTTATAGTTCTTCTACAAAACGAGAGTATTGTTAACAAGTATTACGAATATCTTAAGACAGATAAGCCTGCAGTAAAGCTTGTAAAGGTTTGTTTCAGAGATGGAGATAATGCAGAAATGTCTAAGGTTACTTTAGCTGGAAAAGAAAAGAAGAAGATTGTAAAGAAAGTAGAAAAAGAGCAAGAACCAGTAGAAAAGAAAGCTCCTAAAGAGAAGCAAGAAATAAAAGTGAAAGAAGATAAAAGAGTAGATAAGACTGCTGTAATTAAGAAAGTAGGAAGATCTACATCTAGATCTGGACTTTAATAATTATTAAATAACGACTATGAAATATAAAACAGTTTGGACAAAAAAAGAAAATATAAATAGAAATTGGTACATTGTAGATGTAAAAGGTCAGATACTTGGAAGATCTGCAACCAAGATAGCATCTTTACTAATTGGAAAAGAAAAACCAGAAATTGTACCAGATGTGGATTGTGGAGATTATGTAATAGTTATTAATAGTGATGATGTTCAGTTATCTAGAGAGAAAGCAAATAAGAAGGAATATTTCAGACACTCTGGATATCCAGGTGGAGCAAAGGTTATAACATTTGCACAGCAAATGGAAAAAGATTCTACAAAAGTTATTGTGGAAGCTGTAAAGAATATGATTCCTAATAACAAGCTGAGGGCAAAGAGATTAACAAGATTATTTGTATACAAAGATGCAGATTACAAACAGACTGCACAAAAACCTATTGAAATTAAATTATAAAATAACAAAAAGTGGAGAAATATTTTGAAGGAATAGGAAGAAGAAAAAGAGCAGTAGCAAGAGTAAGAATATACTCTGGAGATAAAGCATCTACTGTAAACGGTAAATCATTGGATTTATTCACAAGAAAAGAAGAAATCAAAGATATCATGAAGCCATTGGTAGTAACTGACTTGAATGGAAAATATTACTTTACAGCAAAGACATATGGTGGTGGAAAAGAAGGACAGGTGGATGCAATTACATTGGGATTAGCAAGAGCAATCTACAAGATGGATGAAACACTGAAGCCAGCACTAAGAAAAGAAGGTCTAGTAACTAGAGATCCAAGAGAAGTAGAAAGAAAGAAGTTTGACCACGTCAAAGCAAGAAAGAAACCTCAGTTCTCAAAAAGATAGGATTTTGCTATGCCAGCTTGCCTGGCATATTTTTTACAACAAACTTACTTCAATAAATGGTATAATATCAATGCAAGTACACTAGATAGTTGCATTTGTTCTTAACAAATGAGGAAAGTCCGGACTTCATGTCTGTCTTGAACATATCAAGATGAGAGCCAATGTTGAGTTGGAAGGGAGTAATCTTTTGGAGAAAAGGGCAACAGAAAGTTATACCGCCGCAAGGTAAGGGTGAAATGGCAGTGTAAGAGACTACCGGGTATTCTAGTAATAGGGTATCGCGTGGCAACCCCCTCTCGAAGCAAGGTTAAACCGCTTAGATAGATAACTATCGTTATACAGAATTCGGCTTATTGTGTACTTGCATATGTTATGTCCAAAATGGTATATTTTTCTAGTAATTATTTGTAATTTTAACTGCCATGAAAAAATTCTGGGCTATACCATTAGCAATTATATTATCTCTATCAATGACATCTTTTACATATGCAGATGAGTCGAATGATGTTTCAGAATTTAAAACAACATACGTGTCTACAGAGGCAGAGTTTATATCTGCTGCAAGTGATACATCTGCATTAGTTCTTTTTAATAATGATGTAAAGGAATTATCCCTAACAAAAAATGCACAACTCCTTGCGACATTAAATATCCTAAAAAATCAAAAATTGGTAATTGAGAAAGGAGTAACTCTCACCCTATCCGGAAAATCTATGATTATTTTGGCGGGAGGAACTCTGGAAGTATCTCCAGGTGCCAAAATAGTTGCTACATCTAATAACACAACTATGAACGTTTCTGTAGGAGGACTATTGGACAACAGTGGGTCGATTGAAGGAAATACAACAATGACTGTTTATAAAGGTGCAAAGGTTAAAAATGCATCTACTGGTAATATTGAATGGTCTGTAATGGTTTACGGAGATGATAAATCAAGTGTAGAAAACAATGGAACAATTGGTGCTGATACATCTTTTGCTAAAGATGTTAAGGTATCATTAGATTTGTATGGAGCAACAGAAAAAGAAAAATTGGAGTTTATACACCAACTATTTACTGTGAAGTCACAGTGGAATCTTGATGAAGGAGAACCATATGTCTTAGAACAGCTACATAGCAAATCGGAATTCTTTTATCCAGATGTTCCAACTTTAGAAGGATATACATTTGCTGGTTGGATGATAGCAACTCCTAAGGGTGATACAAAAGTTTGTTTAGAAGAATTTTCTCTAAATGGTGATGAGCTTCCTGAGGATGGCATTTATGGATATTATGTTAAAGAAAATGATTCTACAAGTATTACTGGAACATGTGTAACGAAGCATGTAATAGACAAGGATACATTAATAAGTAAATATTCAGACATCGCAAGATATTATGGATATGATGCGGAAGATATTGCTGAAGTTGTTAACAAGGAAGCTACTGTTAATAATGACTCATCTATTGTTTTATCTAAGAAAAATGCAATTATAATTGGATGTATTGCTGGTGTAATAATCGTAGCATTAATCTGCTCTCTATTTGTCACAGTAAAGTATGTCAAAGGAAGAAATAATGTTAAGTCTGTGAATATTTACAAAAAGAACAAATAGTTATTGGGAATGCATAAGAAAAAGAAGTTAAACTACAATGCACTAGGCTTTGCGGAAATACTTATAACTATAATGTTTGTAGGTATTGTTGCAACTGTCTTATCTAGAATTGCTATTTCCTCTTTACAAAATCTTGTCCGTGATGAAAGGTTAGACAAGGTAACACAGTATGCATCGGATAGCTCTGCTATTATACAAAATATCGCAAACCAAGGTGTAGCAGTATTAAATAGTGGTAGCAGTGCGGAAGACGATGAAAGTCTAAATATTGAAATATTTCCTAAAGATGTTGGATTATGTGATGGATACTATTATCTTGTTGAGGATGAATACGGAAACTATGAACTTGCCCATGATAAATCTAATCCTAATGTCCTACTGTGTGCAACTGGACATAGTGCAGATGGACCAGCACAGGTTAGAAGCAATTGTGTGAATAGGAATAATGGTGAAGTGTTTGAAAATTGTGCTATACCATCAGAAGATGAAAATGGTTCTCCACAATTTTTTAGATATATACATATAGATTTCCCTGATGACTATAATCTTGCCACTACAGATTATGTAACTGCACAAATAACGGTGGGGCAGATAGATAATGTAAATAATGAACCAACATCTAAAAGTTATGTCGCTGACTACACTTTGTATACATCTGTAAGATTAAATGCATCTAAAAATAGCGATACGCATCATGTAAGTATAAAGTTAAAAAATGCTAGCATAGGAGGAAATGCAGACTTTGAAGACATTGTCGCAGGTGGATCTGTAACTTGGGAAATAGAAAAAGATGCAAATGTGCCGGATGGCACAACTCCAGAGATTAATTGTACAAGTGCAACAGCATCTTATAATGAAGAAAAAGGTATCTTGACCATTAACAATATACATTCAAATATGAGTTGTACAATAAGTTTTAATCTTGGAGATGAAGAGGAAGATGATGATGGAAACAGTTTATGCAAGAAAAAAGTTGACACATTAGGTGATTGTTTAATAATCTCGGACCAAGGGATAAGAGATGTTGGTGAAGCGAAAAGAAGAATTGCTTCCGAAAAAATAAGTGCTAATTTTTATAATATCTCTCAACGAGATGAAGGACTGTTAGCTATAGCAGATTATTCAAGTAAAAGAAGTACAGAATTAGACGGAACAAGTTATTATTATAGAGGTGCTGTACCAGACAACTGGGTGTATTTTGCTGGATATCTATGGAGAGTTGTAAGAATAAATGGTGATGGAAGTATTAGAATGATATATAGCGGAACGAAAAGTAATCATACAGGCGAAGGTACAAGTATTGGTACATCTGCTTTTTCCTCAAATCAAAATGACTCTAAATATTTAGGGTATATGTATCAAACGACAACATCAAACGATACTAATAGTACAATAAAGGGGATTATTGATAATTGGTATGAAAATGAAAGTAATCTGTTCTTAAGTGAATATTTCCTTAGTGATTCTGGCTTCTGTGGAGACAGAACAAGTAGAAATAACTCTTACGGAGGAGTCATTAGAAACCTTCGTGATCACAGTCCTAGCTTGGAATGTTCTACACTTGATAAATACACATTGATGACATCGGGGAATGGTAGTTTAACTGGTTTTAGCGGATATGGAAATAATGCTTTAAAGCATCCGATTGGTTTATTAACTGTTGATGAAGTGGCTTATGCTGGTGGTGTTTTTGATAATGAAAATAACCACTATTACTTAGCAAGTGGACAAAATTATTGGCTTATGTCTCCTGGTACATACAATGCTGGAGATTATGGAACATATGTAGGTGCGAAAGGAGTTTTAGGAGGGGAGATGGTAAATACGCAGTTGGGTATAAGACCTGTTATTAATCTAAATGATAGTGTGTTATATTTTGGTGGAAGCGGTACAGAAACGAATCCTTACATTGTTGGTGCTGGTAACACATTAAAGGTTGTACCTAAGGATAATTTGGTTTATACAGGAGAGGCATACGAACTGGTTACTGTAGAAAATCCTCAATGTGATGATCTTTATTTCTCAACTGAAACAGTGCTAGACAAAACAAATTACAAAAGTGGAACATCAGAGATACCAAAAAAATCTAAAGGAAGCCATACAGTTTATTATTATTGTTCAGGTAATAGTCAATATGCACCAGAATCTGGAAGCGTAGATGTCTCTATTGAACCAGAAAAGCCTCTCTTAAAATTGATACCACCTAGTGTAGCTTCTATATCTACGGGTGCTCCGTATTCTTTTATTGCAAATGTTTCTTCTAATACAAATATTCCTGGAACATTAGTGGTAATTAGTAATCCAGATATAACAATAACAAGTAATCCAAGTCCACATATTGTTTCAACTCAAGAAGGTTTTGATGTAAATAATACATATGTAGCAAATAATGCTAATGAACAAGGCTCTACGATAACAGTTATGTTTACACCGGATGATCAGGAGACAGCAGATGTTGTAACAAGAATATTTTCAATAGGAGAAATAAAATTGACTGTAGACAATACAATATCAGTATTAGCAAAGGACCTCACATATACAGGTAATGCACAAGTATTGGTTACTACAAATGGTGCACAGGGGAATGTATATTATTCAATAACAGAGGAGTTAACTCCTGATAATTATATGAATGGATTGCAAACAATACCTACGGCAACAAAAGCTGGAAAATATGATGTTTATTGGTATTGCACAGGAAAAGGTGAATTCAAAGAAGCATATGGCTCCACATCAGTTACAATTAAAAAGGCAACACCAGTTATCTCTTTGAATCCAGATGGAGACAATTTTGTACAACTTGGGGGCACAGAAAAGTTTGTGGCAAAAGTTAAATCTCCTGTAAATTGTGATGGTACACTAACTGCTGCTAGTAAGGATAGTAACTCGGTTCGTATTGCTAGTGGAGAAAGTAGTATTATAACGGCGACAAGTTCTGGTGTTAGTGTTAATATTTCTTATACAGGATCGTCTTTGAAAACGAGTCCTACAGAAATAACTGTAACATTCCTTGTTTCTGATACAAATAATTTTAATAGCCCGATTACAGAAGTCTTCATTGTTGGAGAGGTCAGAACAGATTACCTTATTGCTGGTGCGAATGTTGATACTGATACTGCTGGAACATTAGGAAATCCTGAAATACAGAGAAAAAAGATAGAACGTATAGTAACACTTACGAGTAGTGCTGTTCCAAACAATGCAATAACCTCTTGGGATGTTTCTGTAGCACGAAATGGTAGTGTAATGGCATATGTATTGGATTCTGATAATAATGGTATGTATGAACTATATATTGGACAAAATGGTGGTGTAAATGCTAATCCAAACAGTGATTTCTTGTTTATAAAATATACTGGCCTCGTAAGCGCTGATTTGTCCAATCTAAAAACAAATAATGTAAATAGATTATCCTTTATGTTCTCTGGTGATAGTAAATTGTCTACAATTACAGGAATTGGTGGTTGGAATGTTGATAATGTTGTTGATATGAATCATATGTTCTCTAATTGTTCTTCACTCACATCATTGCCTCTGAATAATTGGAACACGTCTAAAGTTACGAATATGGATGGTATGTTTGCTAGCTGTTCCTCTCTCAGTAGTTTACCAATAGGTAATTGGAACACTGGAAGTGTTGAAGATATGGGGGCAATGTTCCGTAATTGTTCTGCTTTGACAAGCTTATCCATAGGTAACTGGAATGTCTCTAGTGTTGTTAGAATGGATTTAATGTTTTATAAATGTTCTGCTTTGACAAGTTTGTCCATAGGTAATTGGAATGTGTCCAATGTAGAATTAATGCAATTTATGTTTAGTGGTTGCGAATCTTTGTCTTCTCTTGCATTGAACAGTTGGAATACGTCTAAAGTCACAAATATGGAAGAATTGTTTGGTGGTTGCAAAACATTGTCTAACTTGGCGATTAGCAATTGGAATGTGTCTAAGGTGACAAGTATGAAAAATATGTTTGGATCTGATTCTAACTTGAAAGCCTTGAACATTAATGGTTGGGTAACATCTAGTTTGAAGGATATGTCTAAGATGTTTGATTCTTGTAGTTCTCTAACATCTATGGATTTAAGTAATTGGAACACTACGAATGTTACCAATATGGAATATATGTTCAATGGATGTAGTTCTTTACAAAAAATTGATTTAAATGGATGGCATACACCAAATGTCACGAATACGAGTCATATGTTTAGCAATTGTGGTGCTTTAAAGACAATCTATGCAGATTATGATTTTGTCACTACCAATATTACTAACTCGGAAGATATGTTTATTAAGTGTGATGTTTTACGTGGAGGATTGGGCACACCATACACAAGTAGTCACAGAGATAAAGAGTATGCTAGAGTGGATGCAACTGGAATTCCTGGATATTTTACCTATGGAAGTATAAATGCTAATGTTGTGGATGTTCCAACTAGTGATTTTTGTGTAAGCAGAACATACAATGGAAAGAGTCAAACATTAACGAAGGATGCTGACCCAGGGTTTACATTTAGTAATAATACTGGAACTGATGCAGGAAGCTATACAGTGAAAGCAACTCTTAACGATGGTTATATATGGGCAGACAATACAACAGGAGCTAAGACATTTAAATGTAGTATAGGGAAGGTTACACCTGTAATAACTTTAAGTGCTACAAGTGGTTCTTTGGGTGTCGGTGGTACAACAACATTTACTGCATCTGTGTCTAGCGAATGTGCAGCAAGTGTTGCAGGAACTTTGTCTGTATCTAGTGGAACAGAATCTAAAGCTACTGTTTCTCCTAAGAGTAAATCTGTCACAGCAACACAAGCAGGAGTAGCAACAACAATAACAGTAACAGGTGTAGCGAATGGTAAAAGTACGATAACAGTTTCTTTTGCTCCAAGCTCAACAACAAACTTTGATAGTGCTGCAAATAAAAATTACACAGCAACTGTATTGTATACTTTTGCACAAAAATTAATTGTGGATGATTATGGAAGTGATGATTATAATGCTGCGGTTACAGCAATAAAGAAAAAATCTTCTAGAAAATTTGGTTCGACAGCTACAACAGATGAAGGATTGCATGCGATAGCTGACTATGCTAGTGTAAGTGCTACATCCTTGAATGGTACTAGTTATTATTATAGAGGTGCTGTACCAGACAACTGGGTGTATTTTGCTGGGATGTTATGGAGAGTAATAAGAATAAATGGAGATGGCAGTGTAAGATTAATCTATAATGGACATAAAGGTAGTCATGCTGGTGAAGCTGCATTAGCGTTCTCTTCTTTCTATAATCAAAAGTATGATAATCGTAAATATGTTGGTTATATGTATGACTCAAATACAACTAATAGTACTGTTAAGGGTTATTTGGATAACTGGTATGAGAATAATCTAAAATCAAGTTATGAGAGCTATATAGCTAATGAAATCTTCTGTAACGATAGAAGTGATTATCAGTATAATGATGCTCTAGAAACAAATACATATGCTCCGTACCAGAGATTAGGTCTACCTCCTAGAACAAATATTAATTATATTCTGTATCATAATCCATCCTTAGGGTGCACAAATAAGGCAGATAGGTTTACTTTGAAGGTTTCTGGGAGTAGTAGTATAAAAGGCACGAGTGGTGCTGGTAATAACAAACTAGATTATCCAATAGGTTTAATAACAGCAGATGAAGTTTCACTGGCTGGAGGTGTTGCGGGGCTTCAGGCTACTAATTGTAGTTATTATCTTTGTATTGGTAAGGACTATTGGACAATGACACCTAGTGATTATGATTCCTATGGTGCTTATGGACTCTTTGTACATTCAGAAGGCTATATTTACTATAATCGTGTTAATACCAAGGGTATTCGTCCAGTTATAAATCTAAAAGCTACGGTAAAATATGATAGTGGTAAAGGAACAGTAGGTAATCCGTATACTGTAAAGTTATAATTAAAACACAGGTGAGGAATACTCTGGTATTCAATGGAATAAAGTGAGAAGTTAGAAATATAATATAAAATTACTACTTTCTTAAATATTATCGATAAAACTAATCAAAAATAATATTCTTGTTGTAGATACATGTTTCTACATCTATGTCTATGTATCTGTAAATACAAGTCTCAAATATATATTAAGCTAAATAGGCTGCATCTGATGTCTTGAAAGCAATTTATAAACAATTACTTCTAATATTTGTATACCCATTTTATACACAATAAAGTCTATATGCAGAATAAATAAACTATTTGATCGTCTAGTGTAGTTGGAAATAAAAAAGGCAATGTTTCCATTGCCTTTTCGAAGTCTAGAATAGGGGAGAGACTAGTATTTATTAGCCTCATCATCCAATGCTTCTTCTCTTCTTTCCTTCTCTATTTCTGTCTTAATATCTTCAACATTAATTCTATGTACATACAAGATAGAAGAGTCAGTAGGAATTACAAAGTATGTAGTCTTCTCTTCCTTGTTCTCAATCATTAAGATTGGTTGAGAAACTGTATCTCTAATTTCTAACATATCTCTAAAGTCTTTAACTTCAAAGATTCTATATCTACTGAAGTCGAAGTTGTTAGATATTCTCTCAATATAAGAAGCATAGTTGTTTAAAATCTTCTTAATATTCTTATCGTATACAGACTCAGCACTTCTTGTCTTATCTATGTATCTTACTAATTTTACTAATGAAATAACTACTGCTAGATACAATGCAATAGCAACAACCAAAATGATAACATTTGAGAAAGATGGACTGCTACAAGTTATAACATTGTTGTTTGACTTGACTAGGTTGTCTACATAATCTATTCCAAATGTTCTTGTATTTAGAGGTATTTCTAAGGAAACTACAGATTCGTTAACATCATTAGTATAACCAGAGCAGTTACTATTTACATAAACATGTAAACTTACCTTTAGAGTGCTTGTTACACCAGATAATGCATAGTAATCTACAAAGCTCTTCACCTTAGATGCATATTTACTGTAAACAATCTTTACATCCTTATCTATACTAAATGTCTTTGAATTTGAGGTTTTCTTATTTTCTTTTAGTAATTCTTCTGTGTAATCATAGAGGATTCTCTTACTTGCATTATCTGCAACTGAAACATAAGCATCAATCATGTAGCTATAACTATAATCTACATCGCTTCTGTCTAATGCAAAGTCATAATTGAAGTTAGCTTTAATGTAATCTACTAACTCAGCAACATATTGACTGTCTTTCTCTGCATATTCTTCTTCGTAGTAGTTGTTATCTTTGAGGTAAACTTTATAGTCTGCACTACCAGAATCATTATAAGAAGCGTATTGTACTTGCTGCTTATTGTAATATGTAAGCGTCAATAAAACTGCCAAAAGCAATGCAACAACCATAAAGCATATGCTCGATATTATGGCATTCCTCCTTTTCGCTTGATTTACTAAAATTGTGTTAACCTCACTCTTTTTCATTTTGGTTTAAAATAAAAATTAAATAAATATTAATTAAAT
>JAGDCC010000006.1 GCA_017958745.1 bacterium
ATGCAGCACCTGTGTATCACCCTCGAAGGCCTCCCTATTTTCATAAGGCATGCAGATACATTTCAAACCCTGGTAAGGTTCTTCGATTGCCGTCGAATTAAACCACGCGCTCCTCTGCTTGTGCGGGTTCCCGCCAATTCATTTGAGTTTTAGCCTTGCGGCCGTACTTCCCAGGCGGGATGCTTAACGCGTTAGCTGCGACACTCAATACTTCCATTTATTTCCGAAGAAATAGATAGTTGTATCGAACATCTAGCATCCATTGTTTACAGCGTGGACTACACGGGTATCTAATCCGTTTTGCTACCCACGCTTTCGAGCCTTAGTGTCAGACAAGGACCAGCGAATCGCCTTCGCCACTGATGTTCCTCCAAATATCAACGCATTTCACCGCTCCACTTGGAATTCCATTCGCCTCTTCCTGTCTCTATTCTTGCAGTTTCCAAAGCCCTTCCACGGTTAGGCCGTGGTCTTTAACTAAAGACTTACAAGAACACCTACGCATCTCTATACGCCCAATAAATCCGGATAACGTTCGCACCCTACGCATCACCGATGCTTCTGGCACGTAGTTAGCAGGTGCTTATTCATATGGTACCGTCATCTATTCTTCCCATATAAAAGGGGTTTACAATCCGAGGACCTTCCTCCCCCACACTGTGTCGCTGCATCAGGGTTGCCCCCATTGTGCAAGATTCCTAATTGCTGCCTCCCGTAGGAGTATGGACCGTGTCTCAGTTCCATGGTGGCTGACCGCGCTCTCACGCCAGCTACCCGTCTTCGCCTTGGTAAGCCATTACCTTACCAACAAGCTGATAGGATGCGGACTCATCTTGAAGCACCGTAGTTTTACTTACAAACTAAAAAAGATGTAAGACTATCGAGTATTACCCCGTCTTTCGACGAGCTGTTCCCGACTTCAAGGCAGATAATCCACATGTTACTCACCCGTTTGCCACTATTTCAAACAGAAATTTATCGACCGAAGTTTCAAAATTTCAAAAAGAAACCGTTCGACTTGCATACCTTAGGCACACAGCCAACGTTCATCCTGAGCTATGATCAAACTCTCATTGAAAAATGCTTAACTTTACAAACTACAAAGTAGTTTGGCTAACCAGCACTAAGTTAGACTGATCAAAAACGTCTGACTAAATGAATTGTGTGAACCAAAATTTCACAAAAATCTAGAAAGTCAATAATAAGTTAGACTTCCTGTCACTCTTCAACTTTTAATGAGCTGAGAGTGGAAACCGCAGACATATAATTAACTAAATAATTAGATATCCACTGTGGTTCATTAGAAAGCTTATTCTTCTAAGAGGAAACCTTCATTTAAATAATGAGTATCCCAAACTCGTGATGATGATTCTAGCATAGCAGATAACAACATGTCAACAGAAAATATGGAATATTTTTCACGCCATTATAATGTGCGCAATAGACACTAAAAAGTGCAATATATTCACACATACAGCATATTAGGAGAAATTACGTGTTCACACCCTCTAAGCAATCGTATACTAAACCATAGCAGAAAAAGTAAATTACTCAAAGCCAAGAGATTCCATATTGCTATAATTTATATAAGAGAATAAAACAAAGATATTACAGTTTTTTAGTATGCAACAACTCATCCACAGTAGTAGCCTCTTCTGGAGCTTTATCCCTTCCCCATTCTATCAGTCTAGGAAAACGCAAAGACAATCCGCCCCCAATACCAGTATTGTTAGAAATCCTTTTAGTAACATCATCTGCCTCAACAGTAAAAACAATCTTTGGAAATACCCATACATCTGGCATAAGAGAATCTTCAACAAAAACATTCTTAGGTTTATCCTTTAGCTTATCCTTAGAAAAATCATTCAACATCCTACGCATAAGATCGTCTGTAAGACCCGTTCCAACCTTGCAAATACCTTCAAAAGAATTATTTTTCTCATTATATAAAGCACCAAGTACAGCACCAATACCAACATCTGCCCTCCTACCAGAACCATAATAATATCCTATTGCCACTAAATCCACAGTATCCACAAGAGAATTCATCATAGATTTCTTAAGTTTTATCCATTCATAATTCCTATCTCCAGGACAATACTGTCCTTCCATCTTCTTTACAATAATACCTTCATTACCAGCATCTACATTTTTATTAAATATTTCCATAAGGCCACCCATATCTTCCACCTTATCTGTAGAACACTGCTGTATGCTCTTCTCTTTTATCTTAAGATTCGTAAGAATATCTATTCTCTTCTCTGTATCTTCCTTAATAAGATCCTGTCCGTTAAGATAAAGGATATCAAAGGTCATTGCTTTCATAGGAATCTCTTTCTGCATACTATGCACATTATTCTTTCTTCTCCTTTGCATCGTCTCTTGGAAAGAAAGAAATGTTTTTCCATTAAAACCTAATGCCTCACTATCTAGAACAAAAGATTCTACCGGAATATGTTTAGCAGATTCCACAATCTCTGGAAACATATCTGTTACATCCTCTAAGTTTCTAGTAAACAACCTTACATCAACATCATCTTTTGTAGAAGGAGTATCAAAGAGACCAGCAGATGTAACTTCCTTTTCCATATACTTTTTCCAAGGCATACTAGCAAAATCATCAGAGCTGTTCTCTACTTTATATTTGTGTATCTGACAACGGAGTCCATCGAACTTAGGCTGGACAAGAATAGGCATAGGAAATCTATCAAAAACTTCTTGGAAGCTCCCTACTCTTTCCACCAATCTTGCCAAAACTGGTATACCAGGATGTAGATGTATTTTCTGCAGATTTTCTACAGCATTTGACTCGTTAGAATCTTTTATACATTTACATATATATCCCATATCTGTGCATACTCCATATGCTCTTCTTAATTCTTCTGCAATCCCTTTATCGTTGGATATCATAAATGAGAATACATCTAGCAGTGTTCTAGAGTTTATTCCTGTTCTTAATTCTCCACAGATTATTCTTACAAAATACTTTGCCTCCAATGGTGACAGCTCCTTTAGTGTTGCAAATACCAATGTATTCTTTCTATCTACAGATGTATTTCCTGTTGTTTTAATAATACTCCACAAGACATCATAGATTTGTTTAAGGGTACTCCCTTTACTCTTAAACTCTAGTTGTTCTGTTACATAATAGACGGTATCTCCCATATCTCCTGTTTCTACTCTTTTGTTGACAATATCTATTTTCTTATTTATTGCTTTTATATAATTATGAAATAGTTTTATTAAGCTCTTCTCTGAGTAGTTAAACTCTGCTGGTACAAAAGATGGTGCTACTCTCCCAAGTATTAGATAGGACAATATTTGCGCATCCTCATCATTTAGCTGTTTATAAAAGTTAGAGAGTATTTCTGTTGTGGTATTTCTAGAAGATATCTGCTCTACTTCCGAGAATACTTCGCAGACTTTCTTGAAAGAGATACTATTTTTTATATTTGTAGATTGTGGATTTTGTTGTTCCATTTTGTGTAACTTTACCGGATTTAACTAGTGCATCCATATCTCTCCTTAAAGTCCTTGTAGAGATATCTGGAAAGACTTTATGTATTTCTGCAGGTGTTAATACTTTTTTCTCTTTGATAATATCATAGAGTGTTTTTTGTCTGTGACTCATATCTGAATAGTTTTGTGGTGCTTGTATCTGCTTCTTCTCTACTTTTGGTAATAGTTCTTGTTTCGTATCTTTCTCTGTTTCTATACTTTTTTCTTTTCTATTCTTAATATACGTATACCCTAATAATGCTCCTGCTAATATAGCTGCTGTTGTTACTAATTTATGCGATGTATTTCTTCTCATATTTAATTATAGAACAGCTTAAATAATATTGGAAATATTTACAGAATTATTTCATTTCTACGTTAAAATAAGCGTAAGATGCCTGCTGTATTCTCATATGCCCTGGTGCCATTTGATTATATATGTTCTTGAAATCTACCCCACTCATAGATATTTCTCCTATATTCGTAGAAAACACGACACTTGTTGTATTTCCATCTGCTAGTAGTGTTCTTACAGAGTTTATTTGTGTTACCGGATTTGCAAGTATTAACTTGTAATCTGCAAGTGTATAAGGTTTTTTACTTGTATTTCCATAATCCGCTCTCATTGGACATTTTCCAAAATCGCTAGGAAGTAATCTAGAATAATCAACACTAGAAATTAGATTACTACCATTTTTTGCTAAATATGCATCTAATATAACAGCCATTTCTTCGTTAGTAAGCCATGCAGAATGTCCACAGCTTTCTGTTCCGTTAGCACCATATGTATACCAAGATTTATAGAACCAAGATATTCCAGATAGCTTCTCGTATGAGTCTGACATCCAATCGTTACCTGTTCCACTAACTGTATCCCACCCTACACTGTTTCCCCAACCTCCATGTACTGCTGCATACTGCGTGCTTGCTAGACTTCCATCCGAGTTTTGCAACACTACTCCTCTTGTTGCTTCCACAGCTTGTTTCCATGCTCCTGTTTTTGGATCTCCTTTGTATACTTGGCAACTTTCTGTTGTACAGATAGAGCCTGCTCCATGATTCGTATATCTTATGGCATATGTCCTTGCTGCAATTGCTTGTGCTTTTAGAACTTCTATTGGCCAAGATTCTGGAACTTCGTAGATGCCTAAGAGGTAAGAATCCTCAAAAGACATGGTTCCATAACCATCTACTGTTATAGTATCCATTTCTACAGTAGACAGAGTTGTTCCTGGATAGTATGCAGCTAGAATTTGGTCGTATGTTTGTCCTGCATCTGCTCTAGCTTTTGCACCCCATTGGCTCATTCCATTTCTGTGAGTATATGCACCAATAGAGAATACTCCAAATTGTCCAGCTGGTGCTTGTGCTATAGATGTTCCTATAACTGTAGATTGAGTTTCTCCAATAGATGTTACAGATGCTGTTCCTGCTGTTCTTGCAGCAATAATTGCTTGCTGCAGTGCAGATAGTTTAGAGTTAATGTCTGTAATTTCTGCACTTAATGTCTGCTTTTGGTTATAAGAGCTATATAACTGTCCTTGCAAGCTTTTCTTTTCTTCTTCTAATAGTGCCATAGAGCTATCTAAATCTTCCTTTTGTTGGTTTAAATCCTCCATCTCTTTATGGAGATTATCTTTTGCTTCTGTAAGGCTTGTAAACTCTCCACTTATTTGTGTAATTTTGTCTTTAAGCACTTCTGCAACTGTCTTTTTAAGGTGTAGATTTTGTACTAATTTATTCCACGAGTTGAGAGACAAGAAGAAATTAGAAATGTCAAAGTGGGAATCCTTATATAACTGGGAAGACACTTCATCTAAGAGCTTTTGTGTGTCATTAATTTCTTGTGTTTTAGCATCTAACTCTGACTCTTTTGTTGCTATTTCCTGTTCTTTGTTTGTAATATTTTCTTGCATTGTAGAGATTTCCTCATCTATCATAGAGATTTTCTGGGAGACACTATAACTACTATTGTTAATCTCTTGTAATTTGGATTCTATTGCTTTAAGAGAGTTTTGTTTTTCTTCCTTTTGTTGTTCTAATGTTGCCTTCTGGTTTTCTAAATCGGAGATTTCATCACAATATGCAGGTAATACAGAAAGTATCACTCCATAGAGGAGAATAAAAGAAATAGATAGTATTTTAGAGATTGTTTTTTTGGACATTAGGAGATTATAACATCTTTAGAAGATGTTATGTATTGCTTCTATTATGTATGGAAGGAATACAATTACCCCTGTTATTACAGATACTATTGAGCTTACTAGTACTGCCCCTGCACTTACATCTTTTGCATACTTTATGTTCACTTTGTAATCTTGAGATATCGTATCACAGAGTGCTTCTATTGCACTGTTTACAGATTCGGAAATTAATACCATAGAGATAACAAGACTAATTGCTATCCAGTTAGAGTAAGATATTTTAAAGAGGAAACCACATACTATAACGATACCTGCGACCACTAAATCTATACGGAAATTTCTCTCATTTTTAAAAATTAGTTTTAACCCATTTCTTGCATATCCCTGGCTTTTGTAGAAGCTGGATGCTTTATAAAGAGAATTCTTCATAGCTCATTAATTATTTTTTCTATTATCGTTTTTAGCAATAATTCTGCAATAAGGACAAATACTAATCCTATTATTGCCCATGTTAAAGTCTTAGATGCAGAACTTATCTGTTCTGGATTTCCACCTGCTGTTATCCATTTATATCCGGCTAAAACTACAAATATTAAGCAAACTAGCCCAGCCAAAGGTAAGAAATATTTACTTACAGTTTCAAGAACCTTCGCAACCACTTTAGCTAAATCTGAAAGATTTGGTGGTGTATCATTTGCTGCATATACAGAGTTTATTCCTAACATGGAGAGAGAACCGGAAAGTAAAATAGAAGATATATTTCTCTTATGATTCTCCATGATTATTTTGCACCTAAAATGTTACTTACTACAAACTCTACTATAGAAGGAGACAAAAAAACAAGTATAAAGCCCAAGATAGAAAATGCTAAAGATCTTGTTGCACTTTTTATTTTTGCATCATCTCCAGACGATGTTATGTACTTAAAACCTGCCATCACAACCATAAACACGACAAGAATGACAGCAATCGATGTTGCCAAATCCATCAGATAATAAACAAACTCAACGAGATTATCAAATCCCGTTAAGTTCAATGATTCTAGATGTAACTCGCTGTCCTCCATAGGCAACTAAAAAGCTAATTATTTAGCGTTTAAGACGTTATTAATGACAAATCTAATTATCATATTTGCAGCGAATGCTATTACCATACCTACAATAGCATACACCATTGCCTGTGTTGCTTTCTTTACTTTACCCTCATCTCCATTTGCCGTGATATATGAATACCCTGCAAAAATCAAGATTGCTACTGCAACAATTGCTGTTAAACCTACTGCATATCCCAATAGTTTATCTACCCACACCAATAAATCAGTATTACCAGTTCCTGTCTCATTAGATAAGACATAGTTTACTGCATAAGCACTCTTTGCCATTAATGCATTTCCAAATGCAACCATGGAACCTGTTAAGATATTTTTTTTCATTATTTATAAATAATTAAATTATATTAATAGCCTAATATAATATTATATCAATTTTTTGTAAAGACTACAATTCAGGTATATCTCATATATCAGAAAAATAGCACAAAATGTTAATTACTTGACATTCAAAATATTGTTTATAACAAATCTGATTATCATATTGGCTGCAAATGCGACCACCATTCCTACAATAGCATATATAATAGCTTGATTTGCTTTCTTTACTTTTGCCTCATCACCATTTGCCGTGATATATGTATACCCTGCAAAAATCAAAACAGCAACAGCTACAAGAGAGGTTAAACCTACTGCAATGCCTAAAATTCTATTTACCCATGTTAAAAGATCTGGTTGGTTTGGATCTGTAGTTGGTAATATAAACTCCTTAACCTCAAATGCATGAGCACTTGTTGTCATAAGTGCATTACTAAGAGCTAACACAGAACCTGTTAAAACATTTTTCTTCATTAAAAACGATGCGATTAATTTATATTAATTAAATAATATAACATCAAATCAAGAAGATGTAAAATCCACAATAACAAAGAAAGAGGATTCTTTTCTATACAGTTTTAAATACAAAATTTACAATCATCTTAGCAGCAGCAACGATTATTAAACCAATTATTGCGCCTACTACACCTTTTGTACCACTAGAATACTTCTCTGGATCTCCAGCAGAAGTTATCATAAGATATGCAGAATAAATAAGAACAGCCACAGCAACAAGAGCAGATAAGCCAATCGCACCATCAACAAGAGAATTAGCCTTTGTAAAAACTTCCTCTAGAGTCTTAATTTTCACCATTATATTCAAAGGATCCTTTATATTACTTACTGGCATTTTTATAGATAAAAAGATATTATTTAAATACTTCAATATTCAATCCTAAGGCTTCATTGATTATCATCAATATAGCCGTAGATGACAAAATAACCACTAATCCAATAACTGCATTTACAATAACAGACCTTGCCTCCTCTATTTTTTCTGTATTACCCTGACTAGACATCATCATATAACCACCATAAACAAACAAAGCAAAAGCACAAACAACAGACAAAGGAATTGCTACATCTACAATTTTTTGTATAAGTGTGTCCGTTGTTTCATTACCATTAGAAGTTTCCAAATTCTTCACTCCACTCTCAAGAGTACCCCAAATAGAGCTACCTAATGTTCCTTTTGTTAAAATTTTACTCACAATATCCATAATATCATTATACATTAACAATTATACATTTGCATAGTCACAGATAGTACTGTAATCACAATAATTACACAAAAAATCTGGAGTAGCAACAAATTTTCTATCTCTTATAGCCTGCAACACTTCTGCAAGTATATTCTGTGCTTCCAATCTTCTATCTGTAGAAACATCAACATCAATAGTATGACATGACTCAACAAAAATATACTTTGCCCCTACTACTTTCACATTGAAAGCATTCTCTGCACACACAGCATAAAGAGGAAGCTGCATATCTTTCTTAATCTCTGTACTATCCTTATCTTTACCAGTTTTGTAATCCACTATACATACACTAACAACACCTTCTTTTATATCCACAACATCCATCCTATCTATCTGCCCGCTAAACACAGTTCCACACAAGCTCAAATTAAACTTCTGCTCCAATTTGTAAGGATTTTCATCAGCAGAATAACAATTCTCATAATAGTTTTTTAGAATCTCTACACCCTTATTTTTTTGTATTTTCTCATGCTTACTACTCTCATATCCAACACGCACCCAATTTTTCTCATAAAGGGAGAGTAAATCCTGCAAGGTTGGTGCTTGGATAATACCATTTAGACCAGTTTTGCTTTGTATCAAAATCGTATAGAAATCTCTCAAAGTGTTATGTATAGAAGTACCAAAAGATGTAGCAGCATAAGGTTTAGAAGGTATTTTTATAACACTTGCATACTCGTACTTCCTCGGGCATTTCTGGTACGTATTCAATTGTGAATAACTAAATCTCTTTGCTAAATCCATTTTCGTATCTCCAATTATAGAACCATAATCTGGATTGTTTACAAATTTCATATTAAAAATAGAGTCAGAATCATCATTTTTATCAGCCTGGTCAAATTCCTTATCCACATTTCTGTCCAACAACTCTTCAAGGAACATACTTGGCTTCTTCTTCCTCTTTGCACCTTCATAATAGTTCGCAGCAGTAAGGTAAAGTTTCTCTTTCGCTCTCGTAACACCAACGTAAAACAATCTCCTTTCTTCCTGTATGTTCTGCTCTTTCTCATCCATCTCCTCTACTCCGACTTCTTTTATTAGACCATCAGGAATAGGTATTGCATCTGCTCTACCTCTAGCAGGGAATTTATCCTTAACAAGATTTACAAGAAACACAACTGGAAACTCAAGACCTTTAGATGCATGTACTGTCATTATATTAACAGCATTTACATCTCCAATATCTACTTCATCTACATTTGGAGATTCACCAATTTCTATACTGTAATCTAGATAATTAACATACTCCTGCAGATTTGTATCTTGGTTATTTTTCTCAAAAGATTTAATCGTATCAAAGAATTTGTTTATATTGGACACAGCGAACAGGCTTTCTGGATCATCAGAATTATCTAAGAATGTGTTCATATAACCACTATCCATAACAAAATCGTACAAAATCTCCACAATAGACTTATTCTCCTTTATTTTCTTAAAACCAGAATCTATCAGCTCCAACAAAGTACTAACACCAGCAACTGCCTCAGGAGTTAGCGTCGTTTTAAGTAGATTATCATCAACAGTTCTTATTTCTTCTTCCGTGAGATTATCATCACCAAGCCTTATATTCCAAAGTCTCTCTAATTCTTCCATAATAGATGTGTTGTTATCCTCCTTGGCAAGGTTTTCCAAACTAATATACTCTCTTGGACTGAGATGCCATATCGGCATACGAAGCAGTCTGTACATTTGGATTTCATCATCAAAATCAACAAGTATTTTTAGATACGCAATTAAGTTTTTTATCTCATTTCTACTATATAGTGCACGAGAACCTCCTAATTTGTAAGGTACACCTTTATTTCTTAATGCTTGGATAAATGCATCTGTAGAATTATTTGCTCTAACAAGAATGGCAATATCAGAAAAGAGATATTTACCCTCTTTTGGTTCAACTTTTAAGAAAGATGACTGTCCTTTTTCATCATAGGCTTGAGAATCACTTTCCTCATCATTATCTACATATTCTTCATATCCTGTTAGTTTTAATATTTCATTCACAACACCACGTGCTTCACTTTGTTCTGTTTTATAAGCATGTGGCATTACAGCATCCTTGTCATCATCAAATGGAGCCATTGCTATTAACTTTTTATTAATATTTTCCGTTACTTCCAAACGATATGGATTGTTATGAGTAACAAGTGTATACGCAGAGTCCAGTATTTCCTGTTTTGATCTATAATTGTCTACAAGAACGATTTCTGTTGCATTCTTATACGTTTTCTTAAACTGCAATATATTAGAAATTGCTGCTCCACGGAATTTGTAAATAGATTGGTCATCATCACCAACAACCGTTAGAAGTGGCCTTGGTCCATCTACATCTTTTTTATTATTCTCTTCTAGTCCAAGTACAAGTGTATTAATCAAAACATTCTGTGTGTAGTTTGTATCCTGGTACTCATCAACAAGTATGTATTTGTACTGTTTTCTGTATTTTTCTAGAATATTCCTTCTTTCTCTAAACAACTTCAATGTAAGAATTATTAAATCTCCAAAATCTGCCTTAGATTCTAGTACCTTTAGTTCAGAATACTTTTGGTATGTTTCTGCTAATTCTTTTGTCTTAATGTACTCCTCTTTCTCCTCTTCTGTATTCTGTGGAAGAGAGCTTGCATACTGCAAATAATCTTCTGGAGAAACATCTTCGTCTTGCAAACGAGATACATGCTTTAAGAAATTGTTTATAAACATCGTTGGAGAGCCTTTTGGACTCAAGGTGTTTAATGGTAATTCATAAAGATGTTTTCTTAGAAAAATATATGCCTGTGCAGTACTCATAAGCTCATAACCACCATCCAAGCCTATATTGTAACCATCTTCTCTAAGAATAGAATCACAAAATGAGTGAAATGTAGATATTGTTGGCTCTGAGACTCCATATTCCAAGTTATCCTCCACCCTATCCTGCATTTCTGTTGCAGCTTTTTCTGTAAATGTTAGAGCTAATATCTCATCAGGTTTAGCCCATCCTTTCTTTATTATATTTATAATTCTTTGGGTTAATACAGATGTCTTCCCTGTTCCTGCTCCAGCAATTATAAGTAAATCACCACCATTAAAATCCACAGCTTTCTTTTGTTGTTCATTTAGTTTTACTTTACTCATATTTTTATTCTGCAAAATTATTTAGAGAATTAATTTCATTCATTAGTGTACTATGTGACTTAAGACCAGGAGTTTCTAGTAAAAATGGAATATTTTGGAAATCCGAACAGTGCAAAATTTTCTTAATAGCTTCCTCACCTATTTTTCCTTCTCCTAGATTTGCATGTCTATCCTTTCTGGAGCCACAATCTACCATAGAATCGTTAAGATGGAAGCTAGCAATATTCTCTATACCTAGTACATTTTTTACACCAGAGACAACGTTGTCAAAATCATTAACCCAATCATATCCGGCAGCAAAAGTATGCTCTGTATCTACAACAAAGCCCACTCTTTCTTTAGATTTAACGCCATCTCGCATTGTTTTTAATTCCTCAAAAGTTCTACCGAGGTTACCTCCAGTACCTGCTGTTGTCTCTATTAACAGCTTTTGTGTACCTTGCGTATTATCCAAAACCCACTGTATACCGTATGATATTCTTTCCAAACTTTCCTCGTATGAGAACTCTTTCATGGAGCCTGGATGGAAACAAACACCTAGAACTTCTATGTCAGAATTATTTTTCTTCAAAGAATCTTGCAATCTTTGTGCAAAATCCAAATATTCCACTAGCCCCATTTTTCCAAGATGGAAAAGCTGCTTGTCTTCCCTTGCAAGATTAGTCAGATAGATACCATGCAAAAGAACTTTCTTTATAGGTGTCTTTTGTAAATCTTTTGCAAAAATATCTATATTTTCTTGCGGAATTGGCTTAGTCACCCATCTCATAGGTGCCGTTGGCATATACTGAATAGCATTTATTTTGTAATCTGCAGGATTTTTAACTAAGTTCTTAAATTCTGGTCCAGAGATATGTATTCCTAAATACATTTTCTTACTCTATAAAAAGAAATTATCTATAAACACCCATCTTTTTAGTCATTACAGTATACTTCTCCTTTGCTTTCTCTGTAGTAACTTTCCTACCATTGTCTAATATTGTGTTAATAGCATCACTTTGGATTATTTCCTTATATTTACTCTGTATTTCTGTGATTTTATTAACAACAACATCTGCTACACACTTCTTAAACTCTCCATAGTTCTTTCCTTGGAACTCTTTCTCTATTGTTTCTATATTCTTACCCGTTAGAGAAGAATAAATGTTAATCAAATTGGATATTCCAGGCTTTTCCTCCATATTGTAAACGACCTCCATACCAGAATCTGTTGTTGCAGACATAATCTTTTTTCTAATAGAAGATTCATCATCTAGAAGCTCTATTACTCCTTTTGGATTCTCATCGGATTTACTCATCTTCTTGGTTGGATTTTGCAAATCCATTATCTTAGTACCATTTTTTAGAACAAGACATTGAGGGATAGTAAATGTCTTACCATACGTAGCGTTAAATCTTTGTGCGATAGTATTTGTAAGCTCTACATGCTGTTTCTGGTCTATACCAACAGGAACAAAATCTGCATCCATAGAAAGGATATCTGCAGCCATTAAAGCTGGATATGTATAAAGCCCTGCATAGAAGCTTCCATTCTGTTTACTTTTCTCTTTGAACTGTATCATTCTAGCAAGTTCTCCGTGATACACAGTACACTCTAGCAACCAAGATATTGCTGGGATATAAGGATTCTCAGATTGCAGATAAATGACATTCTTTTTTGGATCTAGTCCACATGCTATATATAAAGCAAGAAAATCTCTTATGTTTTTATGTAATTTTTCAGGATCTTGCTTCACTGTAAGAGAATGCAAATCTGCAACAAATACATAGGATTCGTACTGGTTTTGGTAATTAATCATTTGACTGATTGCACCAATATAGTTTCCAAGAGTTATACTTCCAGTTGGTTTTAGTCCAGTCAATACTTTTTGCATAGTTATATGTGTCAAAATTAGTTGTATAAGTATATCATTTATTGGCTATTTTTGTTTGGATTTTTTCTTCAGACCTAATTTAGCAAACATATCTGATGCTGCTTCATTCTTAGTTGTTTGTGTCTTATCTTTTTTATCATAAATAGGAAGAGTAAAAGAGAAAGTACTCCCCTTTCCAAGGGTACTCTTTATATCTATTGTTCCATCCATTAATTTTAGCAGTCCAAACACAACATATAGACCAAGTCCAGTACCTCCTGGTCTTACAACAACGTTCTCCGATTTATTGTTGACGTAATTATTTATTCGGTGGAATTTGCCGCCGAGATGGGATATTTCATCCTGTGGCATACCTATACCTGTATCCGTAACATAGATTCTAAGATTTTTACCTTCCACATCAGATTTAATCGTAACACTACCCTCTTCTGTATACTTGACCGCATTGCCTATTAGATTGTCCAATATTTCCATAAACCTTGTTTTATCAGCATAAATCATCGGAGTTTTTTTACTCATTTTGTTAATTATTTCTATATTTTTCTCCTTGGACATTACTTTATAACTATTAACTATCGAGTCGACCTCTTCCACAGGATCTATAGGCATGTTCATTAACTCAACTCTATCACCCTCTAATTTCGCACTTGTAAGAAGTGTATTAATAAGTCTAATTTCATTCTCTACTCCATTTCTTACTCTAGTTAAATATTTCTTGTAGTCTGCAGGATTACTACTTATATACTTTGTCATTAACTCTGCATTGATTTTAATAACTGTAGCTGGAGTTCTTAGTTCATGGCCCATAATATCTATCATGTCTCTTTCATTCCTTCTTGCTTCTTCTAGCTCTTCTAATCTCATTGTTAGCTCCTTTGTCTTTGCACTTACTTGCTTCTGTAAACTTCCATTCAAGGATTGGAGCTGTTTATACAAAAGTGCCCTATTTATAGCAATATGGAACTGTCCGTAAATCTTGTCAAAAAGAGTTAACTCCCCTGTATTAAATACTCTATTTCCACCTTTATCCTTAATAAGCAATACTCCTATAAGAGTATTATCTGATACAATAGGATATGCTACCTGTACATTAGAGGAATGTAGAGAACGTAGTAGTTTCTCCCACTCTTTATCTCTTATATTTTTGCTTTTAAGTTCATATTCTAAATCGGAAGTAATCAATGGTTTAGAAAAAGCCGCCTCACTATTCCAATATAAAGGTAATTCACTAAACAATTCCTTTATATTATCTATTGTCCAATCCTCTATAACATAATTGTATGACTTATAATTAAGAGAGTTATATAAATACACATATGCACTATCTGTAGAAGAATTATTAACAATATACTTTAAGGTCTTTGTACATACATCACCAATAGAATTTGTAAACGATAGGCTACGATAGTAATCATCACCTTTTCTTCTTAGAATCTCATCATCAGACAAGAAGAAATCTTCGGAGACTGTATAGAAGATCTTAAATAGCAGTACAAACCAAACAAGAGTTAATATATAAAGAACATTCAAGGAAGCACCTTTTTCTTCTAGCATTGGATAAACATATGTAACCAACGAAACAGATAATAACGCTGGCAATATATATACAAACAGGAATCTGAAAATTCTCCTGAATACCTTATTTACACCAAGGAATCTTGTCCTAGAAATACCGTAAGAAACAATCAAATTACCTATAGAGTAAATAATTGGCCCAACCCAAATATATTTATATATACCCGTATATGTGATAATAACATTCGTAGGAGTACTTCCTACTGTAGTAAGAACAAGACCAACTATTACATAAATCTGCTGCTGCTTTTCTATAAGAGAAAGACTCTTAAACATCCTCACAATTTTAAAGATGTTGTAAAGAACAATAAGCAAAAAGAGAGCGACCCACACCAAGTAAACAGGTCCCAAAACAACATAATTATCTCCTTCTAATACGATCTCTTGTATAAAATTATTCGTAAAGAGAAGTTCATAAAAAAGAAAAAGAGAAACAGCTACAACACCAGTAGATACAAGCAAGTGCGGTTTTTTATATCTTGGATAGTGTACAGAAAACAGAAACAAAAATAGAGAAATCAAAATTGCAGAAATGTATATAAACTTAGCACAAAGTGTTGCCACGCCCATGTTACCAGCAATTAAGAACAACACACAGGAAGATGTCCAAAGTGGACCGGCAACTGTATCTAAACAAAAGAAGAATAGATTCGCCTTGTTTTTAGGATTCTTAAAGAAGACACTTGCTGGACCAATTAACAGAATACAGTTAATTACAATTATCAAAATATATCGTGCACTAATCAGTTCCATCTTTTTTTGGCAGTTTTAATTCAAATAATCTAACAAGACAACAAGGCTGATTCTCATAAGGTGGATAATAATCTCCATCTAAGCCTATGTATTCTTTAGTTATCTTACTCGTTTTTTTCAAACTTGTCTTCATTTTTTGTGGAAGAATATTCCCAATAGACAAAGTTACTGAAGATACTTTTATATAATTCAAAAGCAATTTTAATTTCTTTTTCATTAACATATCGTGTATAAGCTCGTATTCCATTTCCGCACTTGGTGTATGGAATTTCTTTATGTACATGACATTATCTACAGTTTTATAGTCATAACCACCTACTCCATCATCTACAATTCTATTTTTGTTAAAAGATTCTTTTAGAACATCCCAAGCATTTATATCTGAGACAACAGAAGTATCCGCAGAACATATTTGTAATAGGCCTCTTTTTTTCAGATGAGAAATCATTTTCTCCACCATCGTTTTGTACAACATGGAATCAAAGTAGTTAATACCATTGTCAGAAAAGACAAAATTGTATGTACCTTCCTTATCTATAGCTTCTGTTGCAGAATCAAAATATATCGTTATTCCATCAAAATCATCTTCTCTTGCATTAACATTAAACTTAATACGAACGGGTATTTTTCTTAGAGAAAACAATGCAACTGCACACATAATAGATTGCATAGAATTATCTACAGTGTGTATTTGTACCCTTTTATTCTTTCTAGCTAAAGCTTCATATACTAGTGTTGTTGTAATACCAGCACCAGTACATAGCTCCTTAATTTTAATAACCTTATCATTAAATGTCTTAGAAATATAATCCGCCGCCCTATCTGCCATAATTCTCTCTGTTCGATATCCCTCATATGTAATCAACTTACTCAAAACACCAAAGATACTAGATTCTTTCCATGCAAAAGATCTCATAGAATCACTCTCTAATGATTCCTTAGAAAATAATGTACTTACTTCGTTCATTAAATCAGGTACTATTTCCTTAGACATTATCTCTACTGTTTTTGGTGCAAAAACAAAGGGATCTATTTTATCTATACCACTCCATTCTGCATAATGAGATAATTTCTTATGTTTAGACATAAACATCTGCACAAACTCCTCCTGTGCAAAATCTATCTTCTCCAAATAATATTCAGGTATTTGTATATAATACCCAAATCTATCTTTCTTTAGAAACTTTAAATGCAAACTTGCGACACTCCCCCCCTCTAATAAATCACAATCATAGTACTTACAATCCCCACCAGCCATTCAAATCCAGTCAGAAATTATTAGATTTTATTATATCACATTTATTAGCCTCTAATTATTAGCAGAATAATAGGAATTATAAACATAGCACCATATATATAAAAATAGTACTTTTTAGAATTCTCTCCTTCCATATTAGTATTCTTCGTTCATTAGATAGTAATATCCTTGTGGGTGACCACAGCATGGGCATACCTTTGGAGCCTCTTCTCCAATATACACATATCCACACTCTGCACAAACCCAAACAACCTGCTTATCCTTTCTAAATATACTTCCATCCTCTAATACCTTTAGTAATTTTGCAAATCTCTCATAATGATGATTCTCTGCAACTGCAATGCACTTCAACTTAGCAGCAATATCTGCATGACCCTCTTCTTCTGCAATCTTTGCAAACTCTGGGTACATAGAATCCTTTTCAAAAGCCTCTCCATCCATAGCAGCCTTTAGATTCTCCTTAGTATCTCCCAATGTAAAAGATACTTCACTACCAACTTCGATACTGTTTGCATCTCCTTTGAGACTCTGTATCATCTTAAATAATTGGCTTGCATGCTCCTTCTCCTGGTTTGCAGTAACCGTAAACACATCTGCAATCTGTATCAAACCTTCTTTCTTTGCAATACTTGCATAAAATGTATATTTATTTCTTGCTTGGCTCTCACCGATAAAAGCCTTAGTTAAAACTTCTAATGTTTTACTCATAAACAATTATGATTAAATTAACAGTGCAGTATTAATTCTACACATTTTTAAGAATTTGTCTATATTATTCGACAAGTAATGACATATTCCCACCAGTATGATATACTCTAGTCACTCTTTACATGGAGTGGTAGCTCAATTTGGTTAGAGCATCTCACTGTCACTGAGAAGGTTGCGAGTTCGAGCCTCGTCCATTCCGTTTTTTCTTATTCTTTTTATATTCCTAAATACTACAAATGTAATCGTTGCTATTATTACGCCTGCGATAGAATCTACAACATAATGCTCAGCACCATACCAAGTAGCTACAGCAACAAGTATTGGAATAATAAAAATAGGTAACCATTTTTTACCAAACACATCTACAACAAACAAAGCTGCAAACCACACCCATGCTACATGGTGAGATGGAAATGCTGCATACAGATTATTTCCATATGTAAACACAGAACCACCAACAGACATAATGTAATTAAAGAACATAAGTCTAGGCAAATGTGGAAGAAGACCAATTTCTCCTGCAATCCAAGGAGGAGCAGTTGGATACCAAATATAAATCAAAGTATCAAAAAGAGAGAATGCAATTAAACCATAAATATACATCTTAAACTTGCTTCTATTCTTTCTCCATATTTTATACCCAACCAATATCCATACCCAAAAGAAAGAGACATAAGCAAAAAAGAAAATATAATCGTACCAGACAGGATTAAAAACACCATCTGTAAAGTGCGCAAGCTTATTTTGTAAGAAAACTGTAGGAATCTCACCATTTATACTAAACAAAGACTTCTCTATATCCAACAAAGCCTTGTAATAAACACCTCTACCCAATGCTCCACCGACAACATCTGCCCTACCACGCAAGAATTCATAAGCATAAAAAAGAATTAATGGGAACGTCCAATCTCTTAAAAACTCTTTTTCCTTTTTTTTTACAAAAGCAATCACTCCCAAAAGAAGAACAATCATGTCCATTGTAAACCTGTACACAAAGATGTTAACAAGAATAACAACTATCAAAACTATAATATAAAACAATTTACTGTAAAAAAAATCTGGAACACTCTTTCTCATAAGGGTCAGTTTAATTTCAAATTAATAAAGATGCAACTATCTTAACATAATGGTATACTAACACAAATAAATTATAATTATTACTCATATGGCAGAAGAGACAAAAACAACAGAAGAAAAGAAAGCAAAAAGAGTGTATACATTAGAAGATATTAAGTATAGTGATAAGAGCAAAACTACAGCTATTCTTGGGTGTATTCCTGTCATAGATATTGTTCTTGCTTTAGTAGAAAAGGAAGATTCCTTTGTTAAGTATATGGCAACACAAATGGGTATCATTACACTTGGAGCAATGGTTTTAAGTGGTTTTATTCATATTCTTGGATTAATACATTTTGTAATAATGATCGTTGCTATTGTTAAAATTTGCCAGAAGGAGAGATTAGATATTCCGGGAGTATCCACATTGGCACTTAAGATTATGTCTAACATCTAATTAAATGGAAAATTACAATCAACTAAAAGAGAGAGGATACGTATACCAGACTACAGATGAGAATGCTGTAAAGGATATGTTGGATAACCAAAAGGTTACATTTTACCTTGGTATAGATCCAACAGCAGACAGCTTACATATTGGTCATTTTGTAGCTCTTACACTTGTAAGAAGATTACAAAAGATGGGACACAAGGCTATCATTTTAGTTGGTGGTGCAACCGCTTTAGTTGGAGATCCAAGTGGAAAGAAAGATTTACGCAAAGTTCTAACAGAAGAACAAGTTACACATAATAAACAAGAAGTAAAAGAGTTAGTGAAGAAATTTGTAGATACAGAAGGAGATAATCCTGCAATTATCGTAGATAATGCAGATTGGATGACTGAGACATACATAGATTTTCTAAGAAGAGTTGGCATACATTTCAATGTAAATAGTATGTTAGATACAGATTGTTATAAGAATAGATTAGAAGAAGGTGGTCTTACATTCTTGGAAATGGGTTATATGCTTATACAGGCTAACGATTTTGTACATCTCAACGATACTTATGGCTGTCAGCTAGAAGTTGGTGGATCAGATCAGTGGGCAAATATGGTTGCAGGTGTTACATTATCTAAGAAATTAGATTTATTAGATAACAAAAATAGAAACCTACAAGCTTTAACTGTTCCCCTACTCCTTAAAGCAGATGGAGAAAAGATGGGTAAAACAGCTAAAGGTGCATTATGGATTTCTAAGGATAGGACATCTGTCTATGATTTCTACCAGATGTTTATCAACTCCTATGATGAGGATGTAGAGAAGCTTCTTTGCTTCTTCTCAGATTACTCTGTGGAAGAAATTAAGAAGATGTGTAAAGAAGATATCATAAAAGCAAAGGAAACTATGGCTTACGAAGTTACCAAGCTTGTACATGGAGAAGAGGAAGCTATACAAGCAAGAGATGCTAGTAGAGAGATATTTGCAAACAGACAAAACTCCTCTAACATGCCTTCCATAGTTATAGATAAATCTGTTGTAGAAAATGGTGTAAACATATTAGATTTACTAGTACAGACTGAGCTTGTTTCTTCCAAATCAGAAGGAAGAAGACTTATAGAGCAAGGTGGTATTTGTGTAAATAGAGAAAGGATATCCGATACTAACCTAATAATAGATTCATCCTTTATAAAAGAGGACTCTATTATTTTACAGAAGGGTAAAAAGATATTCTTACGTGTTACTTTCTAAAAATATAGAAATATTCCCTATATTTGTGGTAAAATGGCACGTGTCGACGGAGAGTAGTTCAGATGGCTAGAACGCTGCTTTTGGGAAGCAGAGGTCGCAGGTTCAAGTCCTGTCTCTCCGACCACCCTTTTTAGAAGATTTTCTTAAGAATACTATTCAATACTTTTCTTTCTATTGTACTTGCAGCATTACCAATAAGTCTGTCCCTAAGCTTTTCCATTTTCTTATCTCTCTTTGCTTTTTCCTTATCTTCCTTAGCCTGTGCCTGCTTTTCTGCCTTAGTAGCTTTAGCTGTTTCTACCTCTTCCTTTGCCTTATTCTTTTCCTCCAGATCCTTCTCAATTTTCTCTTTAAGTAATTTATCTAACTGCTCATAAGCAGAATCTCTTTCTACTGGAGTATCATATTTACCATAAATATTAGAACTCTTAATAATATTCTCCCTTGTTGCACTATCTATTGTTCCAAAAGAACTCTGTGGAGGAAGAATTGTAGCCTTCTCTACAACCTCTGGCTCTCCCTTCTCATTCTGGAAAGAAATCAAAGCCTCTCCAGTTCCCAAAGATGTAATCTCTTTCTCTGTGTTAAACTTAGAGTTTGCTCTAAAGGAGTTTGCAGCAACCTTTACATTCTTAAGCTCTGTAGGTGTATATGCCCTAACTCCATGCTGTATTCTATTTCCCATCTGTGCAAGAATCTCATCTGGAATATCTGTAATAGACTGAGAAATAAAGTACAAACCAATACCCTTAGATCTAATAAGCTTAACAATCTGGACAATCTTCTTAAGTCTATAAGGTGCAATACCATTAAACAAAAGATGTGCCTCATCAAAGAAGAAGACGACCTTTGGCTTATCTAAATCTCCAACCTCTGGCATCTTAGTATACAAATTAATCAATAACCACAATAGGAAAGAAGCATATAAATCTGGACTATCAAAAAGCTTAACAGCATCCAAAATATTTATAGTACCCCTACCATCTTCTGGAGAGAATGTAATCAAATCAAAGATATCCAACTCTGGATTACCAAAGAATAAATCTGCTCCCTGGTTTTCCAAGGAAAGCAAACTCCTCTGTATAACACCAATACTTGGCTGTGTAATATTTCCATACTTAGTAGTAAACTCCTTCTTATTATCTCCAACATACTGCAATAAAAGTCTCAAATCCTTAAGATCATCTAGCTTAAGGCCATTATCATTAGCAATCCTAAAAGCAATATCCAAGACACCCTCCTGTGTTTCTGTAAGACCCAACATAATAGCTAAAATATCTGGACCAACAGAATCTATTGTTGTCCTTATTGGATGTCCATTTTTTGCAAATACATCCCAAAACTTTACTGGAAAATCTTTAAACTCCCTATCCTTTATCCCCAAATTCTCAAGACGTGTTTGTATACTCTCACTAGCCTCACCCTTCTTACACAAAGATGCCAAATCACCTTTAACATCTGCCAAAAATACAGGAACACCAGCATTACTAAAACCCTCTGCCATAACCTTTAAAGTTGTAGACTTACCTGTTCCAGAAGCACCACAGATAACTCCATGTCTATTTGCTTTATTTAACAAAATAGACAACTCATCACCATCTTTACTTTTACCGACTAAAAAAGATTTTTCCATATTATTTAAATAATAAATTAACTATTCATACTGCAGTATTTTTTTAGATTTCTATTCCACATACCTATAGATATTATACCAAGCAACACGGTTACAAATAAGCCATAGAGCAGATAAACGTAAGATGTTCTTCCTATCAATAAATTGGCAGGTACAGTAGTAATAAACCCAATTGGTACAAATGTATAAAACACAAAACTAAGACTACTACCAAAGATATCAATTGGATATTTTGTAACACCAACAAGCTCCTTAGAAATAGAAATAGTACCTGTTCTTGGCTCTGCTATTATAAAACTAGCAAAGAATAAAAATATAAAATAGCAGATTACTATACTGATTAATATAGCAAAAATCAAAAAGATACAATTAAATATAGATATACTCCCCCACTCCATGTAAATATAATAACCAATTAGAACAAATCCAGATAAAACATTTACAAGGTTGTGTATAAAGAAATCTCCAAAAGATGCAAGACACCAGCTAGATACTGGTTTAAGAAGTGTGTAATCAAAAGAGCCAGATAGAACCTTGTCTTGTAAGAGATTAAAATTAATTCCAAATAAGGACCAACAAGAATAATTAACAACATTCCATATTCCCAACACCAAATAAGTTTGTGGTTTTGTCCATCCTACATAATCTCCACTTCCAGAAAAAATCACATCCAACAGAAGTAATTGTGCACCAATTACAAAAGCAGTTCTAAACAATCTTGCAACAAAAACCTTTTTGTTAAAAAAGCTTCTCTTAAGACCACTCTTTACTATTCTTCTCCATATCCTAAGATAGTGTCTAATCCTTTTGTATAAAGATTTCTTTTTATAAACCTTCTGCTTCATAGTGAGTGAGAGATATTTTATAAAAAATTTTGTAAATAACAATACATACAGCTAACCACAACAAACTTAGAACAAAACCAAACTGCATTTCCTGTATGCTCAAGCTATTAATGATTAGTTCTATTGGAAAGGAAAGTGTGTATCTAAATGGTAGAAATATCATCACTTGCTGTCCGATTGTAGGCAAAAATGCAAACGGTATAAATTCTCCAGACAACATAGAGAATATGTTGTAATAAAAAACTCTTATACCATCTACTTCTTTTACAAAGATAGCTATCAAAGCTACAGTATTTCCAATAAAGAAGTTTATTAAAAATCCAATTACAATAGATAATGCTATCAGTAATATTTCTACAATAGAAAATCCTGCTATATTAAACATCCAAAGATTTGTTTTTTTTACTAAAAATAATGCAACCAAGAATGCTGGCAAAAAAAGTATTGTCCTAAAGATATTATTTCCTATATTTATTCCTAGGTATTCTGTTAGGTAATTAAATGGTTTTATTAACAAATTGCTAAATCTACCAGATAGTATGTTTCCTATCCCAAATTCGATCGTTCTATCTGTAGTTAATTTACTTATAAGCATAAGTAAAATGTAATATGTTACTACATAATTTCTAGTAATGTCGCTAGTGTATTTAGATGCAGACATCCATACAAAACATAAACCAACAACTTTTATGATATCTGCAATAAGCCATGCAAGAATCTGTTTCCTATACAAACTCTCCCCACTAAAAAACATAACAATCTCTTTTCTTAGTATTCTCCAAACCTTATTTTTTGATTTTCTTTTTGTTTTTTTCTTTATCTTCTCTTTTTGCATTGTATTCCCTTTCTAATTCCTTAACTTTCCACATAAAAATCTTGGCTTTATTCTTTGCATTTGGATAATCTGCGGTAAAACTAAGGGCAGAATCTAGTATTGCTCTGTTTTTTTCTTTTGCCCATTTTATATACATCGTTGCTCTTTCTTTATCTCCTAGCTTACCTGCAAGTCTTAGTCCATATATCTGGTATTCCTTAGATATATATTTATGTTTATCTCCCAACATTTTCTTTGGATTGTCTTTTATTGTAGACATATCAAAGAGGGTCGGTTGATCCTGTTGCAAAGAGCTATCCTCTTTTTCCTGTTCTTTTTTTACTTGGGCAAGTATATCTTTTAGAGAATACTTTAGTTAATTCATTTTCTTTTCTTTGTTCTCTTTTGGAGGAAATTTTACTTTATCTCCATATATTTCTCTTGTTGTGTTAGATATTTCTGTCTTCTTTTGTGGGAAGAATGTTCCCTCTCTTCCTGTAATATCTTCTAGGAACCAGAATATTCTTTCGCTCTGGCCATAACCACTGGTTGGTGGCATTCCATACTCTAACATTTCTACAAAGTCGATATCCAACATGTGTGCTTCACTATCTCCACTGTCTCTAAGTTTTTGTTGGTCTAAGAATCTGTCTAATTGGTCTTGTG
>JAGDCC010000040.1 GCA_017958745.1 bacterium
AGAAGATGCTTCACATGGATTAGGGAAATTACGTATAGAGAACAATATAGATGCTGGATACTCAAATAGAGGCCCCCAACCACCTCCACCAACAACAAATCTCTGACCTGGATATACTGTTTTAGATTCTAATTCATACTGATCCCAAGAAGACAAGACATTAGGGAGAACTAAGGACGCAGCAACTACTAAAATAACAATACCATATAATAGATACTTCCACTTCAATTTCTTTCTATATTTAATAATCAGTGCAAAGAACATAGCAAAGAATAAATAACCATAACGAACTTGCCATGCTGGATATATAATCATTATGTAACAAGCACCTACCCATCCTATTAATACAGAATACAACAATCTTTGTTTCCAGGATTTAGCATCATTAATAAACTTATATGTTAAAACAAATAAAAATGCTGTATACCCTAGAAATTGAGGACAATCAAACCAAAGAACAACAGGGGAAAACAAAGCAAATACTGTTCCAGCAAAGGAAAGTAGCCTATTCTTCTTTGTAATAATCATCAACATTTCAAATATGCAGAAGAAACTTACAAACCAATAGAATAATCTATGAAAAGAATAAGCATTTTCTATTGGTAAAAACAAATATCCTAATGTATAAGGAGATGTAAGCACGCTAGGAATAGTCTTATTGGCAGTCTTCGGATACAAATTGGTCTTTAAAGTAGATGCCATTATTTTGTTTGTTTCTAACTCGAATCCATTGTTATATTGAGAAAGAAGGACTGGTGTATCAACTAAAAACTCATCAGATCTTATTCCTCTTGCTCTTCCAATCAGAATATCTTCTTCCGCAACTTTGATATCTGGTTGTATAACATCATCAACAGCAACCATAGAAGAATAATTAATCTTGAAGGCTACACAAACAGAAAACAAACCAATACCAATTAAATATCTATACTTATATATGAAATCAAGTGCATTTCTACCAAAATAAACGATAGTTGCTATTGTTTCAAAAAACAATGTTGTAAAAAAGAATCTAATCCAATTTATACTAATATCTGGATATACAAACTTTTCTATCAGAAATGGGAATAATAGAAAAAATCCATAGACTAAAGCAACAGAAAGCATTGTGTGATTCTTTCTAAAGTCCTTGAGTTCTTTTAACATGATAAAAATAGGTACTTAAATTATGATTTATTTTTCTCTAACACAAACCACCATCTCTTACTATAATTAGAATTATAGAAAGGATCATAGTTTAATAATTTTCTCCACTTCTTATACATGTACTTTTCCTCTGATCTAAATCTAGCATATTTCTCCTTATCAGAAGTATCTAACCCTCTAGATTTTGACTCATAATGCATAAGTTCTACTTGTGGAGTTTCGACATTATAATAGCCTTTCTTTAAAAGTTTTAAGTTAAAATCTACATCATTATAAGCGACCTTAAGATCTTCTTCTAAACCACCAACTTCCTCATATTTATCTTTAGAAACAACAAGACAAGCTGCTGTAACTGCACCATAATCATATGGGACAGCAAGTCTACCATATGCACCACAGTCTTCTCGAGAAGCACCAATATATGCATGAGATGCAACACCACCAAGTCCAAGCAAAACACCTCCATGTTGTACCGTCATATCAGGATACAACAACTTTGCACCAACTGCTCCAACATGTTTCTGCATAGCATATCCTACCATTATATTTAACCATTCCGGTGTTAAAATCTTTGTGTCATTATTAAGTAGGCAGATGTATTTACCTTTTGACTTTTTTATCGCGAGATTATTAATTTTAGAATAATTAAACTCCATATCTGCATCTACAACACGGAAATTTTTATATCTTCCCTTATACTTTTTAATCATTTCAAAAGTTTCTTCCTTTTCACTTCTATTGTTAACAAGAATTATTTCAAAGTTGTGATATGTTGTTTTATCATAAATAGACTTCAAACATTGATCTGTTATATCTGCATAATCTTTGGTAGGAATAATAATTGATACCAATGGCTCTTTATCAAATTTATATGCAATCTTGTAATACATACTTTTCTTATCTTGTTCTGCAACTCCAGAAATATTTCTCCTTTTAAGTGCATTATTTATAGACATTAGAGTTCTCTCTGTAATAGCATCCTTACTATCTAGCGACATAGATGTAGATCCTATTATCTTTCTCCAGTGATACAATATCTTTGGTATGTGATATATATTTTCTGTTTTCTCCACAAGCTTGAGATACAAATCATAATCCTGAGTTCCTTCCAATCCAACCTCTTCTCCTCCGACAGATTCCATAAGAGATTTCCTAATAACACAAAGATGAGAAATATAATTAAGGCTTAATAATGTATCTGGAGAATAATCTGGCTTAAAGTGAGGTTCACATCTTTTTCCATCAATATCTATCTTATCTTCATCAGTGTAAATAAAATCAAGTTTTTTATTCTTATTTAAAGCATCTACCACATAATAAAAAGCATCGACATCTAACTCATCATCATCATCAACAAGAGCAACAAACTCACCTTTTGCCATTGCAAGTGCATCATTAGTAGCTTTAGAAATATTTCCATTTTCTTTATTATATTTAACCTTTATCCTTGAATCCGATTTTTCATATTTTTTTAAACACTTAATTGTTCTTTCATTTGTAGATGCATCATCTACAAGACATATCTCAAAATTGTCATATGTCTGATTCAATATAGAATCTATACACAAAGATAACCACTTAGGAGACACATTATATACAGGAATAAGAACACTTATTAGTGGTCTATATTTTAAATCATTATGTTCTACTTCCTTATCATTTTCTTTTAACCATCTTAGATACTCTTCTTTAGAAAAAGGATTATAATATGGTAAAGTATTAATATAATTTTTTGTTGATCTGGTGTGTGTATATGTACTGAATACCTCATTTACTTTATTCTTCGCTCTAGAAAGAAATCTGTTTTTAATAGTACAAACCAAATTCTTTTTATCTCCTTTCGTTAGCAAGTATATTTTAATTACATTATCCTTCGCACTAAGAACCTTTGTAATAGCAAATCTATTTCCATTTACAGCGTAATTGAAAGATACATGATTACCATCTATTACTACATCAAATACGGACTTCTCATCAAAGAGAATACCCTCCACATTTAAAAAAGGGTTAATTACACCTGTTACTTTACAATTTGTTATTGTTACAGAATCATGCTCCATATGTTTGCAATCATTATAATAATTGTATAGATAATTGTAAACAAAAAATGGAGGCTCTCACCTCCATTTTCACAACAAGCAAAGATAGAAATCTACTTAATTTCTATTTGTCTTGGTTTTACCTCTTCTGCTTTTGGTAATTTTACAGAAAGAACACCATCTTCAAACTTTGCTTCAATCTTATCAGGATCTACTTTTGTTGGAAGATTAAAAGATTGACTATAAGAGCTTTCCATACTTCTAAAGTAATATCTCTTCTCATCATCTTTCTTTTCCTCTTCACTCTTTGTATGCCCAGAAATAGAAAGGTTATCTTCGTTTACCGTTATTTTAATATCTTCTTTCTTAACACCTGGCATTGCCATTTTTACAAAGATATTGTCTTTCTCCTCCCAGATATCAGCAGATAAAGAAGTCATTGGTTCTGCTAATCTATCTTCCCATAAGGATGGTGTAAAGAAATCATCAAATACACTTCTTATAGGATAATATTTTGCATAACCTCTTTTTCTTGGATCTTCTCTTTTTACTATTTGCATATGTTTTAAAAGGCTAAAATTAAATAATGTATCCTACAATTAGATACTTAGCAAATAGTACTCCTGTCTGCTAACAATGTCAAGAGAAATATAAATTTGTTATTTAGCCTTTTCTATCTTTACAAATATGCCAGCATCTTTATAGAGATCTATATCTGTTCCATATATATCACTATTGCCCAGAATGTTATATATAAACAAAGAGACATCGTTATCCCACTGTGCAACACCAGTAATGTTGTAAGTTTTATTTTTAAGAATTTCCATAGATGTAGACTCATCTGAGAAAATATATGTTGGAATAAGATTCCATCCAGATAAGCCACCAATACCAACATTCATATTAAGAGGAGCATATGTAGTAATATCTAAGTCAAAGTCTTCTTCTGCATATACATAATAGATTTTACCAACTTCCAAATCAAAATCTGTACCATATACAGTTCCATTGCTGTATTTAACAATGTTCATCCACTTATTACCAATAAACTCACCGACAACAGTAATCTTGTACTTGGATAAATTAATCAGCTTCTTTGCAGTATTCATCTGCTTTTCGAAATCAAGAGAGTCTACAGCTTGTATAAAGTTACTACCTTTCTTAAAGGATAGTCTCATCTTATAAGATAAACACTTACTTTCTTCTGTAATGGTATCAACTTCTACACCATGTAAATCACAATAGGATTTTGGCATATATTTAAGTGATTCATTATAATAACAACATACATTGGAAGTAGCTGGTTCTACTTTCTTTTCTAATGTACATGTTTGTCCTAACCCTATTTCAATTCTCGTACTAGAATCATCGTTATACAAACATATACATCCGTCAACATCATCACAATTGATAGTAGGATTCGTTTTAGATAATGTGTATTGAGTTTTCTCACCATCCGATTTGTGTTCACAATAATCTCCTTTCTTCACTTCTGTTTTTACAGAATTTAAATCAACACATATACATCCGTCTTCATCCTCACAAAGGACTTTATGAGTTATTTTATCCACATAAACCGTTAATTTCTCTCCATCCGACTGTTTTTGCTGGGTATTATTATTATTGTTATTGTTGTTG
>JAGDCC010000041.1 GCA_017958745.1 bacterium
ACATGCACAATACTTTTACTCTCAAAAGCTCTCAACACATACATAATGACATCAACGTCTCTAATATGCCCTAAGAACTGATTTCCCAATCCCTCACCCTTAGAAGCACCTTTAACAAGTCCAGCAATATCCACAAAAGTAATAGCAGAAGGAACAACCTTCTGTGCCTTAAAGAAATCTGCCATCTTCTTCAATCTATTATCAGGAATCTCTACAACACCAACATTTTTGTCTAATGTACAAAAAGGAAAGTTTTCTGCAGGAACAGAAAGTTTCGTTAAAGAATTAAAAATAGTAGATTTTCCGACATTAGGAAGACCAACTATTCCTAAAGATAATGAATGAGATCTTACAACTGACATGCTGGATTATATACCATATTTCACTAAAAATGCTATTATAAGAGATAACATTATTCTAAAAATTATGAACACTGCCTTAAAAAATTTATATTACGCAATAGCAATACTTCTTGTATCAGTAGGATTTTTTGTCACTAATAATAGAAGTGTTTATGCAGCAGATTTTATCGTAACATCAGATACAAAAATAACCTACCAAACTCTAAGTGACCAAAACAAATACAAAGATTATGTCACAATAACAACAACATTTACTAAAGAAGTTAAAAACTCAAGATACATACTTCCTGAAGGAGAAAAAAGATTCCACATACCAGATATGATTACTGGAATAACAGAGACAGAAATGAACGCAGAAAGAGAGTTTAAAATCAGTGGATTATCTTTAAAGGATTCTAATGGAAACGATTTAGAATACACTGTAGAGAAGTTAGATTATGGTAATGGTATATACATAACAACAAAATCAATGCCTACAGCATCTTATGGAACAAATAGTGAAATTATTCTTACATATTCTACACACGACAATGTTCGTTTAAATGGTAATCTTATTACTATTTACGGTACATCTCTTGCTAAAGACACAGAGTTTACAAGAGCTTCAGATGCAACAACAGTACAGTATGTATTTAATTATTCTGTAGAAGTAGACAATAATATGCCAACATTGGCAAAGGTCTACCCTAATTTCACAGAAACAAAAGAAGAAAACAGAACACTGTATACATTTTCACAAGAAGATAGACTTGGACAAGCTCCTGTTTTAGAGTTTGGAACAGAAGCCGTTTATGAATTTAACCTCTCTTATAAAACAACACAAACAGATTACGTTATTCCACAAGCACTTTCAGACATTGTCAGTGCTGTATCTACGAATATTTATAAAATATCTCTACCAAGGGAATATGCAGAGACCAATCAAAGAGTGTATTTTACACAAATAACACCTACTCCTAAAATGATTACTACAGATAAAGAAGTAAATATTGTTGCAACACTCGAGATCCCAGCAAATAAAGATTACGAAATTAACATTACCGGTTATGTAGTCTCTCAAAGAGATGAGTATAACTCATCATCTACAGATGCCTACAAAATCAGTTTCTCAGAGTTTCTTTCTACAATAGAGAATGATCAATCAGTTAAAGATTATCTTAAACCAACAAGTTACTGGGAAAGTGATAATCCATACATAGTTAATATCGGTAAAACCATTTTGGAAGGACTTACATCTCCTACTCTATTGGATGTTATCCAAGCAGATTACAAATATGTTAATGACACGCTAGATTATGACCAATCCAAGGCATCTAATGATAATAGACGTATTGGAGCAATTGCTGCTCTACAGGGAGGAGAATCTGTATGTATGGAATATGCAGATTCAATGATTGCAATTTTGAGATCTCAAGGAATTCCTGCAAGAGCTGCTTTAGGATATGCAAGTATGACAAAAGACTTTGATGTCCAAATAAGACATGAATGGGTACAAGTTTGGGTTCCAAACTATGGTTGGCTATCTGTTGACCCAACTTTTGAAAGCAACAACATGAAAATTGGTAAACTAATAGATAGAATGTTGTGGGAAACGTTTAATGATGACTCTTTATCCAATATTACTGTTTATTCTGCAGATAAGCTAGAAGATTTGAGTGCAAAAAACTTTATTGTAAGAATGAGATCCATAGAGGGTAAAATTAATGAAACAAATCTAAATACATACGAATCTTTAGCTAGAGCAAAGAATATTCCGTTAGGAGAGGAATCTATTTCTGAATCTTCCCTATTCTTCAAAACTACAGCACTAGGCAAAATGATACTAATAATCTCCCCTGTAATTATATGTATAGTAATTCTTTCAATCATTATTGCAATAATAAGAACTGCATTTAAAAAAGGAAAGAAACAGGAGATTTAAATATTATATAAATTATTTAATAAATATATAGACACAAAAAGATTGTTCTGCTATAATCACCCTTGCTATGAAACAAAATATACATCCAAAATATCATGAAATAAAGATAACTTGTTCTTGTGGAAACACATTTGTTACAGGAACTACGTTGGATGCAGATACTCTATCTATAGATATCTGTTCTAAGTGCCACCCATTCTATACTGGTGAGCAAAAGATTGTTGACACAGATAATCTTGTAAAGAGATACGAGGAGCGTGTTGAGAAAGCAAAAGGCATGTCCTTCCAGTCTAAGAGAGCTAAGATGGAAGCTAGAAGAAGAAAGGATCAGGAGATGGCAAGTAAACCTACAGCAACACTATCTTTGAGAGACATGTTAGAGAACGCTAAGTTTTCTAAGTAACTTTTCCTAAATAATCTAATAGTGTATTATCCTAATATGGATATAGATTTGTTAAAGAAAAAATATTCCACAAATACAGCACAGAGTAAAGTTACAGAATTAGAGCAAGAAATGGCTCAGCCATCACCAGATAAAGATATTTCTAGTCTTAGTGCAGATTTATCTTATTATTCAGATCTTGCATACCAAACATCACAAATACAAAAAGCAATCCAAGATTACGAGGATACTTCTCTCCTAATAGAAACAGAGAAGGATTTAGAACTAAAAGAGATGGCTACAGAAGAGCTAAGTAATTTAGAAGAAAAGATTACTTCACTAGATACAACTATAAAGAAACTCGTTGTTGGCAGAGAATTTGCAGATACAGACGATAATAAATCAATTATCTTAGAAATCAGAGCTGGTGCTGGTGGAGATGAGGCAGCTTTGTTTGCTGCAGATTTATTTAGAATGTATTCAAACTATTCCACACATAACGGATGGGAAGTACAAATAATTACCAGTAGTGTTACAGAAGGAGGTGGTTATAAGGAAGTTGTCGCTCATATTGTTGGTAAGAATGTATTTAAAAATCTCAAATACGAAAGTGGTGTACATCGTGTACAAAGAATACCTGTTACAGAATCTTCTGGAAGAATTCATACATCTACAGCATCTGTAGCTATTATGCCAGAAGCAAAAGAAGTAGATGTTGTAATTAATCCTGGAGACCTTAAAGTAGAGGTTATGAGAGCTGGTGGTGCTGGTGGACAGTGTGTTAATAGAACAGATTCAGCCGTAAGAATTACACACCTTCCAACAGGTATTGTTGTAAGTTGCCAAGAGACAAAACACCAGGCACAAAACAAAGAAAAAGCAATGGCCCTACTCCGCTCCCGTCTTTATGACATGAAGAAAAAAGAGGAAATGGAAAAAAGAGCAGATATGAGATTATCCCAGATTGGTTCTTCTATGAGAGCAGAAAAGATTAGAACATATAATTACCCACAAACAAGAATCACAGACCACAGAGTTAAGCTTTCTTGGTTTAATCTAGAAGCAATCCTAAACGGAGATCTCCAGCAAATGATAGACGACATAAACAATGCATTCCAGGAGCAGTTATTAGAACAGAAAATGGAAGATGGAGAATAATGATTTAAAGAAGATTTTCCAAATACAAAAAGTTTTACAAGAAGCAGGATATACAGATATTTCTAGAATATCCAACGAGATTTACGATTTTTGCCAAGAAACATCTACTCCACTAGATACTGTTCTAACAAGAATTTCTAAACAAGAGCCATGGGAATATATAAGAGGCTATACAGAGTTCTGTGGTAATAGGATATTTGTTACAAAAGATACACTTATACCAAGAATAGAGACAGAACAATTAGTTAGTATGGCTTTGGATTTAATAAACAAAGAAAAGTTTTCTACAGTAATAGATGTTGGGACAGGATCTGGATGTATTATTATTTCTATTGCCAAGCAACTAAAGGAATACTCACCTAATCTAATTGCATTAGATATCAGCAAGGAAGCATTAGAAGTAGCTAAAAATAACGCTAAAAAGAATAATGTAGAAAAATTAATAGATTTCAGAAATAGCAACTTATTAGAAAACATTGAGGTAAAGGATAAGGAGAATGTTTTAATGGTAGCTAATCTTCCATACATTCCACAAAACATTTACGACAATTTAGATAAAAGCGTAAAAGACTACGAGCCAAAGACTGCTCTTCTAGCAGGAGAAAATGGAATGTTGTATTACAATCAATTATTTAAGCAAGCAAAAGAGATGTTTTCTAAAGCGACACTATTGATAGAAATAGATCCTTCCATAAAAAAGGAAGGGCACCTAAAAGATGCCCTTATATTCCAAGATATCTATGGATTAGACAGATTCGCTCTAATCCGCCTCCTTTAATGTTGCACTAACTGTAACATACTCTTTATCTCTATAAAGCTTTATCTCTACAGTATCTCCAACTTTTTTAGTCTGAATCATGTCTGTAAGAGAACCTGTTACAGGCTGTCCATCAAAAGTAGTTATTATATCACCCTTCTTGATACCCGCTTTGTCTGCAGGACTTCCACTCTCTACTTCTTTAATAAATGCTCCTGGTACAACATTGTAATACAATGCATATATCTGAGAAATAGTTTCATACGATACTCCTAAATATGGTTTTATAAACTTCCCATATGTCTTATATTCCTTAAGTCTCTCCTTTACCTTATTAATAGGAAGTGCAAAAGATATATTATCTGCACTAGAAGTGGTAGCAAAATTTACACCAATAACCTCTCCACTAGAATTAATTAATGGTCCACCAGAATTTCCAGAATTAATTGCAGCATCTGTTTGTATAACCCCCTCATAAGTCTTAGAAGTACTACCATACCAAGAAGAGCTACCTGCAGTTACACTTCTGTTTAAACCACTAATAATACCTGTTGTAACACTTCCTGCATATTCACCAAGTGGTGTACCAATTGCAATAACAGATTGACCAGCAACAATATTATCCGAATCTCCCAACTCTATAGCTGTAAACTTAGAATCTTTATTCTCCGTATCTATTTGGATAATAGCAATATCGTAAGCACTATCCTTGAGTATTTCCTTTGTCTTATAAACAGTACCATCACTTGTAACAACAACATAATCAGAGGATGTATCCTCTACAACATGATTGTTTGTAACAACAATACCACTAGAATCTACAATAAAGCCTGTTCCTATATTGCTTGTTGTATCTACTGTTCCACTCTGATTCAGGGAAACAGAGCTTACAGCAATGCTTACAACAGAAGGCATAGACTGTTTAACAATCTCTATTCTACTCTTCTCCTCAGATGTAACATTTAAGACTATATTGTCAGAAGTATTTTTACTCTCAGAAGAATCATTCTTTTCTTCTGTTGTATCACTATCCTTCTTACTTTCTATTTTTACTGTATCTGTAAAATCTCTAAACCAGGTAGCAACCCTATCCTGTGCATTTGTAATAATATTCGTAGACATCACCCCTCTAACAATAGTAACTGTAAACAGTCCTAGTAAGTAAACAATTACTAGTCCAATCAAAAGATAAACCCATCCTTTAGTGCTTCTTTTTTCTTTAGTAACTTTTTCTCCTTCTTTTATTTCTTGTTTCATAATTGCCTCCTACTAAATTTAATTACTTATTTAAAATTTCTATTGCTCTATTTAGTTGTGTATCTTTTCCAGCGATAAAATCTTCGTTGGTATATTCCACAACTTCATCTGGAACAATAGGATTATCATTATCTAAGTTTCTTCCATCTGGTAATAACCACTTCAAAACGGTCAAATGTAAGGATGCATCTCCAGAAATATTATATACATCTTGTGCAGTACCTTTACCAAATGTTTTTGTACCAACTACAGTAGCTCTTCCATTTTGTTGCAATGCACCAGTCAAAATTTCAGATGCAGAAGCACTAGCACTATTAACCAAAACAACAACTTTTATATCTGTTAAATCTCCTCCACTTTTTGCTGTAAACTTTTTAATATTTCCTTTACCATCTTTCTGTTGAGTAATTATTCCACTATCTAGAAGATCATCAGCAGCATATACAGCAGCATTAAAGAATCCACCTGGATTTCCCCTTAAATCTATAATTAACTTCTTTACACCGGAAGCTTTTATCTCCGAGACCTCCTTATCCCAAAGTTTCTCCCATTCCATTAAAGTTGCATCTGTGAATCTAGAAATAGAGAGAAGTGCAATATCCTTGTTATCTCCTACATACTCTAATGTCATGCTACTAACCTTGACTGCCTGTCTTGTAATTTTTATCTCAACAGGATCCGTTTCTCCTTCATGTCTAACAGTAAGAACGACATCTGTACCTGCTTTTCCTCTAATCTTTGCAACTGCATCATAGACAGAATCTTCAGAAGTTAATTCATAATCATCTATTTTCAAGATATAATCACCAGCTCTTACACCTGCAGCTTTTGCTGGATGTCCTTCTAAAGGAGAAACAACTATTACAGAACCATTCTTATAACCTAATTCTGCACCAATTCCTTCAAAGGATGAACCTGCACTAGAATCATTAAACGCCTTAGTCTGTTCTGCATCCAAGAAGACAGTAGCAGAATCTCCAAGTTCATCAACCATTCCACTAATAGCACCTTCTATCAAGTCCTCATCCTTTATTGTGTCGGAATCAACATAATCCTGTTTAATTAAATTCCAAACTTGCCAGAATCTAGACATATCAACACCGTTTTCATTAACACTGCTAACTACATTTGTCCTATTTGTTGTAAGTCCAGGAATTCTACAATTCTTTCCAACCAATATTCCACATAAGAACACAAAAGCAACCAAAACGACATAGATCGTATTATCTTTCTTTGGTTCTACAACCTCTCTTACTTCCTTTACCTCTTCCGACTCTTTAGCCTCTTTGTATGTATCGAGGACCTCTCCTTTCCTAATCCTCTTGGTTTTCTTTTTTTCTTTTGTGTCGCCCATAATGCACTATTTATGAAATATTAATTAGCAATAAAATATATTATATATTCTTAATGGAAACAAATTCTACATTCCCTATGTTAATATTTCCAGTCCTTCCGTTCTCCCACTTCACCAAAATATCACTTTTATCTTCTTCCAAATCAATTATCGTTCCTAACATAGAATAATTTCCTGAAGATAAAGATTTTACAGTAGCTCCATTTAATTTTTGCAAGAATATATTCTTATCCTTATTTTTCATAGCAAGGTCATTAAGGAAAAATAGTTGGCTTTCATTGTAATCCATAATTGCAAAGGAGCCTTTCATTGAACTCACTAGCTTGCAAAATTCATCACTACAGTAGATATCTCCAAATCCTCCAAAGACACCTACCGGTAATCCTTGTTTTCTAAATTCTTGGTAATCCATAGAGTAGGTTAATACAAAATCTGCACCTTTCTCGAAGAGATCGTGTAATAGTTTTGGATGTAAATGTTTTCCGACAAATACAATTTTATTATGGTAATCATCTCCTTCTGCTTTTAGAAGAACTTCTTTTCCATCTCCTAAAGTTACAAATTCTCCAAATATTTTTTTGTTACTTGGTTGTCCATCTGTGTTAACAATGTCAGATATTGCTTTTATATCTATTGCAGATGCTGGGGATTTTACAACAATTCCATCTAAAGGGTTTACATCTTCTACTTTCCCGCTAAAAGAACTTTTTAGTGTTACGGTATTTTCTTCTCCTAGGATATCTAGATATCCACTTTTTATTTTTGTAAGATCCACAACTCCTTCACAAGGGCTGATTAGTTTTTTTATACTAAGGCCTCCAGCAACCATTCTTTCTGCTAATACAGAACCTTTTGTTACTAACTCTCCATCCATACACGACACATATTTTTCTGCTTTGTTTTGTTCGCAACCTATTTGTGTTGGTAGATAAAAAGAATATTTAGAGGTATGTATATACTTCTCTATTATGTCAGTACCTTCTTTTATCTTATCTCCTTTGTTTACAAGTACCCTATCGTTTTCTTTATAAGGTACTCCAAATATGTAGTTGTCGTATTTTTCAAAAAGGTTACGCTTTATAATCATCTAACCATCTTTGTAATTTTATTTTGTTTGTATATGCATCTGGGCCATAAATTATTGGTCTTGGTCTTGCATCTACTAGTATAGAATCATAGACTTTGCTGTTTGGCACAGATATGAGATTCAATTTTTGATCCCAGCTAGTAGATAGTTTAGCTCCATTCTTAAAGTTTGCTTCTATTAATAATTTTTCTTTATGTCGTGGTAATTCTATAAAAGAGAAGTTTGGTGTTAGTACGTAGAATTCTTTTTTGGTTATATCTACGGACTCTATAATTCCTTCCATTATTACTTTGTTTTTATCTTCTTTTGGTAAATCTGGGATTATTACTTTAGTTATTCCTGTTAAGAAATCTTTTTTGGTTAAGATGATATCTGTGCTTTCTAATCCTGTGGAATATGTTTTTCCAAATGTGAGGAATCTAGAATCTAAATCAAAGATTGCATCGAATTCTCCTGCTAATTCTAGTCCGTCTATTATGGATAAAAGTGTTCTCTTCTTCCCTAATATTCTTGGTAGTGTTCCACCTATTATTAGTGCTGTTTTGTTGAATGTCATTCCAAATTTCTCTATTTTTTGTTTGTTATCTGTGTATACGGAGAAGTTTTGTATTGTCATGTAGGATCTTATGACATCTTCTACATTTCTATCACTTACAACCAATGGTTTATCTAGTATGAAATTGCTCCAAAGATTTGTTAGTTCTCTTGTAGATATATCTGTTGCTAAGAATGCTTTGAATCTACTGTCTTTTAAGCTATCTATTGCAGACATTTCTGTTGGCCAGCTTTTCTCTGCTTTGGCAAAGCTTTGTCCAACTTTCTTCTTTTTGTCATAGGTATCCATTACTCTGTATATAGAGAAATCATAAAGATCCATATCTATGTACATGATGTCTTCGTAGTCTAGTCTTTGTGATAATCCTTTAAGTAGTGTTTCCATATATTTGTCGTCCACTACTCTTAGTGTAATATCTAACGAGAAGTCTCTTACTGATTTGAATATTTGGTCAAAGTATTCTTGGTTATCATCTATTTGGATTCTCATTCCTGTTATTCCATCTCCTTCGTCTGCAAACTTTCTAAATGTGAATAATCCTTCTTTACTTCTGTCTACTATATTCCAGTTGAATACTTTTTCTAGATTGTCAAAATACTGGTACCAGAAATTGTTGTTAAAGAAATCATCATCTAGTGTAAATCTTATGTTGTTTAAATCTGTGAAATCAGAGAGTATGTATTCTCTGTCTGCATTATGATCTGTATATGCAAGATGTGTCCATATACCATTATCTTTTATTATTATGCTTATGTATGCATTTTTTTCTAGCAGCGATAATTGTGCCATATACACATACTACTTCAAAAAAGAATTGGTTGCAATAAAAAAAGGGACTGTTAAGTCCCTTTCTACTGCTCTTTTAAAGAATTATTCTTCTGCTTCGTATGGAAGCAATGCCATATACCTTGCTCTTTTTACTGCATTTGCTACCTGCTTTTGATGTTTGTGACATACTCCAGATTTCTCTGTAGATATCATCTTACCTCTTATAGATGTAAACTTCTTTAACTGGTAAACATCCTTATAATCTACAAACTTAACACCGGACTCACAAAGAGGACATTTTAAATTTTGTACAATCTTCCTCTTTCTTCTTGGTTTCTTCTTCTGTAAAGAGTAATCTTCCTCTTCTGTTATTTTAGAATCATCATAAACATCGTTTAGAGATGTATCTACTTTTTCTATTGTATTTATATCTTCTTCCATACTACTTATTTATAAATTAAAAAGGCAATTCGTCATCAGCTAGTGGATCTTCTTCTGCACCTTGTTGCATTTCCTGAGGCATATCCTCTTCTATTGGTGCTTCTGCGCTATCTACTGCTGCATTCTTTGGCTGAGCTTCTGTATCTATATCTCCAGGCTGCTTTCCCTTACTATCCAAAAGAATCATATCATCTACTCTGATTTCTGTTCTATACTTTGTAGAACCATCTTCTGCTTGCCAACTTCTTGTATTTAAAGAACCTTCTACATAAACTTTCATTCCCTTAGATAATAATTGCTGACAGATTTCTGCCATCTTATTCCATGCCACAAGGTTATGAAATTCTGCTAATTCCTTTACTTCTCCATCTTGATCTTTCCAAGATTTATTTGTAGCTAATCCAAATGTTGCTACTGGCGTTCCAGAATTTGTGTATCTCATCTCTGGATCTCTTGTTAGATTTCCTATCAAGAGTACTTTATTTAAAGATCTAACTGACATAATTTTTATATAATAAATTTAACTTACCCCTATTCTAACATCCAATTATGAACGAATTATTAAATTTCGATTTCTTTCTTTTTGATATTTTTTCCCTTCTCTGCAGCATCTTTTGTATTTACGACCATAAATCTTAAGACTTCTGGCTTCAACTGCATGTATCTCTTTATTTCAGAGATATCTTTAGGATCTGCTTTAAACTCGTATACAATATAATATCCTTCATTATGACCATCTATCTTATATGCAAGATATCTTTTACCCCATACATCAACATCTACGACATCTCCTCCAAACTTTTTAATTAATTCTACAAATTCCTTATGTAATTCTTTTCTTAAATCGTCTGGTAATAATGACTTTAATGCCACCATCATCTCGTAATTCTTTAATTCTTTTGTTTTTGTATCTACCATTTATTCTGTAATAAAAATATTAATAATATATTGTCAACGATGAGGATTTTAGCAGAAAATACTGTTTAATACAACTATATTTAATCTTTTATCTCTGCCATATTGTATCCACTATTGGAAGATAACTCCAATGGTACAGTTAAAGACGAAGCATGCAACATGATTTCCTTAGCTTTCTTCTCAAATTCATCAACAATTTCTTCTTTTACTTCAAAGAGGAGTTCATCATGTATTTGCAGAAGGATATACGCATCTTCCTTGTAATTTTCTTCAATCATTTTATCCAACTTAATCATTGCTAGCTTCATAATATCCGACTCACTTCCCTGTATAGGCATATTAACAGCCTCTCTTTGTGCTGCTTTATATACTCTCACATTTTTAGAGTTCAAACCTTTAACATGCCTTGTTGTTCCAAGCATAGATTGTACATATCCTTTCTGTTTTGCTTCTTTTTCTAACTCTCTAATATAATTCTCAACGCCTTTATAATGTTCAAAATAACTTCTTATATACGCAGTAGCTGTATCTGAATCTATATTTAACAAACTTGCTAAACCATAACCTGTTTGTCCAAAGATTATTGCAAAATTGACTGTTTTACCAATACTTCTTTCTTGTTTATTAATACCTTCTATCTTCTTATTTAATATACGAGATGCTGTACTTGCATGTATATCAATATTATCTCTAAAATCCTTCTGCAAAAGCTCATCTCCAGACATATCTGCCATTATTCTTAATTCCATTTGAGAATAATCCATTCCTAAGAACTTGTATCCTTTTCTTGGTATAAATGTCTTCCTTATCTTTTCTGCCCACTCTCCTTGCATCGGAATATTCTGCATATTTGGATTTACAGAGGATAATCTTCCAGAACTCGTTCCTGTTTGCTTGAAATCTGTATGTATAGAGCTATCTTTAGAATTTTTTGCTAATTCTAGTAATGGTATTACATACGTACTCAGCATTTTATTTAATATTCTATAATCCAAGATAATTGGAATGCATGGGTGATAATCTTTTAGTTTTTCTAATACACTTTCTTTCGTTGTTTTCTTTCCCGGTAATCCTAATTCGTTGTACAAGACATCTGCTAATTGTTTTGGAGATTTTATGTTAAATTCATGACCTACTGTAGAATATATTTCTTCTGTTTCTTGTTCTATCTTATCTTCTAAATCCGTTTTTAATTTTTCTAGTTTATCTACATCTATTTGTATTCCCCTACTCTCCATCTTAGATAATATCTGGGATAATGGAATCTCAACACTTTTTTGTACATTTACATAATAATCTTTTTCTATATTTAGACATTCTTTTAATGTTTTTTGGGAATAATCGTAAAAGATTGTCTTATTTGCTATTTCTAGTTGTTTCTCCTTCATTTCTACTAGGATATCTAATACTTGTTTTCCTTGTGTTGGAGATATTTTTTCTTCTAGAGAATAGGAAGAATAATCAAAAGAGATAGAGTTCAGATCGTATTTTCTTTTTTCGGAATTCAAAAGGTGTGCAAATATACCTACATCATGTACATTGTATGTTTTACCTATATTTACATACCGTATACATTCCTCTAGGTTATATGTAATTACATCGTTTTGTAGTTCTAAGATTTTTTCTTTATCTAACTTGTATATACAGTCTTTATCGTCTGTCCTTATCAAGAAATAGTCTTCTCCTGTTGTAGATTCGGATTTGTTTATATAAACAAGTACTGTTTTTTTTGAATTACTTAATGATTTTTGTAGTGTTGGATAATCTACTTCTGGTAATTGTTCTAATGGTTGTGAGAATATTCCTAGCTGTGAGGTTACACTATTACCTTTGTTTTCTTCTTCTGTTGTTTGTATTTTGTCTAATTTGGGAATAAGAGATCTAAAGCTGTATTTCTTAAATAAAGATACTACTGTATTTTTATTAAAGTCCTTCAGGACACAGTCTTCTAGATGTGTGTTTATTTCTACACTATCTTCTATTCTTGCTAACATTTTGCTTACCTGTGCTTGCTCTACTCCTTCTTGGAAAAGATTAGATTGTCTTGGTTTTAGTTTATCCAGATTTTTATAGATGTTATCTAATGTTTTGTATTTATCTAGTAAATCTATAGTTGTTTTTGTTCCTATTCCTTTAATGCCTGGTATATTGTCCGATGTATCTCCTGCTATTGCTTTGTAATCTACTACTTGTTCTGGGTATATTCCCATATATTTGTGTGTTTCTTCTTTGTCGTAGATTACTATGTTGCTGAAGTTTCCTTTTGGTAAGCATACCTTTACATTTCCTCCTACTAGTTGTAATAGGTCTCTATCTCCACTCAAGATGTATAGTGCAATATTCTCGTTCTGCCATTTTCCTTCTTTTACTAATCTTGCAATAGAGCCTAAGATATCGTCTGCTTCGTAGCCATCTTTTTTAAGGATTGGTACATTGAATGCTTTGACTACTTCTTCTACCATTGGAAATTGATCTATGAGAGACTGGTCCGTTGGTTTTCTTGTTGCTTTGTATTCTGGAAATTCTAATTTTCTAAAAGTTGGTTTGTGAGTATCAAAGGCACAAAGTATGTACTTTGGATTAAAGATGTTTAAAGCTTCCAAGAACATTGTTGTAAATCCATATACTGCATTTACTTGCAAGCCATCTTCTGTCTGCAAAGATGATGGATATGCATGAAATGCCCTATGTACAATTGCATTGGAATCTATAGCTAGTAATACATCCTTATCTTTTTCTAGTTGTAACATAGATGTATTTTACAATATCTACTTACACAATGCACGAAACTCGTCTCCAGAAAGGACTTCTTTTTCTAGTAATTCTGCAACAACCTTTTCTACAATATCTTTATGTGCAAGAAGTGTCTTTTTAGCATCTTCGTAAGCTTCTCCGACTAAACGTTTAACTTCTTCGTCAATGATTTCTGCTGTCTTCTCACTATAGTCTCTATCTCCACCATATGCATAACCTAGATGAGAACTTTCTTCCTCGTTGCCGTATTTTACTAATCCAAGCTTGTTGCTCATTCCATATTTCATGACCATTTCCTTAGCAACATTTGTAGCTTGTTCTATATCTGCTGATGCACCAGAAGATATATCTTCTAAGAATAATTCCTCTGCTGCTCTACCTGCGACACCACTTCTCAACCAAGCAAGCATCTGTTTCTTATACAAAGAAGTTCTTTCTCTTTCTGGAACATAAACTGTTACACCACCTGTCATTCCGCGAGAGATAATAGATATCTGCTCAACTGGATCACTTCCAGGTGTAAACTGTGCAACAACTGCATGTCCTGTCTCATGGTACGCTGTTTTCTTAAGATCGTCTTCATCTTTACCTGTTTTCTTCTTTCTTCCCAATTTAACCTTCAAATATGCTTCCATTAAATCTTCATAAGAAATCTTCTTTCTGTTATCTTTTGCAACTGCGATAGCTGCTTCGTTAAGAAGATTTTCTAAATCTGCACCAGAATAACCAACAGTCTTCTTTGCAAGCATATCTAAATCTATATCATCATCAAATTTCTTGTTCTTTGCATGGATATCAAGAATAGCTTTTCTTCCATGTGCATCTGGCATTGGTACTGTAACAACCCTATCGAATCTTCCTGGTCTTAGGATTGCAGGGTCTAATGTATCTGGTCTATTGGTTGCAGCCAATACAATTACATTCTCTCTTTCTTCCAAGCCATCCATTTCTACTAAAATTTGGTTTAATGTTTGCTCACCAGCTCCAGAATGCAATACTGTACCTCTTTTCTTTGCAACAGCATCTATTTCATCAATAAAGATAATACACGGAGCAACTCTTCTTGCTTTCTTAAACAAATCTCTTACTCTGGATGCACCTGCACCAACAAGCATTTCCTCAAATTCTGAGCCAGATGTATGGAAGAATGGTACACCAGCTTCACCTGCAATTGCTTTTGCTAGTAATGTTTTTCCTGTTCCTGGTTCACCTGCTAAAAGAACACCCCTAGGTATTCTTGCTCCTAAATCTTGATATTTCTTAGGATTCTTAAGGAAATCTACTATTTCTTTAACTTCTTCTTTAACTTCATCAATACCTGCAACTTTATCAAATGTTATACCTGTTCTTTTACCTAATAATAATCTTGCTTTACTTTCTCCGAAATTCATTATTTGACCACCAGAATTCTGCATATTCCTAAAGAGTATGTAGACCATTACACAACCGGCAATCAAAAAGATTAGAGAAATGATATCTCCAAATGTTATACCTAATGCTGGTTCATAATAATCCTCTTTCAAGCTTTGTACAGATATTTTCTCGTTACTTAATAATTGATAGAAATCCGTTCCTTCTGGTAGTACACAATAAACTCTCTTTACTAACTTTATTCCATCTCCTTCTGTTATATTTTTCTCCAATACAACATTGTTATCCTTGAGTGTGATTTTGTCATAATTATTATTTGCAATTGTTCTTACAACTTCACTAACAGCTACTTTCTCTCCATTACGATTGAGCAGATTATTAACCATAAACAATACTGCAATACAAGCAAATATTGCAATACCAATAGTTAGTGGAGATATTTTATTTCTCCTAGGCATTCTTCTTATATCTACTCTAACAATTTTTTCTTCCCCCTTGTGATTACTTTTAATTGGTTTTTGCGTATTATTTGCACTGTTTTTTTTATTTGTTTCTTCTGTCATTGGAAATAATAATTATTAAATCAAATAATAAAGTGGTGGAGAGAGGAATCGAACCTCCGACCTTGGGTTTATGAATCCCATGCTCTAACCAACTGAGCTACCCCACCAAGTAAATGCAATTATAGCATTTAATTAGCTTTTCCAGTATATTCTCCGGACTCTGTATTTATCTTTATTTTATCCCCTTGTTTAATAAACAATGGAACATTTAGCTTGTATCCTGTTTCTACTGTAACTGTCTTTGTTGCAGCATTTGCTGTATTTCCTTTTACTGCTTCTCCAGCTTCTGTTACTTCCAATACTACAGATGGATTCTCTTTTACAGTAAGTATTTTACCATCATAGACCATTACCAATATCTGTTCTCCTTCCTTTAAGAAATTGATGTAATTTCCAATAACTTTCTTAGGTATAGATATTGTTTCGTAAGTAGTTCCATCCATAAAGTAAGAACCATCGTTATCTGAATATAGAAACTGCATTTCCTTAACTTCTGGGTTTACAATTTCTACCTTTGTTCCTGCTTTGTAGCTTCTATTTACTATTCTTCCATCTTCCAAAGATTTTAATCTACATATAACCAATCCGTTTCCTCTTCCTTGAGCCTTTAGCATTCTTTCTTCTATTAAATATACTTTTCCATCTTCTAGAAGATACATTCCTTTTACTGGTGAATCTGTTAGTGGCATATTATTAATATTGATACAACTTAAAACGAAGTAATTTTATCATAAAGTATTATTTTTATACAATAATACCTTATTATTTTTTATAATTTTACGGTATAAGGATTATTCTCCGAACCATCTCCAGAGTACCACTTTACATTTGGTTTAAG
>JAGDCC010000042.1 GCA_017958745.1 bacterium
ATTGGTATGTCTGGAGGAGTAGATTCCTCTGTGGCAGCTTTGTTATTAAAAGAACAAGGATACAATGTAATAGGCTTATTTATGCGTAACTGGGATAGTACGGTAAATAACGATTATCTAGGAAACCCAAATCTTGGGGAGGATATTTGTCCGCAAGAAAAAGATTACAATGATGCTGTCGCTGTATGTAAAAAATTAGATATACCATTACACAGAGTAGATTTTGTAAAAGAATATTGGGATAACGTATTTACCTATTTTTTAGATGAATTAAAGAAAGGTAGAACACCTAATCCAGATGTCATGTGTAATAAATACATCAAGTTTGATCTATTTGTAGATAAAGCAAAGGAACTAGGTGCAGAATATATTGCAACAGGACACTATGCTAGATTGATTAGAGGAGATTTAGCAAAAGCTAGAGATTTAAATAAGGATCAGTCATATTTCTTGGCATATGTAGATAGAGAAAAGTTTAATAATGTAATATTTCCTCTTGGAGATATAAATAAGACAGAAGTAAGAAAGATTGCAGAAGAAAATGGATTGTCTACTGCTAAAAAGAAAGACTCTACAGGTATATGTTTTATTGGAGAAAGAAAGTTTACAAAGTTTTTGACCAATTATTTACCAAACATACCAGGTAAAATAATTAATATAGATACTGGAGAAGAATTAGGACAACACAACGGACTCATGTACTACACAATAGGACAAAGACACGGACTAAATCTTGGTGGAGATAAAGATAAAATATATGTAGTTAAGAAAGATTTGGATAACAATATCTTGTATGTAGCAGATGGAGAAGATAACGAATGCTTATATTCCCACAGTGCTGTTATAGATAAGTTTAATTACTTAACAGATACAAAGCCTAAGAAATGTATGGCTAAGTTTAGGTATAGAGCACAAGATGTTCCAGTTAAGATAGAATACTTAGATGATAATACAATGAAGCTGTCTTATGACCATGTCAGGGCAGTTACACCAGGACAGTTCTGTGTTCTTTATGATGGAGATACCTGTCTTGGTGGGGGTATTATAGAAGAAGTGATATAATTTCTATAGTTTTGCCAGGGTGGTGAAATTGGTATACACGCTACGTTCAGAACGTAGTTCTAGCAATAGAATAAGGGTTCAAGTCCCTTCCTTGGCATATTTTCTAAAACAATTATGAAAAATCGTTTAGACAAAGAATTACTAAATAGAAATCTAGCATTATCCAGAAGCAAAGCTCAGGATTTAATTAAATCTAACCTTGTATATGTTAATGACAAATTAATTAACAGAGCAGGATTCTTTGTACTAGATACAGATGACATAAAGATTAAAGAAAATGACATACAGAAATATGTATCAAGAGGTGGTTTAAAACTAGAAAAAGCCATTAATGAATTTAATATAGATTTTACTGACTTAAATGTCTTAGATATTGGTTCTAGTACAGGAGGCTTTTGCGATTGTGCTCTACAGCATGGTGCGAATTCTATATTAGCTATAGATGTTGGTACTAACCTTTTGCATGAGTCATTAAGAAAAGATTCAAGAATTACTCTCTATGAACAAACAGACTTTAGAGAAATAGGTAGTGATAAGTTCCATAATATAGATATCATCACATGTGATGTATCCTTTATATCTCTTAAACCAATTATTAAGAAAATACATGATGAGAAAATAAAAATAGATGGTATATTTTTAATTAAACCACAGTTTGAATGCGGAAAAGAAGTGGCTACAAGATACAAAGGAATTATTCTAAATAAGAAAGAACATAGTAGAATACTGGATGATTTATTCCAATATTTTAATAAAAATGACTTCTATATTAAAAATATTACATATTCTCCTATAAAAGGTGGAGATGGAAATATAGAATATTTAGTATATCTATCCAATAAAATAGACAAGAATATAGAGATAAATATCGAAGAGCTTGTTAATAAAGCATTTAATTAAAGGCATTTTTATGATATATTTATTCTAAGCTCTTTATATTTAGGGTTTAAACACGATACAGGGTGTTGCACTGCAAAGGAGGTAACTGGCGCAAACATAATCATTTATGTTGTTATAACCTCAAAGGTTAACGATTCGAATCCTGATGTGTTGGTTGCACAGAAGGGAGGTTGAAATGTGTACTCATAATCATCATGTTTGGAAGCATGATGTAAAGGAGAGACAGGGTTTCATATGCCCTATTTGTGGCAAGAAATGCAATGAAACGGATATGAATATCCATCACAAAGTGCCGAAAAGCTGTGGTGGAGAAACTACCCGAGATAATGTAGTTGCATGGTGCATCGAGTGCCACACTAAGTACCATAGACGTTATAAGACCGCTGTGTCAGATGATGAAGGACACCCATTGTATAGTGTATAACAACCAACCTACAGAAGTTACTGTATACAATTTATTCAATTTGTATTATAAGTCTTCTGTAGGTTTTTTAATTAATACCTCTTTAACTTATGAAAATAATTAACCGAGATTATCTATCCAAGTTAATAAATGGTACAAACACAAGCGATATCAAGGTAGTGTGTGGAGTTTTAGGAGCTGGTAAATCTGTCTTATTAGCATCTTTTCTAGAATATATATTAGAAAATAAGAAAAATAATAATGTAATTTATATTAATCTGTCATTAAAGGAATTCTCTAAACTTACAGATTCATCTCTATTAAAAGATTATGTATTAGATAAATATAAGGAAGGAAAAGACAACTATCTTCTCTTAGATGAGATACAACTGTGTAATGACTATCTGTCTGTTATTAAGGAATTAAAAGACAAAAGTAAATATAATATATTTCTTTCTTGTTCAGAAAAGATTACTCTAGATGATTCTCTTGGTCCAATTAATTATATAAATGTGTATCCTTTTTCTTTTAAAGAATACAACCAGTTTTGTAATTTCCAACACTTAGATGAATCTTTTGATAGATATATCTTAGAGGGAGGACTCTCTGGTATTTATGAAACAATAGATGAAGATTTAAAGACAAACTATATTGGAAATATTTACACCTCCATTTTGAAGAAAGTCTCAGATCCTAACAATATGGATTTGTTAGATAATATAAATAAATATCTCATGGGAGACATGACGGTTCTTGCTTCCTTAGGAAAGGATGCAGCTAGTCTTCCAAGTTATATAGAACAGTTTTGTAATAATTTCCTTTACTACAAAATTTCTCCATATAACTCTCAAGGACAGGACATGTATTTTTGTGTAGATCATAGCTTTAGAAATTATTTGTTAGATGTTAAGAACTACAGTTTTGATGATTTATATAAAAATATTGTCTGTATAGAGCTTTTGAGAAGAGGATATACAGTTTATTATAGAGATGTAGACTTTATTGTTGTAAATAATAAAGGGAATATTAAATTTCTTGTACAAGTATCTAATGATGTTATAGAAGACAAATTTTCTAAACTTGCAGAGAATAAGGATAAAGTTCCAAAAGTATATATTGCTAGAACAAACAAAGAGTCTTATAACCAAGATGGAGTGCAGGTTGTAGATATTGCTAGGTGGCTAGATATAGATAACGATTATCTAATATAAGCATTCTTTATATATTTTTGGGCTATGGCGAGTATTTCTTGTAACTCTTCTTGTGTAAAAGAGTTGGTAGCATCTAATGTATTATCTATACTTTTTCCACTTCTGAAGTTTTGTATGTAGTAAAGTCTGCAGCCTTTTATCATTTTGCAGATAGATTCTGCAGATTTCATGGTATGTATACCTTTTACATATGTTGTCCTGAATTCATAGGGGAGGTGAGATTTTTTAATTATCTTGATGGATTTTGTAATTCTATCTTCTATATCTTTTATACCTGTTTTGGATAAATATTCTGCCTTTGGATATTTAATATCCATTGCAATATAGTCTACAAGTTTCTTATCTATTGCTTGTTGTAATTTATCTGGAAGAAGACCATTTGTATCTAGTTTTATGGAATATCCTATTTTTTTTATCTGCTCCATAAACTGAAGAATATCCTCCTGTATAAGAGGTTCTCCACCAGTTATAACTACGCCATCTAGTTTTCCAATTCGCTCTTTTAAGAATTCAAGTACATATTCTGGTCTTACATCCTTGTCTATGTTATCTATAACAAGTTCTGGATTATGACAATATGGACATCTTAGATTGCATCCATATGTAAATATAATGCAGGATATCTTATCTGGATAATCCAACAAGGATGTTTTTTCTAGACCACCAATTAGCATTTTATTATGCTACATGGAATGCTAATCTATCTTCCCACTCAGCTTGCTTTCCAACGTTCCACTGAGAGATAGGTCTTATATAACCTACAATTCTAGAATATACTTCGCATCTTGTTCTTGTTACTTTTTTCATGACAGTTTTTTATTAAATTTAAATAATTAAAAAAGTTATATTTCTTCAAAAGGATCTCCTTCTTTGTAACCATTTTCTGCATCGCAAAGAGGGCAATATTTATGTTCTCCAGATATGTAACCATGTTTTGGACATACACTAAATGTTGGTGTAATAGAGAAGTAAGGTAGTTTGTAATTGGTTGCAATCTTCTTTATTAAGTTCTTTGTAGCTTCTGCAGAGGATACTTTTTCTCCTAGGAATACGTGGAAGACTGTTCCTCCTGTATATTTACATTGGAAGTCATCTTGCATATCCAAGGCCTCAAAAAGATCATCTGTTAGACCTACTGGTAGTTGTGAGCTGTTTGTGTAGTAAGGGTTCATCATAGTGCCTTTATGTGGTCCAATATCTGCTGCGGATAATATATCATCTCCAAATTTCTTTTTGTCTGCTTTTGCAAATTTATATGTTGCACCTTCTCCTGGTGTTGCTTCTAGATTAAATAGTTGTCCTGTTTCTTCTTGGTATTCAAGTAATCTTGCTCTCATATGGTCCATTATTTCTAGACCAAATTCTCTTCCTTCCTCACTAGATATACCTTTGTTCTCATCGTGGAAGAAGTTAACCATTGATTCATTAAGTCCTATTATTCCTATTGTGTTAAAGTGATTCTTAAAATATTCTCCAAATCTTTTCTTTACATCTGCAAGGTAGAATCTGGAATATGGGTAAAGTCCTATGTCCATGTAATGCTCTAAGAATTTTCTCTTTATACGTAGACTCTCTTTTGCTAAATCCATTAAATGGTCTAATTTCTCGTAATATTCTTCTTTTGTCTTTGATGTATATCCAATTCTTGGTAAGTTAATGGTTACAACTCCAATACTTCCTGTTAGTGGATTTGCTCCAAATAAACCACCACCTCTCTTTCTTAATTCTCTATTATCTATTCTCAATCTACAACACATGCTTCTTGCATCGTCTGGATTCATGTCTGAGTTAATGAAGTTACTGAAATATGGTATTCCATACTTTGCAGTCATCTCCCAGATAGGCTTGTATTTTGGATCGTCCCAATCGAAGTTCTTAGTTAGATTGTATGTAGGAATAGGGTAGGAGAATAATCTTCCATTTGCGTCTCCTTGCATCATGACTTCACAGAATGCTTTGTTTAGCATGTTCATTTCCTTTTGGAAGTCCTTATACTTTTCTTTCTGTAATTGTCCACCAATTATTACATTTTGTTCTGCTAATTTACCTGCTGGTATGAGATCTAATGTAATATTAGTAAATGGTGTCTGGCATCCTACACGTGTTGGTACGTTCATATTGTATAGGAATTCTTGCATTTCTTGTTTTACTTGCTTGTATGTCAATTTGTCGTATCTTATGAATGGTGCAAGATATGTATCAAAGCTAGAGAATGCTTGTGCACCTGCAGCTTCGTGTTGCAATGTATAGAAGAAGTTTACACATTGTCCTAGTGCTGCACTTAGGTGTTTTGCTGGCGCAGAAGATATCTTACCTTTTACTCCTGTAAATCCTTTAAGTAGTAAATCTTCTAAACTCCAACCACAGCAGTATACTGCTAACATTCCAAGATCGTGGATATGATAATCCTTACTTATGTTTGCGTTAGAAATTTCCTTCGGATAGATACTATATAACCAATAATTTGCCTGTACGGTAGAGGAAATATAGTTGTTTAATCCCTGCCAAGAGTATGCCATATTGCTGTTCTCATTTACTTGCCAGTCTAACTTGTCTATATAATCCTTTACTAATGTATCTGCATCTATCAATGACTTTACATCTTTTACTTTGTTCTTTAGGTCTACAAATAAAGAAAATGCTACAGATGTTCTTCCATATCCCATATCTATCAAGGTCTGTTTAACACACTCTGCAATCTCTTGTGTATCTATAATATCCCCATTCTTGTGTCCATTATCCAATCTACTCTTAACCTCATTTGCTATACCTTGTGCAATTTCTAAATCGTTTCCACCAATACTCTCTGCAGCCTTATATACACCAGAAATAATTCTTTCTATATCAAAAACAACAACTCTCCCATTTCTCTTTTTCACCTGGTATTCTTTTTCTATTATTTCTTTAGCCATGTTAGCAGTTAATTAAAATTATTTTTTTTAAGTTCTTCTATTTCTTCTTCTATATCATCTATAGTCTTGAAATCTTTATATACAGAAGCAAATCTTATATAAGCAAGTTTGTCTTTTTGTTTTAACCAATCCAATATTTTTA
>JAGDCC010000043.1 GCA_017958745.1 bacterium
AAAAGCATGTTTATATCTATGGAATAAGAAAAACTTTGTATTACAAGGAATAACATCTATATTTGCATTCTTTAATGTGTAGTAAGTAAATGCTTGAGAAAGCTCACACTGTCCTCTTAGAGTATTATTCTCAATTGGAAGACCATCTCTTTTTATAAAATAATCCCTTACTTTTGTAACAACATCGTCTAGGATAATTTTATTTTCTAAATTAGGTTGTATAAAAGGTACTATAAATATCCCTGACATGTTTTGTTTTCGTGAATTATTTTATTAATAAATATATAGAGAATAGTAGAAAATAATCCATATCGTGTCAAATGTCTAAAATTTGTGTATAATATACGCGTTGTGGTGGCCATAGCTCAATTGGTTAGAGCGTCGGTTTGTGGCACCGAAGGTTGTGGGTTCAAGTCCCTCTGGCCACCCCATCATATATTTTTTCTATAATATAAAAACTTATTATTATTGTTATTTTCACTTTTTATTTATTTGATATCATTTTCTAATCTATGTGGATTTATATTTTAATAGCTTTAATATCTTTATACTTGCTTGTTTATATTACATATCTTCTATTTGGTACAAAAGTTAAAACAAGAAATTTTGTTATACAAACGAATAAAATAAGAAAAGAAGAAGATAAAGCAAGTAAGATAAGGTTATTGTTGGTAACAGACCTACACAGCTGTAAATATGGAAAAAATCAGGAAGTCTTAAAAAAGATGATAGATGACCAACATCCAGATGTCATTCTTCTTGGTGGAGATATTGTAGATGATGATGCACCACAAGCAGGAGCTTTTGAACTTCTATCTTTTATTGGAAATAAATATAAAACATTCTATGTATCCGGTAACCACGAGTATATGTCTAAAAAGATTAAGCAGATAAAGAATGATATTAGAAATTGTAATATAACAGTATTGGAAGGAGATACAGAAAAGTTAAATGTTAATGGAAATAAAATTAATATATGCGGTATAGATGATCCTAATGTAGGAAGTAGAAAACATAAGGAGCAGGTAGACAAATGTGGACAGGATATAGATAAAAATGTATTTACAGTACTAATCTCTCATAGACCAGAATTAATGGATATTTATAACAAATATTCTTTTGATTTAGTTGTTGCAGGTCATGCACATGGTGGTCAGTTTGCTTTTCCATTAATTTTGCCAAATGGATTATATGCACCAAATCAGGGAGTATTTCCCAAATTTACCAATGGTATGTATGATCTAAGAAATGGAAAACTGATTGTAAGTAGAGGTCTTGGCAAGAATAGACCATACCTTATACCAAGGATATTTAATAATCCAGAAATTATTACTATAGATTTAGAATAACTATTTGTTTTTCTCTACCTCTTTTCTAATCTTTCTTACCTTCTTAGATAAGTGATCTAATGATCTCTGGGTAACTTTTATCTGCTCCTCTATTGCATTTAACCTCTTTATTACATCCTTATTTATGTCTTTCTTTTCTTCCCTAATTTTCTTCTCTACCTTCTTCTTCTCCTTCTTTACTGTATCCTTTACACTGTCTATGTGTTCCTCTAGTGTATTTTCTACATCTTGTAATTTATCTGTAATTTCTTCTTCTTTTGGAAGTTTACTAATTTGACTATTTAGTGCAGAAATAAAATCATCTAATGTGTTATCTTTCGACATAATAAAGGCAGATTAATTTATTAACTATAAAGTACAAATTATCTGCAAATAAGTCAATGATTGAAAATCCTCCTTCTATTGTGTGTGTATTATTTAATTAATATTTATTTAATATAAATAATAACTAATAGAAGGAGGACTGTTCCCTATCCATATTATTCGTCGATATCTTCGATATTCTTTATGTAGTATTCCCAGCTGTCAAGTCCGAGATACAACTTGATATATAAAACTATATACAACTCGCGAAGGAACTGGACAACTTCGTTTATACCAACGATAAACAATACAGAAGAAAATAATATTGCGATCCAACCTCTTAATCCGTTCTGTGCAAGTTTTGTAAATGTTGCTCCAAAGATTTTTACTACAAATGCAATGAGAGTAACAAACAATATGCCAGTAAGGATATTTGGCAGAGTTAGCGAAATCTCAAGTTCTACCTCCTCTTCGTTATTATCGAGATTATTAATGTCGTCCATATCTATCTCCTTTCTATGGATTTAAAGAACATTGCGATTATAACAAAAAATAGAAAAAAAGGTTATCTTTTATAGTATATTGGGAAATATGAGATAGCCTCCCTTTATAATTGTGTCTATGATAAAAATCATAAAGGGAGGCTTATGTTCATTCTAAAGCAAATAAAGATCGATGTCTTCGACTAATGTCTCTACAACAAACTTGAAGAGTTTGAAAAAGAGATAAAAGATTATCAGATAGGACAATATGGAAATAATGTCCGGAATAAATACACTTATACTTTGAACGAATATTGTATCTTTCAAAAATTGAAAGATTAATAAATCAAAGAAATGATATAAGATGCTCTTGATTATTGGGTAGATGAATCTTCCTATTAAAGGGACGATAAAATACTCCAATGCTATCAATAACAAACACCATAATACGATACGGATAATCCATCTTTTCATATTTTTTCTCCTATTCTGCTTGAATGAACAAGCGCATTATATCAAGAATAGCCCAAAAGTTCTATACCTAAAGGATTTGTTTACATTGGAAATAATAACAATATAGGAGTATCATCAATGACATAAGTTGTAATACGGATGCAATATGGCAAAAAACAAATTAGTACTAATCATATTAGATGGATGGGGTTATAACGAGGATCCATATGGAAATGCAATTAAAATGGCAAAGCTTCCTAACTTTAATGGCTTTATGGAAGAATATCCTCATACACTACTGGAATCATGTGGAAAATATGTTGGATTACCTGATGGTCAAATGGGTACGTCTGAGGTAAATCATATGGTAATAGGTTCTGGAAGAATAGTATTCCAGGATTTAGAAAGAATAAATCACAGTATTAAAAACGGAACACTCAGAGAGAATGAGTCTATTCTCCAAGCAATGAAATATGTTGCAGAAAATAACACTACATTACATTTACAAGGATTACTAAGTGATGGAGGTGTACATTCACATATAAACCACATATTTGCATTAATAGATATGGCAAAGGATGTTGGTGTAAGGAACTTAGTATTTCATGTGTTCACAGATGGAAGAGATGTCCCTATCAAAAGTGCTATGAAGTATATAGATATGTTAGAAGATAAGTTTAAAGAAGTCGGTATTGGAAGGATAGCTAGTATAGAGGGAAGATATTATGCAATGGATAGAGATAACAATATGGATAGATTAGAAAAAGCATACGATGCAATTTATAAGGGAGAAGGAAGAAAGTTTAAAAATGCCAAGGATGCAATAGATTATGCGTATAGTAATGGAGAAACAGATGAGTTTATTGTTCCATCTGTAATAGAAAGTAAAGAAGGAGAAATAAACTCTGTCGGTGTAGATGATGCTGTAATATACGTAAACTTCCGTAGTGACAGAGCGAGAGAATTGACAAATAAGGTTATTAGTGATGAAAGATATAAAAAACATTTTGTAGCAATGGCTCAGTACAGTGACAATTTGGATTGTAATATTGCGTTCCCACAAGAGCATATTTCTAATACATTAAGTGAGGTATTATCTAAGAATAAGCTTACACAGCTCAAGATATCTGAAACGGAGAAATTCAACCATGTAACATATTTCTTTAATTGTAAAAAATTGGATGCTTTTGAAGGAGAAGATAGAATAATTATCGATTCTTATTCTGATATTCCTACACATGATAAAAAGCCACAAATGAGAGCAAAAGATATAACTAGAGAAATGCTTCAAGATATTAGAGAACAAGTACATGATGTAATTGTTGCAAATATTTGTAATGCAGATATGTTAGGACATACAGGAAATATTCCAGCTACAATAGAAGGTTTACAGATTGTTGATGAGTGTCTTGGAAATATAAAACAAGCATGTGATGAGAATGGTTATACAGTATTAATAACTGCAGATCATGGTAATGCAGAACAAATGCTTTATCCAGATGGTACACCAGAAACATCTCACTCACTCTTCCCTGTTCCATTTATCATCTTAAATAAAGATTACAAAATAAAGGAAAAGCATGGAAACTTGGAATGTATTGCTCCAACGATGTTGGATATGTTAGATATAGATAAACCAGAAGAGATGACTGGTGAATCGTTAATTTTGGATTAATATTATATGCTAAACCAAGAAGATCTAGATAGATATTTTACAAATCTAGTAGATTCTTCCTCCGGTATCCAAGATGAGGAGAGACATTTGTTTCTCCTTTATGGCAACTGTGATACATATACTAAACATATAAAATTAATAATAATCACTGATACACATGGTGGACTGAGAGAAGAGGAATTTGCATCTTTTGTATATCACCATCCAGATTATGATGCTTGTCTATTTCTTGGAGATCATAGTGTATGGGAAATTCCTGTTATTCTAAAATATATAGATATTAATAAATCTTATGGGATTCTAGGTAATCATGATACTTATGATTATCTATCCGTAAATAAAATAAAAAATATTAATGGAGAAGTAATAAATATAAATGACACTACATTACTTGGTATGCAAGGAAGTTATAAATATAAAAGCGCAGATTTCCCTGCTTTTACGCAAAAAGAAAGTTTAGATTTCTTAATTAATAAACCAAAAGTAGATATATTGGTCACACATGATACAAAATATGTTCCAAACACAAATGACATAGCACATCAAGGACTGTTTGGAATAACATATTATCTATACAAAAATAAGGTTCCATACCATATACATGGGCATATTCACAACCCATACAGAAGTACAATGTTAAATGGTACACAGGAGATTAGTGCCTATATGTACGAATACTTAGAGTTATAAAAAATACTTATTACTATGGGACAAAGCAGTGTGCCTGCTAATGTGTTATTATACGCATGTATTTAAATTTTTAAAATCACATTATGAAAATATCACAAATAAAGGCCCAAGAGGTATTAGATTCTAGAGGTAATCCTACAGTAGAGTGTGATTTAACCTTAGAGAATGGCATGACAGTAATGTCAATCGTACCAAGTGGTGCATCAACAGGTGTTCATGAAGCATTAGAATTAAGAGATGGAGATGCAAATAGATATTTAGGAAAAGGTGTACTTAAAGCAGTAGAAAATATAAACACCAAAATTGCACCAGCAATAATTGGAATGGATGTAGAAAATCAGGAAGAAATAGATAATAAAATGTTGGAATTAGATGGAACAGAAAATAAAGCAAACCTTGGTGCAAATGCTATCTTATCTGTATCAATGGCATGTGTAAAAGGTGCTGCATTGGCAAAAGGAATTCCACTATACCAGTATGTAGCAGAACTATTTGGAAATGATACAACATCTTACAAAATGCCAGTACCAATGGTAAATGTTTTAAATGGTGGAAAGCATGCAATTAAATCATCAGATGTACAAGAATATATGTTTATGCCAATAGGTGCAAACAGTATACAACAATCTGTACAATGGTGTGCAGAATGCTTCCATAACCTTGGAAAGATACTTAAAGAATTAGGATTTGCAACATCTGTTGGTGATGAAGGAGGATATGCACCATCTCTAGGTACAAATGAGAAACCTTTAGAATTAATGGTACAGGCAATAGAAAAATCTGGACTAACACCAGGAAAAGATATGGCATTAGGTATCGATGCAGCAGCAAGTGAATTCTATACAGAAGATGGAAAGTATAATCTAGCATCAGAGGGAAGAGTTCTTACTGGCGAAGAATTAGTAGATATGTATGCAGGTTGGATAGAAAAATATCCATTGATTTCTATTGAGGATGGTTTATCTGAAGATGACTGGGATGGATTCAAGAAGTTAGAAGAGAAACTTGGAGACAAGATTATGAATGTTGGAGATGATTTATATGTCACCAATGTTAAAAGATTAGAGAAAGGTATAGAAATGCATGCAAGTAATTCTATCCTTATCAAGTTGAATCAAATCGGTTCTGTAACAGAAACTATTAATGCAATAAAGATGGCAAACGAAGCAAACATGCACAGTATTGTTTCTCATAGATCTGGAGAAACAGAAGATACATTTATTGCAGACTTTGTTGTAGGTGCAGGAACAGGATATATCAAGACAGGTTCTATGAGTAGAAGCGAGAGAATTGCTAAATACAACAGATTAATGAGAATAGAAAGAGAACTAGAGTCTAAGTAATGGATATAGAACTGTCCCAAAAGCAGAAAGAAATCTTAGATGCCATATTAGAATGGCAAAAAAGACCGAGCAATCAATACCTAACACTTGGTGGTTATGCAGGAACAGGCAAAACCACCTTGTTAGGTTATTTCAACGAACATATTCATCTAACCAATAATAAAATTAAAGTTGCATTCTGTACTTTTACAGGCAAAGCATCAACCGTATTAAGTAGAAAACTAAGAGATGTAAATGCTGTTAAACCAAACGACTATATTGGGACAATACATAAACTTATATATGTACCAGAAACAGATGACGATGGAGAAATTATCTGTTGGAAAAAACTAGAAAAGAAAAACTTTAAGTATGATCTTATTGTTATAGATGAGGCATCCATGGTAAGCAGAGATATTTGGAATGATCTTCTCTCTTACGATAAACCAATACTAGCAGTTGGAGATCACGGACAATTACCTCCTGTTGGAGATACATTCAATTTAATGCAAAATCCAATGCTACGCTTGGAAGAAATATACAGACAAGAACAAGATAATCCAATTATAAAATTATCTGAAATTGCTAGAAAATATGGAGAAATACCAGCAAGGGAGTTTAGCAATACTGTAAAAAAATACCCAAGAGACTATGAAGACTTACAATCAGAAGTAGGAGATTTACTCTCCTCTTATAATGACAATACACTTGTGTTGGTTGGATATAATTCTACTAGAATATTATTAAACAATGAAATTAGAGGGCTATTAGAATTTGAAACTCCAAATCCAGATATAGGAGACAGAGTTATTTGCTTGAAAAATAACAGTAACGAAAGAATCTATAATGGAATGATTGGACAAATACAGTCAATAGAAGAAGGAGATTCTTTAGATGGCGTTAAAATATACAATGCCAGAATTGCCTTTGAGGATGAAGTCAACGAATATATTGGACCTATTGCTGCAGAACAGTTTAATCAAAAGGAATTATTAAGAATACAATCTCATGTTATAAACTTCTTTGATTTTGGATATGCAATAACAGTACACAAAGCACAAGGAAGCCAAGCCGACAGAGTTATCCTTTTTGAGGAACGTTTCCCTCGTATGGATGATGACACATGGAGAAGATGGTTATATACCGCAGTTACAAGAGCAGTTAGTGAGCTTTACATAATAGCTCGTTAAGAAGTTTATCCCCTTTATTTTTTATAACAGTAAGATTATGTAGTGCTCTAGTAATACCAACATACAAAAGTTTTATATCCAATAAATCTTTAGAATAAACATCACTATTTACATCCATAAGAATCACTGCATCAAATTCAAGACCCTTAGCACTCTCAATTGGAAGCACAAGAACACCACTTTGGTAATTTTTTTCTGTATAACTAGAGATATTTGCTTTAATAGATTTCTCATGTTTTTTTAAGATATCAAACATAGCATCTGCCCTATCTCTATCTTTACACAATACAGCACAGCTTACTGCACCATGATTTAAATATTTTTTAATCTTCATAATAACTGGCTCAATATCATTACCATTAAGCTCCAAAATATTTACATCATCTCCATGTCTCAAAACAGCTTCTGGAGATTTATAAGAAGAAACAAAATTATTCTTTAAAATCTTCTTAGCAAAATCCATTATCTCTATTGTTGTTCTATAACACTTAAGCAACTCGTGGAATTCAACAGTCTTATGAGCATATTTCTTAATAATCTCTTCTACACTCCCCCATTCTTTTATATAAAATGGAGGAATAATAGACTGTGCTAGATCTCCTGCAATTGTGATATTTCCTCCTCTTGCAACTTTTATCAGAGTAGCAAGCTGCACATAACTTAAATCCTGTGCTTCATCTACCATAACATAATCATACATGCTATCTTTAATTCCATTAATTCTCATATGTAAATAAGCCATAGGAGCTAGGTCTTCTACTCTATAATTGTGTAATCTTCCGTTAACTGTAAGACCCTTTAAAGAATACTTAGACAAATCACTGGAAACAAATCCAAACTTGTACATATTCCTATATAGATTGTAAATATTGCACTTACTCCTGAAATATCTCAAAACAGCTGTTTGCTCTGTATTACTATCTACCAATTCTCTCTTGAATGGATCTGTAGTCATCTTGCGGAATTGTTTCTGTGCATATGCATAACCAGTAGCAAGTTCTAACCTCTGTGCCATATCTAAATCTGGAAATTCTTCTACAAGTTCATAGTACCTGCGACGTATTACATCTTTCTCTTTACTTGGTATATTGGACAAAACCTCCTCTTCAAAATGAGAAATATATTTATCTAATACATCAATAAACTCTACAGAACCTTTATATAGCTTAAACTCTAGATTTTCATCTTGATTAGATAATGTATAGTAATTATCCCATCCAAGTAGTTTCTTTGCCCAGAATAGATATGTTTCCGTATTAACTTTAGAAATACCAAGATTCGGTAAAACATCAGATACATAATCTATAAACATCTGGTTAGGAGCAATAATCAAAGAGTTTTCAGAAGAAATAGATTCCTTATATGTATAAAATAGATAAGCTAGCCTGTGTAGCAAAATTGTTGTCTTTCCAGAACCAGCAACACCTTGCATAAGAATTGGCTGATTAATCTTGCCTCTTATAATCTCATTCTGCTGTACCTGTATTGTTGCAACAATATCCTGCAATTTCTTACCAATACGCTCTGTTAACTGGGAAAGTAAGAACTCATCTGCAGCACTATTACCAGATTTAGCATCATAAATACCCTTTATCCTTGCTCTAGAGATTTGAAATTGTCTTTTTTGTAATAAATCCCCTCTTCTTTCTCCAACAGGAGCAATAAAAGACACATCTTCTGTAGGGCCAGAATTTTCATAATAAAGGTTTGCAATTGGAGAACGCCAGTCAGTAACCAATGGAAGATGAGTATCGTTATCTATTACTGCATTCTTACCGATATATAATTGTAATGGCTTACCAGTACGAGAATCATAAGATAAGAAAGATATTTTTCCAAAATAAGGAGAATCAAAAGTGGAAAGCTCTAAGTCTATCTTATCTACTTGTAAACTTATCTTTTCTAAAATCTTATTATATACAGACTTAGATTCTTTTCTCTCTTCTAAACTTCCTTCCATAGCAACAATCTCTGCCTGATGTTCCAAATCTGCTTCTAACTTGTGTAATTGGTCAATTAAGAAATCCAATCTATGTTTAGTAATATGTGTAATTTTCTCTAAATGAGGATACTCTTCTTTTTCCAATGCATCTGCAGGCTTAACAGAAGAAAAATCATCAATAGAATCTATATCTTTATATATTGGATTTAGGTATTTACTAAAAGTTTGCATAATTTATTCTACCACAAAGATATTGTAAATATACTTGTATTTAACAATTACATATTATATAAAGTAAATATATAACATTTTTTTACAAAATATATGGCAGCAACCAAAAAGAGTGCTAAAACCAAGAAAGCTACGAAGACAAATAAAGTTACTAAAGTTTCTCAACCAGTAGAAGAAAATAGTACTAATGTTTACTATGTTTTAGCTACAATTGTTCTATTTGCTGTTTGTTGTACGTTATATTTTGGAAAAATAATTAAATTAAATAATGGTAAGACCACAACACCTGCTACGGAACAAATCGTTACAGAGACATATAGTATGAAGGATGGAAGTACACTCACTATTAATAAAGGATCTAATAAAACAGATGTTGAGATTTCTATCACTAGACTTGCATTAATAAGAGGAGAGGTAAAGAAAGAAAGTGGTGATATTTATTACATTACAGGAAAGGATGCTAGTGAGAATCCGATATCCTTCACTTTTGATAAATCTACAAAAGTTCTAACTGTCTCAGATTCTACTTGGGATTTCTTACCAGAAGGAAAGACATTTTTATTTAATTAATGATGAACAAATTATTAAAGATATTGTTATCGTTAGTTGCAACGGGTGGTGTTTTCTACGAAATAAATAGTAGGTTTAACTTTGTTAAGATAGCTATTGTAGATAATCCTTATGATGTAAAAGAAGAAAAAGAAGAGGATTCTACGCAGAACAATCCAACGATTACTGACACAGAACCTCTTATTGATACAATGGAGGAGAAAACAGACAATTATGTAAGTATCTATAATCAGGCAGGAAAGTTAGTTAATGTATCTGTGGAGATTGCTAAAGAACAGGCTGCAAAAGAAAAAGGGTTAGCTAATAGAAGATATTTGGGTACATACAGTGGTCTTCTTTATGTATACGAACAAAATGCACTTTATCCATTCCAGATAAAGGATAGTCTTTTGTACTTGGATATTCTATTCATTGATGATAATGGCACTATTGTAGATATAAAACAGAATGTCTCTCCATGTGTACAGAATACTTGTGAAGATATTAAGGTAGATAAAATGTATAAATATATTCTAGAAGTAAATGGTAACTTCTGTAAGGAGAATGATATAATAATCGGCAATTCTATAACATTTCATTTAAAATAAATATTTACTGCTATGCTAGTTTCAATCATAAATTGGTTAGTTAATCTAATTAAAGTATCTGGTTATTGGGGAGTTGGATTATCTATGTTTTTGGAAAGCTTCTTTGCGCCAATTCCTAGTGAATTAATACTTCCATTTTCTGGATTTGTAGCATCTGATGGAACATTAAATATAGCTTTAGTTATAGTTGTTGCAACAATTGGAGCATATTTAGGTTCTTTGCCATTTTATATAATTGGATATTTAGGAGAAAAAAAGGTTAATTATTTCTTAGAGAAATATGGAAAATACTTGTTTATATCAAAAAGTGATATGGACAAAGGATATGAGATCTTTGATAAGCATGGAAATATATTTGTATTGGTTGGAAGAGTAATCCCAGTTGTAAGAACAGTCATCTCTTTTCCAGCGGGTATATCTAAAATGCCATTCTGGGTATTTACAATTTATACAATAATTGGAACAGCTGTATGGTCTACAATACTTGCAATAGCAGGTTATTTCTTAGGTGAAAATTGGGAGGTTGTTTCTGGATATGTAGATAAATATGAGAAAGTAATTATCGTATTGATAATAATTGTTGGAATCTTATATGTCGCTAGAGGTATAAGAAATATTAAAAAGGAACATAAGAAGGAACAATCCAAAAATGATAACAATAAAAAGAAGAAGTAGAACTATACTTTTCTAATAAGACTTTCACCAGTCATTTCTAATGGAATTGGTATTCCCATAACATCTAATACTGTAGGTGCTACGTCTTTTAGTGCTCCATAAGGAAGACCTTTTCTCTTTATATTGCTACCAGCCATAATGAAGGATACTGGATTTATACTATGCTCTGTATCCATTTCTCCAGTCTGTAAATCTAACATCTCTTCTGCATTTCCATGGTCAGCAGTAATCATTACAACTCCACCTCTTCCCGTAAACTCTCTAACTAGTGTCCCAACACAATAATCTACTACCTGTATAGCCTTAACACATGCAGGAATATTTCCTGTATGACCAACCATATCTGGATTAGCAAAGTTTACAAGAGTAAAATCGTAAGTCATCTTTTGTATTTTTTGTAACAATGTATTTGTAACTTCTATAGCACTCATTTCAGGTTTAAGATCGTAAGTTGGTACCTTTGGAGATTCTACAAGAATTCTATCTTCTCTCTCGTATGCTTGAGGTATACCTCCATTAAAGAAATAAGTAACATGAGCATATTTTTCTGTCTCAGAAATACGTAATTGTCTTTTTCCGTCATGCTCTAGGACTTTACCAAGCGTAAGATTGATATATTGTCTAGGGAAAATAACATTCTTTGGAACATTTCTACGATACTCGATCATACTGCAGATGTATAGATTCTTTGGAAGCATAGGATCAAAATGCATGAAGTTTGGATTAATAAATGGTTCTATAATCTGTAGCATTCTATCTGCCCTAAAATTCATGAATATTACAGCATCATTTTCAGAAATCTTGCTATTTGGATCTAGTACAGTTGGTTCCAAAAACTCATCTGTAAGTCCCCTATCATAATATGTGGAAATAGCAGTTACGTAGTTATCATATTTTTCTCCACTAGCATTCATTAAAAGACTATATGCCTTCTGTGTCCTTTCCCACTTGTTGTTTCTATCCATTCCATAATATCTTCCTACAAATGTTCCAATCCTTCCCATTCCTACATTCATACAATGCTTATCCATATCTGCAAGATATTTCGCAGCATCTTTAGTTCCAGTATCTCTACCATCCGTAAATGCATGGATATATACTTGGTTATTGAAATTCCTTTTAGAAAAATAATTTAATACCTCCTTAAAGTGATTAATATGTGAATGTACAGCTCCATCACTAAGAAGACCAATAATATGTATTCTTCCACCATATTTTGTAGCATGGGTATAAGCTTCATTAAGAATGGTATTTTGAGCTAACATTCCTTTAGCTATAGCATTATCTATTCTAGATAAACTTTGGAACACTACACGACCACTTCCAAGATTCATATGTCCTACTTCGCTATTGCCTTTAACATTCTTTGGAAGTCCAACAGCTTCTCCAGAAGCAAGGAGATATGTATGTGGGCATGTATTCCATAAAGTAGAGAGATTCTGTACGTTAGCAAGAACTACTGCATTACCAGCTGACTTAGGTGCTACACCCAAACCATCTAAAATAATCAATAATACTTTCTGCTTTACCATTACAATAATTGTATATTTCTTAAATTTATTCTATAATACACACTACTTATATTAAACGATAAAAGATATGGATGCAAATATTACGAAAAAATTAGAAGAGGACTACTGTAATGTAAAGAGACCAGAGATTATGGTAGGAGATAATGTAAAGCTACACATGAAGATAAAAGATGGAGATAAATATAGAATCCAGATTTTTGAAGGAGTAGTTATATCTATAAAAGGTTCTGGAATTAATAAGAATATAGTAGTAAGAAAGATTTCTAATGGTGTTGGCGTAGAAAAGATTGTTCCTTTATATGCACCTGTATTGGATAAGGTAGAAGTTGTTAAAAGAGGTTCTGTAAGAAGATCTAAACTTTACTATCTAAGAGGTAGAGTTGGTAAGAAAGCATTGAAGATTAATAACATCCAAGACATTTATCTTACAGATGAGAAGGAAGAAGTAAAAGAAGAGGTTGCAGAAGATTCAGGAGATGCTAAAATAGAGGAAGAGCAGCAGGGGTAGTTCAATGGTTAGAATATCTGTTTTCCAAACAGAGGGTTGCGGGTTCGAGCCCCGTCCCCTGCTTTTGTGTTATTCCTTATTTGCGTTATTAAACATATTTTACATAAGCTAGATGTGTTATAATAAGGTATATGTCTAAGATTGATCTCAAAACCACATTTGCACTCCCCATCGTTTATGAAAATAAAGATTTTCCTATTGGAAAAAATTTCTCGTATAAAGAAAAAACTATCATTACAATAGATGACATTAGAGATCAGCTTCTTAACGAAGAGTTAGATTGTCCAGAAGTCTTTTATACTAAGTACAAGTATATAGACAGTAATTCTGTGTTTTCCAATAAGAAGATAAAAGTAAATATCTATGTAATGGAACCCAATCTAGCAGGAATAGAATATGTAAAAACAAAAGTATCTAGATGCAAACAATATCCAAAGGTAATAGAAGTACTTTATGGAGCAGCAACTATTCTATTACAGAAATATACATCTCCATTAGACAATATCGTAATGAAGTATTCATTAAAGAAAGGAGATAAAGGTCTAATACCTGCAGGTTATGATTATGTTGCTGTAAACCCAAGACAAAATGCTACATTAATACTAGCAGAATATTCCAATATTGATGCGATATCTAGAACAGTCCTTGATGACAACAGCGGTTTGGCTTATTATGTAATTAGAAAAAATGCTAAGCAAGAAGTAGTACGCAACCCAAATTACAAGATAGTAAGTCCAGTTAAAAAAGTTAGCATGAGTAAGATAATAGAAAAATATGGAATTACACAAAAGACACCATTTAGTAAGCAACTGCTTAAAAATATTACAAAATACGATTGGTTGTTCCAAGAGGATTCTGTATCTATTTAGCTTCTTATTATTCCTACTTCCCCTATCCAAGACATTTGCACAAGATGACATATCTATAACTGCTACATACAACCATACTGTTACGGAATCCGTACTTTATACAAGTACTAATCTAACAATCTCTCCATCTAAAACAACTGTAATAACATTTTATACAGCTACAATACCACTTCCTAACCTTAAAGTAGATTGTTATGAGACAAAAACAAATACTAAGCTTACTTGTACAACATATGCAAACGGTAATAACACAGATGTACTTATAAACTTAGGACAAGCAGTTCTATCTGCTGGAGATTCCACAGAGGTTAGGCTTCAGTATTGGAAAGAAATAGATAGTACATCCGATACACTGACTATAGACTCAAATATCTTAGATTCTACAATAAAAGAAATAAATATATCTTATCCAAAATCAAAGGGAAGACCTCTATGGATGTCAGAGAAGGAGACATCTATAAAACTCATGGGAGATGACTATAAAATTACATTTACTAATCCAAATTTTAATACTCTATACATAACGTATGGAGAAAAAATTGCATATACATTCCAAGTAAACAGAGTATTCGCTAATGCTGATGAACAAAACACACAAACCTTTGAACTCTTACTACCTCCTGATACTCAAACACAAAAGATTATATGGGAATCTATAGAACCGCTACCAGACACAGCAATAATGGATGATGACGGCAACTACATATTCAAGTATATCGTTCCTGGAGGACAAACAATTAACTGCAAACTCAAAGGATACATATTTATGAATACATCTATAGAAGAAGATACGGAAGAGCAAAATAACTTTCTTACAAATCAAACAGGTTATTGGAAGATAACAAGTCTAGAGGAACACTCTAAAGTTGTAGAATTTATGAAATCAAGAGGAATGGATATTACATACGAATTCTCAGATGTAGCAACACTTAACGATGCACAACAACAGCTATTTTACAGATACCTATACCAATACGTAATAAATAGATTATCTATAAAAGAAAACACCTCACTAGTTATAGGAACATACAGAAGACACGGTGCGGAAGAAATCACCAAAAACACCAATAATTCTACACAAGAAGACTATGCTGACTTCTATATGGCACTTCTTAGAAAATACAATATACCTTGCAGAGAAATATTAGGATTTGTATCCAATATTTCTGGATTTACATCCGACGGATTCTACCACTACTGGATAGAATATTACGATTATTACCAAAAAAAATGGATAACAGCAGACCCATTTCTAGAAGAGTATCTGCATCATTCATTCTATGGAAATAATTTATATGACCACATAACAGTCCTTAAAAGAGGTAAATCCCCTACTTCTCCTACAATGACCTTCTATGAAGACAATGATTTCACAGTAACATTCAATAGCAGTCCTAACATAGAACCAGATTTCGATGTGCAGGCATCACTCCTAATAGACCAATACGATATCACAAACAAATATACAAAAGCATATGTCTATATACTAAATAAAGGAAATACAATAATTACAAATTACAACTTCTCTGATTCATCATTCGGAAATTTTAAGCAATTTTTGGATATAACAGAAAATAAACTATCACGAATTATAATCCCAAAGCAGACGATTACTGTACAAGCCAATATTCCTTACGAAAGTATTTCTACAGATAACGTATATATAGATTTAACATTTAACAATAAACAAAATCAAAGCAAGGAAATAACAGTCAAGGAAACATTACAAGAAAATGTGCCATTTATAATGACAGTACTATCTAAGGTCCTTTCTTTAACGTTTTTTGCTATAATTCTAATGTTATTATACTTATTAACAAAAATTAAATTTAAGAAACCAATGAAGAAAAAGAGATAAGCCAATGAGTAGTACAGTATTTTTTACAATTTTTATACTTGTCCTTATCGTAATACTTTTTGTATTAGTAGCAATAAGTCAGAGAGGTGTTAATGATACAAAAAAGAAGAAAATATTAGAGAAGGTAGAGAATCTAAAATTCGGAGCTGAGAGTAGTGAGCTTGCTATAAGGAGAGATACTATCATTAAATTAGATAATCTTCTATCTAGGTCTTTACAGCTTTATTACAACAATGATCTTTCTTGTGGAGATAATCTTAAAAAAGCAGAGAAAATTTTTAGAAAGAATGAATACAATGATTTATGGAGTGCACATAAGATGAGGAATGTTATCGTCCATGATGACTACGAGATATCCCAAGAGGAGGGAAAAACGGTGTATAATACGTATAGATTAAGTATTATTAAGATTTTGAGATGATTAACAGGTTTAAGAAATTTTTACAATTTGTTTTAGTGATTTGGCTGATAGCAACTAATAGCTGTTCTGTTTTTGCAGCAGAGTCTAAGACAGATTCTAAGTCTACCAATTCATTAACTATACAAGATATTACATCTAATTTAAAAACAATAGATGAATTTACACACCAGACAGAGAATGAGTATTTTACTCTACAACTTTCTCAAAAGGGACAGTCTCCTTTTACTGGGGAGGTTACTTATGAGCTTCTAATTACTCCGCATTTAACCTCTAAAGATACTCAGATTTTATGGATTGTACCAAGTACTATAGAGATAACATCTCAAAATAATATATTCCAACCTATGCAGGAAGAATATACATATAAGGTACAGGGTAAGTTTAAGCTTCTTAAAGAAGGTACATACCAGATTACAGCTCAGGTTGTTTCTTGGCAACATGATACAAATTATGCAAACTCTATTTCCGACACCATAATAGCCTCTGATGAATTATTAGCACAACCAGTATCTACATCCTACAAACTTCAATTAGCACTAAAGTATGCATTGATATTTCTAGGAATAGCAGGTTCAGTGGTATTAGTATACTTCCTAGTAAAGAAGAACTTCTGGAAAATAAAGGATTGGTTTACGCCTCCTTATTAATCGTATAATAAAGAAATAAAGGAAGTTTAACTACACATTACTTAATACTCTCTTTATATTCCATACAAGATCTGGCTTGTCTTCTATGGTATTTACAACCCATTCTAGATACTCCCTATCTGTTTTTGCTATCTCCTCTATTGTTGCTCCACTATATTTACCAAATGTAAGATTCCTCATAATAGCTGGTTCTTTAGATATAATCATCATATTCTCGTTAGATAATGTGCTATGCTCCAAAAGATAATGAAATAAATCTCTAAGGAAAAATACATCACTCATAGCATCGTGTGCAACATTATGTGTAGCATCTTCATTTCTATATAAACCAAGATAATATCTCAAATACTGTAAAGAATAGCTCTCTAAATCTCTACCAGTATCATCTGTAAGCATATTTCTAGCTAATTTAAATGTACAAATATAATTCTTAATATGTATACCCTTCTTGGCTAATGCTTCTAAATCAAAAGCAGCATTATGTGCAACCCAAATATAGTTATCTGCTAAAAACTGCAAATATTCCATTAAACTTTCTCCGGTAAATCTAATATCCATACCCTCTTTAGGTGCAGTTGCCTCTGTAAAAATAGGTTTATCCTCTACAAACTCTGGTGTTATATGATGTATCGCCATAGAACCAAACTCTATTCTCTGTAAAGGTTTAAAATATTCATTAAAATATGGGTAATCATTATCTCCAAGCATACCCAATTGTACTATGTCTTTAGTCTGTATATCTGTAGTCTCAGTATCAAAATAAAGATATTTTTTATCGTCCATGATTATATATCTATCAAATGAATTACTATCCGTTACATATAATATCATTTTTTCTATTATTAAAGTATAATTCTCTCAAGTATATTTATATATACGATCTTTAAAAATAAGGTACATGAAGTAAAGGAGGCAAATTATGTATGACCATACTAGTCCACTCTGGTTACATATTAAAAATGAATTCCTTCTCACATATGAGAAGAAAGACTTCATTAAAGATATGGTAAGTAAGTACAAAATCCGTCTAGAAGGTAGATATTATGGTTACAAGTTTCTCACCATTACATATTTGCCAGATAAACATATCGTTACTGTATATTCCTATACAGAATTAAGAACATTCCATGTAGAAGAAGACTTTGATCTTTATACATTCTTCAGAGAATTGTGTCTTAACGATGTTATCCGACTTAACAAATATGAAATGGAAATGATTAGCTCAAGCGTAACCTATGAAGATTACATCAGGAATGTATACTCTAAGTAGTTATAAAATATGTGGGGGAAGCATACCCATGTTTCTCTCACATACGAGATTATTACCATTTTTATCCATGTACCTTATTATTTAATTGACAAATCAACATTCTTTTTATATACTCCAATCCACTATTAATGTGGAAGTAATTCCCATGATTATAGTTCTTTAAAACAAGGTACTAAAGAAAGGAGATTTAGATGCATAGTACTTCTGGATTTATCTAGCGTACTTATATGTTCATCTGATGTATCGTTTACGCACGTTAAGGTTTTTAACCTTATTCTAATCTATCTTCCCCCTAGTGATTGGAATGTGCACGTATTAACCTTACCTAAGGATTTTCTTTTAGAAAGGAGATGAAGTGTATAAAAATTCGTACTTCTCAGGTTTTATCTAGCGTTACTTATATCTCAAAATATCCTCCTAGGTAGTAAAAAACAAGGTACATCTCCATGCTCTCTCCATTCTCTCCAATTTTTTCACAAAATAAATGGGGTGTACCTTGTTTTCTTTTATTTACAACAAATATCCAAATATTGTATAATTTAATTATATAGATGATTTTTATCATCAAAATTTTCCAGACTACCTAATGACTTTTTGACAAAATATTAGGTTAGATCTTTAAAAACAAGGTACATAGGAGGAATTATGTCTAACAACAAGTATCTCAATAAGGATATGATCGATGCTTTTTTGTCATTATACAACGATGTATTGAATGGTGAAATATACCATGTTATGCATCTGGATGATGGTAGAGTCATTCTTACCGGAGGGAAAGAATATTCTCGTCACCTTTATCTCCAGACAAACAAAGGAGAACCGCGTATCTTTTCCATGGCTCGTCCTGGGCTTACACATTGTTTCTTTGTTGACGACGGTTTTGTCGTCTATGAATTTCTGCAGGCAATCGCAGAAAAAGGGTTTATAACCCTGCCCTCCAATATTACGCAATAACTGGATTATCACAGGAAACACTAGACAAGGCTCCTTTCTTTTTCTGGATATTCCAGACCATTCCCATAAAATATGTACCTTGTTTAGTGTTTCTATAAAAATTTCCAAATTAAAAAATAAGTTATATAATTCTTCCCATGATAGTAAGAAATCAACAAGAAGAAAATATACTAAAGGAAGCAGCAGAAATATCTGTATCTATACTTAAAGAATTAGGAAAAAATATAAAACCTGGAATAACTCCATTAGATATAGATGCACTTGCAGATAAATTATGTCTAGAACATAAAGTACACCCAGATTTTAAGAAAGTAGAAGGATATAACAATGCAACATGCATATCTGTCAACGATACTGCGGTTCATGGAATACCAAACAATATACCATTTAAGGAAGGAGATTTAGTATCTATAGATTTTGGAATAGTACACAAGAAAATATATACAGATCACTGCTTTACATGGTCTATTGGTAAACCTACAGAAAAGAACAAGAAACTGCTTATTGCTGGAAGAGCCGCAGTAGAAAATGCACTACCATGTGCAGTAACTGGGAATAGAACTGGAGATTTAGGACATATAATGGAAAAAGAAGCTTACAAAGCAGGATTTACAACTCTTAGTATGTACTGTGGACACGGTGTTGGACATTCTCTCCATGAAGAGCCAGAAATTCTTGCATACGGAGATAAAGGAACAGGACAAAGATTAGAGAACGGTATGGTTATATGTGTAGAATGCCAAGTTGTAGACGATGACGACGATGTAAAAATTGCAAGTAATGGATGGGATGCCAAGACAATACACGGTGGAAATAGTGTCATGTACGAATACATGGTACTTGTAAGAGATAAAGCACCTGTTATACTTACAGATACCCTAGATTGGGATTTTGTTATTTAATATATTCTTTAACAAAAATGGAAATAATAGACATTGCAATTATCGGGAATGGTCCTGCAGGATATTCTGCGAGCATATATGCAAGTAGATACAAACTATCTAATATAATATTTGGAAAATTATCTGGTGGAACAGCTACACAGGCACACTCCATTTGTAATTATCCTGGATTTACAGAGATATCTGGCATGGAATTAGGACAAAAGATGGAAGAACAAGCCAAAGAAAATGGTGCAATATTCTCTCCAACGAGTGTTATGGACATAAAGAAAGATGGCGATATATTTGTATTAACTACAGATACTAAAGAAGAATATAGAACTAAAACAATTATCTTATGTACTGGAACAGATAGAAGTAAACTACATATTCCAGAAGAAGATAAATATTTAGGAAGAGGATTATCTTATTGTGCCACCTGCGATGCAATGTTTTTTAGAAATAAGACTGTAGCTGTTATTGGTGGAGACGATGCTGCAACTATGTCTGCACTTCTATTGTCTGACATCGCAAAACAAGTATACATAATTTACAAAGGCACAGAACTTAATGGAGATAAATTAAGAATAGAAAAACTAAAGGAAAAAGAAAATGTATCTATCCTTTACTCTGCTCTAGTTACGGGATTAATTGGAGAAAAGAAATTAGAAAAGATTAAGTTATCCAAACCATACAACGATTCTAACGAGCTAGAACTCAATGGATTATTTGTAGAAATAGGTAGCGAACCTAACAATTTATTACCAAATATATTAGGTGTAAATACAGATAAACAAGGTTATATTGTAGTAGATAACGAGCAGAAGACTAACGTAGAAGGTGTATGGGCTGCTGGAGACTGCACGACCAATTCCAATAAGCTAAAACAAATTGTTACAGCATGTGCAGAAGGTGCAGTAGCAAGCAATAGTATACAAGAATATCTAAAGAGTAAATAGAAACTAATTATCTATATCTCTATACAAAAAATCGTTATCGCTGTTACTACTTTCTGGCCTACTATAGTCTGGATCTTCTCCACTATTGAAATCATCAGCACTATCCCAACTATCATGGGAGTGACCTCCATCTCCGTTATCATGATAACTATCTACACCACCATTTCTATTGTATCTTGTATATCCACCATTATCATCACTATCATCGTCTACATCATATGTATGATATCCCCAAGAATCTCCCATATTTTTATGTATAAAAATTTATTTTTTATTATTAATAAAATCTACCCAATCTTGTAAATAATTGGAACTAGACCAAACCTTAGGATCTCCAACATTATATTCTATTTTTCCATTATTTTTCTCTAAAACATTTACCTCTAAAAGAAGCGGACCTGTTGGAGGATAGACTCTATCTCCACCCTTAGCAAATACATCAGGTTTAATAATCTCCAATGCTTCATAACAACTATACTCTGTAGGATTATCATAGATGACTGTATAATCTACATCTGCAATATTATCTACAATATAAGCTCTATCCTTAGCAGGCATAAATTGTTTACCCTTCTTAGTAACACACTGCATATCACCATTAACAATTACAACAAGAATATCTCCAAACTTTTTAGATTCTCTAATATAAGAAACATGTCCTGGATGTATAGGATCAAAGAAGCCAGAACAACAAACAAATTTCTTACCTTTAAGGCTTTCTTCCTTTATTTTGGGAAAATCATTTAAATCTACAATCATAAATGTATTGATTTAATTAAATATAATTATACAAGTATATAGTAATACAAATTACAAATAAAATAACCTGTAATAATTTTTTATTATACCAGAAATACCGTTGTCACGGTTATAACTACAATTTAGGGTCATTTATTTGTTATAGGCTGTTGAGATATACAACCTGTTGGGGTATCTTGAATTAGAGATACAACATATTGTTTACTTATATCTATGGAATGTCCATTCTGTAAGTGTAAAACTACGAAAGTCGTAGATAAGAGGGATAATCGCGAGGATAATTCTACTAGAAGAAGAAGACAGTGTCTAAGGTGTAGTAAAAGATTTACGACATACGAAAGAATAGAAAATATAGGTGTAAACATAATAAAAAAAGATGGCTCTTTAGTAAAATTTAATACAGAAAAGATAATCAAAGGAATAAGTAAGGCTGTAGATTTTAACAAAATATCGAAGGAACAGATAGAGGAATTTGCAGAAGAGTTGGAAATGGAAGCACTTAACAAGGAAGAATCAATGACTACA
>JAGDCC010000044.1 GCA_017958745.1 bacterium
AACTTCCAGACCTTTTGTAACTTCTTAATCTTCTTTGCTATCTTCAATTTTGTATTCTTTTTTATTTTCCTAAACTTCATATTTACAAAACTTATGCCCATATTGTCCTAAATAGAACATATGGGCATAAAACTAAAATAATAATTAATTACATTCCATTACTCTCTAACCAAAAACAAATCATTAATTGTGTAATGTATATTATTTTTAGATAAAGAAATAATATCTCCTAACATTCTGTATATAGATTTTAGATTTGTAGAAGTACTATCACTTCTATTCTTGTTCATGAAGAACGGAATAGTAACAATTGGATAACCAAGATTACCTATCTCATTCAAGATTTCAGAATCTATAGCAAAACCATTGATATGCAAATTAGGTAATACCTTTTTAATTAAGGATTTCTTAAATAATTTTAAACCACAACCAATATCCTCTACAGAATCTGGTAGATTTAAGAAAAACTTATTGATACTTACTAATCCATAAGAAAACATCTTTCTCTTTAGAGTCATCTCTACATTAGAATTCTTATGGAACTTAGATGGTATTACTGCATATACATCGTCCTTAACGATTTCATTAAGTGCATAACCAAGTGTTCTAATCTGGATATCTGTATCTGCATCTATATAACCGATAACATCTCCATGTACTCTCTTCATTCCATATCTTACTGCATATCCTTTTCCTTGATTCTTCTTGTAACCAATTACTCTAGCTTTGTCTAAATGGTTATTTGTAATGTAGGACTCCAAAATATCCTTGGTTCTATCTACATAACCATCTATTACAAAGATCAACTCGAAATCAGGATTTACCCTTGTAAGGTATCCATACAATCTCTCTAATTGGTCTAACACTTCTCTTTCTTTTTTGTATGTTGGTATAACCAAAGATAATTTCATATTTATATAATTAAATATTAATTAATAACTACGAATAAAATAAAAATAGAAATAATTGCATTAAATAATTAATAGCTCCCTAGGGAGCAAGCTGCATTAGTCTTCTAATGTAGCTTGACTACCCTTGAGATTCTTACTGATTGCAAGAATGCTTAATCCAGCAGCAAATGCTACTAATGCAATTACATAGAAAATGGATGTGTCCTCAAAACCAGTATCGACTGGAGTGTGAGTTTGATATGGACTATAAGCCTCATATGGATTTCCACTTGCCATAACACTAGCGAGATTTGCATTTAGGATAGCTGCAACAGTAAATGCTATTGTTGTTAGCTTTTTCATATTTGAAAGGGCTAGTTAATTTAAATGCACTCTATTATACAAAATATGACCTATAAAGTCAATACTATAGGGTACGTGTATGGAGGTTGTCTATCCATACCTTTCTTTTGGTGAAAGTATTTAAAAATAGAAGATAATAATATTATTGGTGCAATCTTTCTCCTAATCCTATTAACTCATGTGTTAGATTTCCGGACCAAACAGCCTCTGATAAATATGTTAGATTCTCATTGTCAGAAAATGACTCACCAACTGCTTCTGCATTCTTCAAAACTTGTGTAGCTAATATTTGATATGCCTCAAATATTTTGTCTTCATCTACATAATCACGTCCAAAAGAGTCTCTTATTTTATGCCTGAAAGTAGAATAGAATATTTCAAACTCTCTTTCATTGTATGATTTACTCATTGTTAATTGTGAAAAGCGTATTATTTCTTTAAATGTTGGATCATAGGCAATCTCTTGTAATTCCTTTTTTGAAAGGTGTCTTATTGCAGCAGTAGCTAGTTTGTCGATATATGCTATAGATGAAATAGTTGATGGGTATAAAGTTCTTTCTCCTTGATTGTCTATCAAGTGCTTATTAATGATTTTCACTATATCCGATAAATCATCGATAGATATTTTAAATTCACCTTTTTCATCTATTTGTACTTGTCCAAGTCTCTCAAATGCTTCATTCAATTCTGGAATCTTGGTATGAGGTGCATTCAGAGGTATTGGCTCCATATTTTTTTTTAATCTTCTTAATATATCTATAGCCTTTACTTCTCCTTTGTCACCATCGTATATTTGCTCCTCGTTAACTCTTTTGTTGTATTTGGAAATTCCTATATAATCTCCACTATAGTCTCGAGCTGTTTTTTCATAATTATCTAAATCAAAGATATATTCTTCATGACGACCTGTGTATCCTGCTTTGTGCTCGTTTCTAAGTCTAATAAATAATTCACGTAAAGCTTCTCTTTTTTGGGGTAGCAAATCACTATCATTCCTTGCATCGTAATATTCTATCATGGCACATATTAGTTTATATGCTTCTGGAGCGCAGTCGTGAAGAAAGCTTCTTCCTTCTATTACGACACGCTCTATTCTGTAAGCATCCATACGCATATTTTCAAAACGAATGTAGTCTGAACTTGGGATTGTTTTCATTATCGTAACAAGACGACCGATATTTAGAGGAGAACACTTAGAGCCAAGTACTTCGTAGATGTACTCTCCAGTGCCCATTTCTCCCTTTGAACCCCATCGCCCACCACCAATTCCTGCTCTTCCAGAGTTCATTAAAACACTGACTTCTGAATCATTCGTATGAGAGAGGCTTATAACTCTACTGATTGCTGTGTTTATGCAATCCTTACTTTTCTCTTTACATGTATGTGTAAATGACTCGAACGATAGTAAGTAATCAGAGCCATCATATTCTTTTTCTAGCATTTTCATTCTCTTTTTTCCTTCATTACATGCTTCCTCAAATTTAGCTTGCTCGGAGGAAATAGGTGTTTGCTCGTTTTTGTATGAAATATTACTTTCTCCTTCTATCATTTTCTTTACAATGATTTCGATAATTTATATCTTCGTAAGTATATCATATAGTGATTAACTAAAAAGCTTTAAGTTGTAAATACTTTTAGGTACGTGAGATTTGGTGTTATAAAAGTATTGTGCTAACTAGCAGTCCTTACTCTCTTCGCATAACGGAATATTCTTACTGGAGAATTGAAATATTTACATGTATAAAGGATTAAATCTGCTCCATAATCTGAGATGTATGTGGAATCCTCTACTCCGTATATCTCATATGTGTACTTTCTTTGGTTCCAATAAATGTTAATTAAGTCCCCTGCTCTTGTGTTTGGTAAGTTATAAAAGGATATTCTATTTCTGTAATCTACTGTCCAGCTGTTATATCCAAATCTATGGGAAGCTATAATTATTGGCAATTCTGTAAGTTCTGGTGTACCAAAATCCGACACGATCCATGAACCGTGTTTGAGAGCTTCTGTGTAATCTGTACTTGTGGATATGGGAGAATAAACACCTATTGTTGGTATTTCTATGATGTATCCCTCTGGTAGAGATGGGTCGTAGTCTGGGAGTATAGATACTGTTTGTATGTCTCTTTCTCTACGTTGTGTTCTTAAGCCACTTTCTAATTGTAATTTGTTTTCTGCTACACTTGTTGCAAGCTTTTCTACATCTTGCTGTGTCGCATTCGAGTTAATTCTATACCATACATATGGTGCTATTGGTACAAAAGCCACTAGTACTGCGGTGATTACAAGTATAAATCCTATTATTACGTATATTTTGTTTATTTTTTCCCAAATATTCTTTCCTGACATAATATAATAATATTACAAATAGTATATTTTATACAAGTTTAGTTATTCTTCTTCTCGGTAATGAATTATATTTCCAAAGTACTAAAATAGGAGTGTTAAGTTATTAGGAGGTGTGGTTTATGGAGTTAAGTCAAAAGGATTATTTAATAATTGCTTCTATCATTAAGACAGAATTGTCTGGTTATGATAAGAAGTTTGCCAATATACAGAAAGAGGTTAATCTTCTGAAGAAAGGTAAGCTAGACAGAGCTGACGATAGAAGGTTGACATATGACCAAATGATACACGAGATACAAGAAAATCTTGATGATGGAAGAGATTTTAATATTAAGTATTTGTAGTTTTCTGGCGATTAGTAATACATGTATCTAATCATCATTGAAATCAATGCAATTATTGCAACGATAATGATAAATAACTCTATTGCTAGGAGGACAATTCCGATGATTTCAAAAGGGACACTTCTTTCTTTTCTGTCTTTTTCCTGAAGAACTTCTCTTACAGCTTCTTTGACTTCCTCTTTGGTTAAATAATGTCTCTTTACTCCTTCCATATTTAGTTATATTAAATTTAATTTCTTGTTATATTTAATATAGCATAAATACTAAAGGAGTGTTACTGCAGATACTCTGTCATCATCGACCATATCCATGATTTTTACTCCAGATGTCTGTCTTTTTAGTGTTGGTATTGTATCTATCTTGGATCTGATAACCTTTGTTTTGGCAGATATAACAACCAACTCTTCTTCTGATGTCGCTTCTGGTAATATTCTTGCTTCTGCAAGTTGTCCTGTTTTATTTGTTACTTTAAAGGTAAATATTCCTGTACCTCCTCTACCCTGTGTTGCATATTCCTTTAGTAAGGACATTTTTCCATATCCTTTCTCTGATAAGACAAAGAGTTTTTGTTTATCGTCTTTTACTATTTCCATGCCTATTACAGCATCATCCTTTGACTTGAATTTTATTCCTGTTACTCCTCTTGCTTGTCTTCCGAGTGGTCTTACATCTGTTTCTTTAAATCTGATACTCTTTCCATCTTGCGTTATAAGGATGATTTCATCATCTCCGGTTGTAGGTTTTACCCAGGTTAGTTGATCTCCTTCATCTAGTTTTATTGCGATAAGTCCATTTGCTCTCATACTTGCAAATTCTTTCATTTCTGTTTTCTTAACAATTCCTTTCTTTGTTGCCATGAATGTATATTTATATGTTTTGTCCTCGTTTTCTTGGTCTTGAGATATCTTGCCTTTTGGATCTCTTGTTAGGACAGACGTTACCATTTCATCGTGCTCCATTTGTACAAGATTTACTATTGGGAGTCCTTTTGCTGTTCTGCTGAGTTCTGGTATCTCGAAGATACGTAGGTTATAGACTTTTCCTTTGTTTGTGAATAATAGTAACTCATCTAATGTGTTGCATTGGAATACATGCTCTATGAAGTCTCCTTCCTTTGTTTCTCCTCCTGAGACACCTTTTCCACCTCTCTTTTGTGCTTTATATGTGTCAGGTGTTACTCTCTTTACATATCCAGCATGTGTTATTGTTACTAATGTCTCTTCTGGTGGTATCATATCTTCGTCTGCGATTTGACTAACTTTTCCTTTTATAACCTTAGTTCTTCTTTCATCTCCATATTTTTGCTTTACATCCTCTATGTCGTTGTTTATAACTTCCAATACTTTTTCTGGAGTTGATAGTACTTCATTGTAGTACTTTATGTTTTCTTCCAATTCTTTGAACTCATCTTGTAACTTTTGTCTTTCTAAGGCTGCTAATTTTCTTAGCTGCATATCCAATATTGCTTGTGCTTGTACTTCTGTAAAGTCAAATTTCTCTATAAGGTTTGTTTTTGCAGCTTCCTGTGTCTTAGATGCTCTAATGGTTGCAATGACTTCATCTAGCATGTCTATTGCCTTGAGTAATCCTTCTAAAATGTGTGCTCTATATCTTGCGTTTGCTAGATCGTACTCAAATCTTCTTATTGTTACGGTCAATCTGAAGGATAAGAATAATTCTAAGATTCTCTTTATTGGTAATGTCTTTGGTTCTTGATCTACTAATGCAATCATGTTTGCATTAAAGACTTTTTGCATTTCTGTGTATTTGTAGAGTTTGTTTAATACAACCTTTGGTTGAGTATCTCTCTTTAGGGAGATAATGACTCTCATACCTTCTATGTTAGATGCATCTACTATGTCTGTTATTCCTGTGACTTTCTTCTCTTTAACGAGGTCTGCAATCTTCTCAATCATGTGAGCTTTATTTACTTGGAACGGAATTTCTGAAACGATTATTTCGTATTTTCCATTCTTAGCTTCCTGTATGGATGCCTTGGCTCTTTGTATTATTTTTCCTCTTCCTGTTGCATATGTGTTTAAGATTTCTTGCTGGTCATAGATGATGCCTCCTGTTGGGAAGTCTGGTCCTGGTATTATGTTGATTAGGTCTGTTGGTGTCATGTCTGACTTGAATTCTGGGTATAGTACTTCTCCATTTTCCTTTAGCCTTTCTTTGAGAGCGTCCATATCTTTTGCATAGTCTAGGTTTGCTGTGTTTACATAGCTCTCAAAATAGTCTGCAGGTCTATCTGCTAATACCTGTGGTATTCTTTCTTTTGCTTCCTTTGCTTTTCTTAATTCGTTGTAGACAGCTTTGCCTTCCCATTTATTTCCTTGCTTAATCATTTCTTGTAGTGCATTGCATAGCTCTGTAAGATTGAATGGTGGAATTTTTGTTGCCATTCCTACTGCTATACCATCACTTCCATTTGCGAGTACATTTGGAAATCCTGTCGGTAATACTGTTGGTTCTAATCTTGTACCATCGTAGTTAGGTATGAATGTTACTGTTCCTTTGTTTAAATCCTTGATTAATGAAGGAGTGATCTTACCCATTCTTGCCTCGGTGTATCTCATTGCTGCTGCTGGATCTCCATCGATAGAACCAAAGTTTCCCTGTCCGTCTATCAATGGGTATCTACTAGAGAAATCTTGTGCCATTTTTACCATGGTTGGATAGACGACTGCTTCTCCGTGTGGATGATAGTTACCAGATGTGTCTCCTGCGATTTTTGCAGATTTTCTATAGTGTGCACCTGGTGGTAGTAGTCCTAAGTCGTTCATTGCGACGAGGACTCTTCTTTGGGATGGTTTTAATCCATCTTTTACTTCTGGTAATGCTCTAGCGACAATTACAGACATAGAGTA
>JAGDCC010000045.1 GCA_017958745.1 bacterium
GTAATTGTCCATCTTTATAGCTAAATGTTACTGTAAATGTTTTACTCTCGCCTGGTTCTATTAATTCTTCCTCATCTATACCAGAGATTGTATATACAATGCCTTGATTGGTATAACCCATTCCATTCTCATGAGATGCTCCTAAGAAATACTGATTTACATTAGAATTATTGTAAACAGTAATAGTCATAGATGCTGTATCCGTCGGATCTGAATTACTTAGTGTAACTGTACTATTTACACTATTACTTGTATATGTAGGAACACTAACATTATTACCACTTGTTACAGATGTAATGACAACATCTTCCAACGGTGTATTGTCTGCATCAGCATTAATGAACAATGTCTGTTGTGTTAGCTGTGCATAACCAACACCAAGAAGTAATGTAGCAAGAGCAATACATGTAAGAAAAATCCTTTTCTTATGCGTAACAAATACTGACTGTCTCTTTTCCAAAATACCCACTCATAAAATATATAATTATTCTATAGACGATGTCAATTTTCTCTAGAGGCTAAATTACTAGACAAATGGGGAAAGAAAATATACGACAGATAGACAAAAAATAGAAAACAAGCAAGAATTATACGACCTAATCCTCATCACTATCAGACTCATCCAGCTCTTCCAGTTCTCTACGATCTCTATTTTTCTTATCAATAGCAGCAATAATTATTACACCAACCAAAATGGCAAGAGCAGCCACAGCACTAATGACTATTATCGTGTTCTTATCTGTAATAGTGATGATTTCCTCACTTGTACTTGTATAGAAAGTATCGTCAGAATCACCTAAAACGGGAGACGAGAACAGCACTGCAATAATTGGCAATACCAAAAGTATAGATAATAATTTTTTAAACATATGCGTATATTTTTAATTATAAAATATAACACAATTATACACTATTTATTTGCTGCCAATATTATATCCAGCATTTCTATCTCTTGCTGCATAGTTGTATCACCAATTCCCTCTATCTCTTTTTCCATATAGGACTTTAATGTTGTAAATACTGTTTTGTACTCATCATCAAGAGTTAGAGGAACAGATGTTCTCTCTGTATCAGAGTAATAGCCATAATAATTGTTATCTACAGGCTCAGTATCGTAATCTACAAAATCAAAAATACCTACCTTAGGAATAATAAGATATCTATCATCATCTGTTCTTTCATAAGAAATCCAATTCTTAACAGTGTTTGCATACCTTGTTAAGACAATAGCTTTTCTAATACCGGTATTATCATAATAAGTAGCATTATCTTTAAAGGAAATATTTAGACTACTACTACCTTTTTTACCAGATACCTCCTCCCAACTCATCTTGAGAGATATGTTTCCATTATCGTTTAATTTCTTTAATCTTAATAAAATAACACCACCCTTAACCTCTCCAGAAGAGTTAGTACTAGATGGGAACAATGTATTTACATGCATAACTGTATTACTGTTCTCACTATCAATATCGTCTGTACCATAAAGCTTTACTAACTCATAACTATCTCCCTCTAATGTCATGGATAAATCGTAAATCATTGGAGTAACCATATAATCAAACTGCTCACCCATTCTAGTCTTAAACTCCTCTTCAGAAGATACTTTGTAATAATTTGCTCCTCTTACATTAGAAATATTCTTCACGACCTCTGTATTAAAATCTACACCGACTCCAATAAATGTAGTATTAATATTATCTTTCTGTGCATCCTTCATCATAGATAACAAAGAGCTACTAGATGTACTTCCAATATTTGGCATAGCATCAGTAATAACTATTATTCTATTCTCATAAGCAGACGCATCACCTAGGTCATAATCATCAAATAAATCAAGTGCAAGTTTGTAACCAGCTTCAAAATTCGTACCACCTCTAGCATCTACCTCCAACATATGTCTCTTGATTGCACTCATATCAACATCACAGACTTTGTTAAGAGGTTTGGCTAAATATGCACTATCATCAAAAAGTACAATACCGAGGCTATCGTAATCCTTTAATTGGTCAATTAAAATGTTAACAGCCTCTTCTGCAAGTTTCATTTTTGTTTTATCTTTTTCAGACGGTTTCTCATCGTAGTAATAATCAGTAATTGGAGAAGACATAGA
>JAGDCC010000046.1 GCA_017958745.1 bacterium
CCTCAGATGCAGGAACAGCATGAGAACCTGTTCTAATGTATATCTTTTTCTTTCCACCTTTTGCTTTTAGAGAATAAACATCTCCACCTTTACTTACATGTATAACTATGAAGTCTTTGTTGTCGTAATTCTTTATATTAATAGAGACAAAAATAGATGGGTCTGGAACAATACAATCTCTAATCTTATGAGAAATCCTTTCTTCTGTAGCTTTGGCATTCATTAAACCAACTAATTCTCCATTATCGTTGTAACCAATGTAAATAGTACCTGAGTTTGTATTTAGAAAAGAAACAACAACTTTAAGAATGTTGTCTGTATATCTTACTTTGAATTCTGTATTTTGATCTTCTTCCATTACCAAACATAGTAACACAAAGAATAGCCCTCAACAATGAACGATTGAACGATTCCAAATTAATTACTACAAGCTATTGCATAAATTAGAAATATCATATATAAAATAATTACCAATACAAATTCTATATTGGAAGGCGTAGAAATTGTTTGGGACCATTATTATAGAAATATAATATCTTGGTTGTCTTCTAAGTCATATGCTTCGGTATATGTCTTTGTTAATTTTTTAATTCTTTTTGAATTAATTGTTAACTAAAATATAAGGGGGAGATTCATAATTAGTTTCTCCCCTCTTTTTTTATACCTATGTTTTCTATTTTTTTATATTTATATAATTGTGTTATTTGTCTATATATAAAAAAAGAGGAAGCTATAGCTTCCCCTTCCTTTTTGTAATAACTATTTAAATTAATAATTATTCTGCTTTCTTTTCTTCTCTAGCTTCAGATACATTAACAGGTCTACCTTCAATCTCCTTACCATTGAATTCTTCTACAGCTTTCTTTGCTTCTTCTTCTGTGGACATAGTGACAAATCCAAATCCCTTGGATCTATTCTTTATTCTATCCATGATAACAACTGCTTCTTCTACAGTTCCAGCCTTACTAAAAGCTTCCTTTAACTGCTCATCTCTGATACTCCAGCTAAGGTTTCCTACGAATAATTTTTTACCCATTATTTATGATATAAATAAAACTTAATTCAGCTACTCACTAGCTTAGACGGATTATACCACAAAATTGGAAAATATTTCTTTTATAGTATCAATAATACTGGTGATTGTATCTACTATTGCATGTATGCCAGAGGAGAATGCTTCTCCCATTTGGTGGATAAATGCTTTTATTTCTCCAGATAAGGAATCATCTCGCATCTCTGTATCCTCTTGATTGTCGTTAACAGAATGGGAATTAGAATAATCTATGGTAGAACAGTATCCCTCTGTCATCTGTGGACTACTCCAGATATTAGTCTTATCTTTAATTGCGAAAGATTGTGTATAACAGAGATTTTTTATGTATTTGTAATCATCATAGACATATGCAACATAAGCAAGACCATTTTTTATTAATCTTTCTTGTAATAGTTGTCCATCTACCCAAACCCAAGCAAGAGTTCTATCGTACATGTCGGTTGTACTACCTTTGGAATCATACTCTATCTCTATATCTCCAGCTCTAGATAGTGTAGAACATGTGTAATCACTGGATTCTCTGTAATATTTGTCTGTACTTTCTGGTGCATCTATTCCCAAAAATCTTACCTTAGTCTTATCTCCATTTATTTTTAGCCAAGCTGTATCTCCATCTATGCAAGTATCCAGTTTTGCCTTTATTCTGTCTCCAGATGCAAATATGTAGGAAGGTATTAATTGTAGTAATAATATTGTTAAAAGTATATTTATTTTTTTCATTAATATATAATAGCACAATGTTAGCAATACATGTATGTTGTGCAGATTGTATGTTAAATGCACTGCAAAATCTAAAAGATAATAAATTGGTAGAAGATGGAGAGAAGATTTATCTAATCTATTACAATCCAAATATCCATCCAAGGGCAGAATATCTAGAAAGACTTAAAGCTATAAAGGAAGTTATAGATGGACTAGATTATAAAAAAGATTTAAAGCTTGTAATCCCGGATTACAAACCTATGGATTTTATTAAGGCGGTGACAGAGGGTAGAGGAGAAGATAAGAACAAGTGTATAAGTTGCTGGAAGCTAAGACTTATGCATCTTTTTATGTGGGCAAAAGAAAATAAAGTAGATAGAGTTGCAACAACACTTCTTACAAGTCATTACCAAAATGCAGATGACATAAATGATATTGCCGCTAGTTACTCTAAAGAGTTTTCTATAGAATTTGTTCCAATTAACTCGGAATCTAACTGTAAACATCACGGTTTCTATAAGCAGAACTATTGTGGTTGTTGTTTTTCTCTCACAGAAAAAATGTTAAGTAAACTAAAGGAAACAACAGATTAATATATCCAAATATGATATACTTCTAGTATGGCAAAAGTTTTAAAAATACTTACAAACGACAATCCAAAAGAGGACAAAGTATTGAGAGAGAAATCAGAGTATGTCCCTGTGGAGGAGATAAAATCTAAGGAGTTCCAAGATTATTTGGATGATCTTTTGGAAACAGCTAAGAAAAGTAAAATACCTGCAGCTGGAATAGCATCTCCACAGGTAGGGGTATTAAAGAGAGTCTTTTACACCCTAAACTACGATACTAACGAATGGCAGGAGTTTATTAATCCAGAAATAGAACCGACTAATCTAGCCAAAACAAGTATAGAAGAAGAATGCCTTAGTGTACCAGGAAAAATTGGCAAGGTCCTCAGATATGCCAATATAAAAATAAAATTTATGGATAGAAATGGAGAGAAAAAATGTATAAAATATACAGGACTGAATGCCGTTACTCTCCAACATGAGAATGACCATTTAGATGGAATATTGTTTATAGACAAGATAATTAAATAATTTATTATGCTGCCCAAATGCATATAACTAAACAAAAAATTTCTATATTATTTGGAGTGCTAGGGATACTTACATTTTCTTTTGTAAGTAATATATATGCAAGGGAAG
>JAGDCC010000007.1 GCA_017958745.1 bacterium
GGAATACCTCGTCACTTAATTAGTGACTTGCATGAAAGGTGTAACGACTATTCCACTGTCTCAACAACGTGCTCGGTGAAATTGAAATGGCTGTGAAGATGCGGCCTACCTATACCAGGACAAAAAGACCCCGTGGAGCTTTACTTCAGCTTTGCATTGAGATAGGGTTTTAGATGTATAGAATATGTGGGAGACTTTGAAATCATTTCGTCAGGAATGGTGGAGTCGACAGTGTAATACCACTCTTTTGGAATTTTATTTCTAACAAGGACCATTATCTGGTTTTTAGACAGTGCATGGTGGGAAGTTTGACTGGGGCGGTTGCTTGCTAAAGAGTACCGCAAGCGCACTAAGGTCTCCTCAATCCGGATGGAAATCGGATGAAGAGTGCATAAGCATAAGGAGGCTTTACTGTGAGGAGGACACTCCGATCAGTTACGAAAGTAGGTTTAAGTGACCCTTTGGAATGCGTGTGGAAGCGCCATTGTTTAACGGAGATAAGCTACCCCGGGGATAACAGGCTAGTCTTGCCCGATAGTTCATATTGACGGCAAGGTTCGGCACCTCGATGTCGGCTCGTCGCATACTGGGGTTGGATAAGACCCCAAGGGTTGGACTGTTCGTCCATTAAAGCGGCACGCGAGCTGGGTTCAAACCGGCGTAAGCCAGGTTGGTCTCTATCCGGTATAGGCGTTGTATATTTGAGGAAATCGTCCCCTAGTACGAAAGGATCGGGGAGTGGTAACCTCTGGTCTACCAGCTGTTCTACCAAGAGCATAGCTGGGTAGCTAAGTTATTATTGGATAAGCACTGAAAGCATATAAGTGCGAAGCCTGCACTAAGATTAAATATACTTGTTTGACTTGATCAAACGGGAGGTCCGTGGGAGACTACCACGTTGATAGGCTCTAGGTATAAGCATAGAGATATGTTGAGCCAAGGAGTACTAATTGACCAAAAGCTTTTTTGATACTTCATATTTTTCTATTCGGTTTTTAGTGTACAACGTACACTTTGCTCTTTTAAGAATTTAAGTCCTGACTCTCTCCATTTATGGTAGAGGGCTAGGCATAAGATATCTATTTCTTATATAGATGTTTTATGCCTGGCGATTGTAGCAGAATGGAACTACCTGACTCCATCCCGAACTCAGAAGTAAAACGTTCTAGCGCTGAAAATACTTAAACCTTTGGTTTTGGGAAGATAGGTCATTGCCAGGATTTGATTGAATTATAACCCACTAGAAATAGTGGGTTTTTTATTATCCTTGGAAGAGACCTGTAAGAAAAGTGTATAGGTCTAAAAATGGTGTGTGTTCGCTTATTCTTAAAATTCTGCATTTGTATAGAAATGTTACAATTAAACACCTGTAACAGTACACAAGTTTGTCCCCTGTGAATCCTTGCGTAACTGCTTCGTATCACTGCCAATTTTTATAGCCAAAAGTGACATCTTTAGTGCCATTGCTTCTCTAACAAAAACATACCAGATTTTTATGGTGCATTATCTAAGGAATATTTTAATGTAAAAATTGTACTCAGTATGCTTTGCAAACGATTTCTATTTCTGAAGTAGACAAATAAGTTGTACAAAATAGGGTAAAACAGAAATTGAGAACTATCGGTCACTGACTAGCTCTCTAAAACAGAGTTTTTTTTCTGTTATAATTCCACAATGACATTAACCAAAAAACAACTCGCTAATAACCTGCTAGAAGAAATAATTAAACTCTTTCCGGCAGCAAAGACAGAACTAGCAAACTGGAGTACAGATTTCCAGTTTTTGTTATGCATAATACTCTCTGCGCAAACGACAGATAAGCAAGTAAATACAGTCACAGAACAATTATTTGCAAAATTTCCAACACCAGAAAAGCTAAGTAGAGCAAATCAAGAAGATGTAGAAGCACTAGTATCTGGTATTAATTATTACAAAACAAAAGCTAAAAACATTATAAAAACAGCAAAAACGATAGTAGAAGAATATAATGGAGAAGTACCAAGAACAATAGAAGAATTGGTAAAATTACCAGGAGTAGGGTACAAAACAGCCAATGTATTTCTTAATGACATGTATCAATCTAACCAAGGGATAGCAGTAGATACGCATGTAAAAAGAATTGCAAAAGCATATGGTCTAACAAAAGAAGAGGATCCAACAAAGATAGCTCATGATTTAGAAAAACTATACCCAAAAGAAAAATGGTATCTTGTAAACACCAACTTTGTGCTGTACGGAAGGTACATATTTAAAGCAAAAAAACCTGATACAGAGAGATTTGTCTTAAAAGAGTATATTGTGTTATAATACGATTTGTAGCATTTTATATTAGTTGTATGTGGGCTTTGCTACAAAAGTCACATCACCATAAGGTAAACCTATGGAAGATAACAAACAAAAATTATATACACAAATTGACGAATTTCTCCAAGATAAATCTCATGAAGTTAAGAAATATAACAGAGGGGATATTGTAGAAGGTACAGTTGTAGATGTCAGAGATGGCATGGTAATTGTAGATGTCGGTTACAAATCAGAAGGAATTGTTGCTGGAAAAGAATTAAAGAGCGACACATTAGATTGGACCACATTAAAAGTTGGAGACAAAATATTGGTTTATGTTGTTAAGCCAGAAGATGCAGAAGGACAATTAGTCTTATCTATAAGAAGAACACAACAAGCAAGTGCTTGGATTACATTAGAGAAAGCTAAGAAAGACAACAGTGTTGTAAACACAACAGTTGTAGAAGCTAATAATGGTGGACTCATTGTAGAAATTGGTAAAGATGTAAGAGGATTTATTCCAACATCTCAATTAGATGCATCTAGAGTTTATGTAAACGGAATAAGACAAGTTGGAAAAGATATCTCTTCTAAAGTACAAAAGAGATTAAACGCACTTGTAGGTGAGAAGATTGCTACAAGAATAATAGAATTAGATAGAGAAAAGAACAGAATTATCCTCTCTGAGAAGATGATTACACAATCCAGAGACTTAGGACAAAGAGAAAAGACATTAAACAAGGTAAAAGAAGGAGATGTTTTAGAAGGAACAGTAAGTGGAATTACACCATTTGGAATCTTTGTAAATGCAGAAGGATTAGAAGGATTAGTACACCTTTCCGAGTTATCCTGGGATAAGGTAGAGGATATTGGTAGCATCTATGCAGTTGGAAGCACAGTAAAAGTAATGGTAATTGGTGTTTCTGATGGAGGAAAGAGAGTTGCTTACAGTATCAAGAGATTACTAAAGGACCCATGGGCAGAAGCTATTGCAAACTATAAAGTTGGCGATGTAGTAACTGGAAAAGTACAGAAAGTTGTACCATATGGAGCATTTGTAAGAATTGCAGAAGGATTAAACGGATTAATTCATATCTCTGAATTATCTGACAAATTAGTAAAAGATCCATCTGATATCGTTAAAGTAGGAGACGATGTAAAGGTAAAGATTTTGTCTATCTCTTCTACAGAAAGACATTTAGGATTAAGTCTTAAAGCTGTAAATAAGAATACACCTGTACAAGCAGAAGAAGTAAAAGAAGAAACTTCCATGACAAAGCAGGAGTTTGAATCTGCAGTAGATACAGCTCTAGACGAAGAACTTAATACAGAGAATACAGAAAAGGAAGACTAAAATAAAACAGCTGCCCCTGTATTTATTGTATAATAGCGACTATGCCTAACAATGTAACCAATACAGGAAAAAAAGACCCTCTATTTAGATTGAGTGCAAATGCAATACAATCTTTGAGGGTCGCTTCTGTTTTATCTTCTCAATTTGGAGAAAAGAGGATTTCCCTATATACATGGTTTGTTGCAATATTGCTAAACCCAGAATGTCTAGCATACCAAGTGTTAGAAAGCATGGAGATATCTCCAAAAAATGTAGTATATGCAATAGTTGGAAAGAAAGATATTAAAGCATCTACAGAATTAAAAGAGCCAATAGATATCCATTTTACTAGCGATATGGAAAGAGTGCTTAGAAAAGCATATGTAACAGCAGGTGGAATGGGACATGTATATGTAGGAACAGAGCATTTATTCTTAGCATTTTTAACGGAAAATCTAGTAAAAATAAATAAACTAGCAGAGATGGGACTAACATATGACTCATTTTTACGCAGCTTAGGAACATCTGCATCTTATCCACCAGAATTATTAGCCAAGCCTACAGTAAACGAATTAAAAAGCATATTTGGAGATAATATCTACGAAGAAAACCTCTTAGGAGATGACTTAGTAGAATTAGCTAGACAAGGTCGTCTTGATCCGGTTATAGGAAGGGATAATGAAATACACCAGCTTATAAATGTTTTAAGCAGAAGAAATAAAAATAATCCAATAATAGTTGGAGATGCTGGGGTAGGAAAAACCGTGTTAGTACAAGGATTAGCACAAAAAATTGCCAATGGCTTAGTACATCCATCTATGAAAAACGTAAAAATATTTACGATTAACATCGCAAGTATTATCGCAGGAAGTAAAATGAGAGGGGATGTAGAAGAAAAAATATTGACGATAATAGAACAGGTAGAAGAAAGTAAGAACTCTATTATCTTTATAGATGATATACAAAATATAGTTATTCCAAATGTATCTGGAAGCTATTCTGACATAGCATCTGTGCTTAAACCAGCACTATTAAAAGGAGATTTTAGATGTATAGGTGCGATAGATTCTGATGATTACTCTATGTATTTTGAACCAGATAAAGCATTGTCTAGAAGGTTTAAGCCAATAATGCTAAAAGAGCTTTCTGTGACAGATACAACTATCCTATTGTCTAATCTTAAGCCAATATTGGAAAAACATCACAATATATTAATAGAGGATAAAGCTATTCCTCTTGCAGCATCTTTGTCGGATAGATATATAACGGATAGATGCCTGCCGGATAAGGCTATAGATGTACTAGATGAGGCATGTGCTACTAAGAAATTATCCATGGAAAATAGTTATAAAGATATGGAAAGACTCAAAGATGAGCTAGCTAAAATATCTTTCCAAGTTGGTAAATGCATTATAAGGGATGATATGGAACAAGCTCTAGAGTTACAGAAGCGCGGGCAGTATATGCAGGACCAAATAAGAATTAGAGAAATGGAGTTTGCTAATGAGAAAAAGTTAGAATACAACAAAGTAAACGGAGAAGATATACGTAGAATAGTGTCTATAACAACGGGAATTCCTTTGAACACACTCGGCACAGAGGAGAGAAATGCACTACTTAAATTGCAGAAAACATTAGGAGAGAAGATCATTGGACAGAATGAGGCCTGTGAGGCTGTAGCAGCCTCTATAAGGCGTGCAAGGACTGGTATCCTAGATAATCAAAGGCCATGGGCTTCGTTCCTCTTCCTGGGCCCTACAGGCGTTGGCAAGACAGAGCTAGCTAAAGTGTTGACCAAACAGCTATTTGGAAATGAGGATAACCTAATTCAAATAGACATGAGTGAAATGATGGAAATGCATAGTGTTTCTAAGTTAATAGGATCTCCTCCGGGCTATGTTGGGTTCCAAGAGGGAGGATGGCTTACAGAGAAAGTGCGTAAGAAGCCACATTCTGTTATTCTCTTTGACGAAGTAGAAAAGGCGCATCCAGATGTCTTAAATATACTTTTACAGATATTGGAGTACGGTCATCTTATGGATGGAAGAGGGCAAAGAGTTGATTTTAAGAATACAATTGTTATTTTGACTTCCAATATTGGTGTAGAAGAGATAAAAAAGGATAAGGTACTAGGATTTTCTAATAATAAATCATCTGAGAAGTCTGACGAGGATATAGACAAAGCTTATAGTAGTATGAAGACTCTCCTAATAGATGAGCTTAGAGAAGAACTTAGACCGGAACTCCTCAATAGGTTAGATGATATAGTTATCTTCCGTTCTCTAACAAGAAAGGATATGAATAAGATTGTTTTATTATTAATAGATCAACTAAATGAGAGACTGGAGGAGGAACATTTACACATCACTTTAGATAATAGAGCAGTATCCTATATTGTTAAAAAATCCTTTAATGAGGAATATGGAGCAAGACCATTGAGAAGAGAATTACAAAGTGGGGTAGAAAATCTTATAGCAGATTACATCTTAAAAAATGATTACCCTGCTAATATGCTAAACCTTAATATTACGGTAAAGAATAATAATTTAGTCATAGAATAATAATGAAATATATTTGTTCTTCTTGTGGAACAGAATATTTAAAATGGTCTGGAAAATGCCCAGAATGTGGGCAATGGGGTACTCTTGAGGAAATAGATGATGTTCCTAGCACAACTTCTACAACGACTGGTAAAAGTGGACAAGCAAATGGGACTGTTGCTGAATCTGAAGCATTGTTAAAGTATAAAAATAATCCTATAGATACTGATGGCGCTAATAGGAAATCTACTGGTTTTTCTGAATTCGATCGTGTTCTTGGTAAAGGAATAATGCCTGGAGAGGTAGTACTTCTTGCAGGAGAACCTGGTGTTGGTAAATCTACATTATTAATGCAATTAGTTCTTAAATACATAGAAAAAGGAGCTAAGGTTCTGTATGTCTGTGGAGAAGAGTCACCATCTCAATTGGTATCTAGATTAAAAAGGCTTACAGATGTTAAAAATGAGGATGATTTTGACAATTTTATCGCTACAGAGGATACAACAGTAGAGAACGTAGCAGAGCTTATACAAAGCGACAATTTTGATCTTGTTATAGTAGATTCAATTCAAAGTATGATATCAATGGCCTCTAGAACATACCCTGGAAGTATCAGTCAGGTAAGACTATGTGGATCTTTGTTAACAAGAGCTGCTAAAAAGACTAATACTCCAATCTTTATTGTCGGACAGATTAATAAGGGTGGAGATATAGCAGGACCTAAAGTTTTAGAACATGTTGTAGATTGTGTCCTATATATGGAAGGTGATGAGTTTAATCAGTACAGAATATTGCGTAGTATCAAAAATAGGTTTGGTTCTACAAATGAAATTGGTGTCTTTGAAATGCGTAGAAATGGCCTAAAAGAGGTAGGTAATCCGTCTTTATTGTTTATGGAAACAAAATCTGAGTCGTCTGGTAGTGCTATAGGTGTAATATTACAGGGGTCTAGAGTGGTCTTTGTGGAGGTACAAGCGCTAATTATAGAGCGAGATGGAGAATCTGGCCCTCTAAGACGTGTAGCAAATGGTATTAAAAAGCCTCGACTAGATATGCTTTGTGCGGTTCTTATGAAAAAAGGAAATGTGTTCCTAGGCAATAAAGATGTATTTGTTAATGTCGTAGGAGGTCTAAATGTTGCAGATCCAGCGATAGATTTAGCTGTATGTGCAGCTATAAAATCCTCTGTAAATGACAAGATTTTGTCTAAGAAAACAGTATATTTTGGAGAAGTAGGTCTTACAGGAGAGGTTAGGGGTGTTTGGGGAGTGGATTCTATTATGGAAGAAGCGAATAGGGCTGGTTATGAAGAAATCGTTATAGGAAGAACAAAAGTTGGAAGTAGTGGCGGAGTAAAGGTAAAGAAGCTTTATAAAATATCCTCATTATAATTGAAAAGTGTGTTTTTCTATTAATATTTAACAATCAATATCCACACTTTACGTAACGATTTGTAATTTCTCTCGAATCGTAACATATAGAACAAGATATGTTTAATCTAAAGGATTTATAGAGTGAAATGTGTAGTCTTTGCTGGTGTGTGGACAATATCTATCGGCTTGACAGATATACATCTCTGAGATATAATATGAGCAGTTCTTTAGAATCCGATGTGGATATCTTCGTTTTTTCCCTTTGTCTGGGGTGTTACAAGCACAGCTGGGCAATAGGAAAAGATTAAGATTTCCCCTTTTTCTCACTGTTAATTATTTTGATTGTTGATAGTGAGAAGAAGGAAAACATACTTGTTATGTTCCTCGAGACTTTTTCTAAGTGGAGAAAGAAATCGGGGTCGGTTGGGGCAGTACCGATCCCTTCTTTTTTCGTTTCAATTTGACTTATGTGTTTATTTTATATATAGTTGATTATTCGTGTAATATTTTTATTATTATTTGTTTTATTTCCACACTTTTATGGCTAATAAAGTTAAGACTATCAAAGAGTATGAAGCTTTGACTTTGGCACAATTGAGAGCTGAAGCAAAGAAGCTTGGACTGGAAGATTTTATGGAACTTCCAAAAAGAGATTTGATTATAGAAATTCTAAAGAAAGCAACAACTGACGAAGGATTTGTATTTGTTAAAGGTATTTTGGAAGTAGAGAGAAATAATTCTCATGGAATATTGAGAACAGAGGGTTTGTTACAAGGTGATAATGACGTATATGTTTCTGGTTCTCAAATACAGAAATTTAGTTTGAGAATGGGTGATGAAGTTGCAGGTCCTGCTAGATTACCTAAAGATAAAGAGAAGTATCTTAGCTTACTAAGAGTGGATACTGTTGGTGGAAGACCAGCTGGAGAGGCTGCAGAAAGACCTGTATTTAGAAAGATGACACCAATATTTCCTAATAGACAGATAAAGTTGGAAACAACACAGGATGTTTTGTCTACTAGATTGATAGATTTGTTATCTCCTATTGGTTTTGGACAAAGATCTATGGTTGTATCTCCACCTAAGGCTGGTAAAACATGGCTATTGAAAGATATTGCAAATGGTATTGCTGTAAATCATCCAGATGCAAAATTAATGGTTGTATTGGTAGGAGAAAGACCAGAAGAGGTCACAGACATGAAGAGATTTGTTAAGGGAGAAGTTTATGCTTCTAACTTTGATGAATTACCAGAGCATAACTGTAGAGTCGCTGAGATGGCTCTCCAGAAGGCTTGTAGGATGGTTGAATGGGGAGAAGACGTAATTATCCTCATGGACAGTATTACAAGGCTTGCAAGGGCTTACAACATCACTATGCCTACATCTGGAAAGACACTCTCTGGAGGTTTTGATCCTGTAGCATTATATCCACCAAAGAAGTTCTTTGGTGCTGCAAGAAATTTTGAAGAAACTGGAAGTTTAACAATTATTGCAACAGCATTAGTTGATACAGGAAGTAGAATGGATGATCTTGTTTATGAAGAGTTTAAAGGAACTGGTAATATGGAACTACACTTAGATAGAAACTTGGCAAATAAGAGGATATATCCAGCAATAGATGTCACAACATCTGGTACAAGAAATGAAGAGCTTCTTCTTGGAAAGGATGTTCTAAGTCAGTCTTGGAGAATAAGAAGAATGTTGGAAGTCTTAGATAGCTCTGAGAATCCTACAGAAGTTCTTGTAGATAGACTTAGAAAGACAAAGAATAATGAGGAGTTCTTGGCAACTCTTCATGAGGCCTAATAATTGATATAATAGTTTGATACGTAGATTATTTGTAAGAAAAACTTTATTATAGAAAACAATACTGATTCTCATAATAAAAATATTTCTGGAATAAGTTTTAGGGATTTAGAGAAGACCAATGATGCGTCTGATTCTCTTGTTATTGATGATGATATTAATACTTTTGCAGGCAATTACGTTGGCAATATCAGGAAGTTTTATTACAAATGCTCTGAGAAGAATAATCTCATAGGATTTATCTTTTCTTTTCTAGGATATCTCTACAATAGGTTAAGGATATTTTTTGTACTATTGTCTATAGTATTTGATATCTTTTTATCCGCCTTTGATAACGCCAAGAATTGGATAGCAAGGAAATTATTCTGGGGAAGAGGAAGTTTTATATCTTTTGGATTTAAGATTTTGTCTGTAACTTTTGCGTTTATTCTTATAATTTCTTACCTGTATCGTAAACCTGTAGTTACATCTGTAGGCCAAGAAGTCGCGTCGGATAGCTTTTATAACCAGAATTACAAGATAGATACAGATAATATTAAAACAGATTTGGTTGTTATGAACTCTACTATAACTACTAGTGTTCCAGACGATAGAGGAAGACTTTATTCTGAAGAATATATTGTAAAGAGAGGAGATACTGTCGATGGTATTGCTGCAGCTTATGGGTTAAGTGTCAATTCTGTTTTGTGGGCAAATGATCTAGATGAAGATGACTATATCAATCCTGGAGATACATTGGTAATACCTCCTAGCGATGGTGTTATCGTTACAGTAGAAGATGGAGATACTGTCTACACATTGGCAGAAACGTACGAAGCTAACTCACAGAACATTGTAGACTTTAATATGTTAGATTATCCATTTACATTGACTGTTGGAGAAAAGATCTTTATTCCAAATGGTGTAGAACCTGCACCTGTTGTAGTAGAGGAGCCTGTAGTTGTTGTGGCAAGTAGATCTGCTGTATCTAACCAGTATGTAGCTCCACAAGCAACATCTACTCCTGTTAATGCAGATGGCTTCTCTTTGATATGGCCAGCTGGACAACCATCCTTTATAAGTCAGTATATGAGCAGTTACCATCATGGTATAGATATAGCCTCTAGTACTCTTCCAGACATTTATGCTGCGGCTTCTGGTACGGTTGTTTTTGCTGGTTGTTATGGTACATGTCCTGCTTTAGGAAGTGTTTATGGTGGTACAAACTATGCTTGGTCTATACAGATTGATCATGGAAATGGTTTCACCACATGGTATGCTCACTTGAGTAATATCTATGTATCTTCTGGCCAGTATGTAAGTCAGGGACAAGTAATTGGTAAGATGGGTTCTACAGGTATGTCCACAGGTCCACACTTACACTTCGAGCTAAGATATGGTTCTGGATGGGGCTCATTTGCTAACCCATTAAGCTATATGTAATAATACTGTCCTATGGATAGTGTTAAACAATTTCTAACGACACATAACAAAAGGTTTTGGGTAATAGTTTTGTGGGTTTCAGTATTGTCTTTTGTTGTATATAAATCCTTTCATTTCTTGGATACAGATATATACAATGTAATTCCAACTGGTAGGTATATTCTGGAGAATGGCTTCCCTAAAGAAAATCCTTTTACTTTTAATCCTGGTCTAAGTGTGGTGATTTACAACTGGTTATATTCTGTTGTATTAGCGCTATTTTATAATAAATTGTACACATTTGGTCTCTGGATTCTCCATTTTTGTACACTAATTCTATTCTTTACTTGCGTGTTTAGGTTCTTTAAATTTAGAGAATCCAAAAATAAAATATTAATTGCTTTCTTTACAATTGTTCTATTAGTAATGTTTGGATACGTTAATCTAAGGGCAGAATTACTTACATTTATTCTCCTTGTAGTAGAAATAGACGCTATAGAGAGATTTAGAGATACAGGAAAAACAAGATATTTATGGTTATTACCTTTGACAGTTTTATTGGAAATTAATAGTCATGCAAGTTATTGGGTAGTTCATTACGTGGTATTATTGCCATATTTAGTACCATTACCACTCTTTATTGGAATAAAGTATGTACATATATCTGGGAGGTATTTTATAAAAATGCTTCCGTATCTACTCTTTTCTATACTTATGCTATTCATTAACCCATATGGGGTAGGTAACGTCTTATATGTTTTTTATGCTTTAACATCCGGTATATTAGGCTTTTCTAATATATTAGAGCAAAATCCTTTCAGTATAAGTTCTCCATTTTCTATTGGTTTTATAGTATTTTTAATATTTTTTCTTGTTATGCTATATAAAAAGAAATTACTTTCCACAGAGTTTTATATGTATATTGGGTTTTCTTTCTTATTCTTTTTTGCAGCTAAATGGTTACCTTTTTATACTATTTCTCTTATGTTTTTATTTAGATGTTTGTATAGACAAACAATAGGGAAGGAGTATTTAAGAATTGAAGAGTTTAAGTTTCCAAACTTTATTTCTGTATTGATAGCTATTGCTAATATCTTTTTAATAGGGTTGGCTATTTATGTAAAACAGATAGATATTGTTAATGTGTTTAATACAACTTCTGATTTTTATATGGATACTTATGGTAATGATAATACTCATACTTTTTATGCATTAGATAGTTTGGCTGATTATCTTGATGATAATGATCCAGATGCTACTGTTTATGCATATTTCCATAGGGCTAATTATTTTGAGTTTAGAGGGTACAAGATATTTACAGATTCTAGACCAGAATTATATGTAAAAGAGATTTGTGGTACAGATGATTATTCTATTTTGGATTATAAAGTTGCATACGGTTGTGATATTGTTTCCTTACATAGAGATAATTCTAAAAATAAGATGAACCATGTTCTTACATATGACATGAATAAAGTGGATTATGTTCTTTCCTATGCTGAGTATGGTAGGGCAGTAGATAGTGTAAATGCGGATTATTATGTTGTAGATGTTACATCTAATCCAGCTTTGTATCACTATTTAGAGGATAATACGGATAAATACGAATGTGTCGCTACTAGTGGAGAATATCTTATGTTTAAGAGATTATAATTCCATTTTATGATAAAATATACTGCTGGGGCTCATAGTTCAGCTGGTAGAACGTCGCATTCGCATTGCGGAGATCGTCGGTTCGATTCCGATTGAGTCCATAAATATAATTGGGCCTGTAGCTCATTTGGCTAGAGCACATCATTAGCAATGATGAGGTAAGGGGTTCGATCCCCCTCAGGTCCACCAAAACATTATAAACAGGTGTTTATATTCCCTTCGTAAAATCATTCTTGACTGTATATGTTATACAATATACTATGATATGAGTATAAGTTTTTATAATATAGAAATGTTAAGAGAGAGGAAGAAAATAGGCGTCTTTTTATTTGCACTATCACTGTTATTCTTATTTCCTTTTGCTGTAGAGGCTAAAGAGTATTGTATGGTAGTTAGTGGTTCTGGTAAGAATTTAGGCGATGAAGTCGCGTGTGGTACAGAACATTTTTATGTTATAGAGAATAAAGATGGTAATCTAAGATTGTTAGCTAAATATAATTTGAATGTAGGAGATAAGATTGATTACTTTGATGTTGAGGATAATGGGCAGACATATTTTAATTCTAATTTTGTAAATGAGAATACTCCTATTTGTATGAATTATGCTACAGAAAAAGGATATTCACCATATTTTGTATATCCAATGAGTAAAGATGCTGAATCTGGAAAGTTGAGCCTTGCAGGTTGTAGGGTATATGAAAAGATAGAAGAGGATAGCATACATCAAGATGAGAGAGCTGTTGGAACTAAACTTGTTGATGGTAAATCTGTTCTACCTTTATACGGTATTACATACATGAATCCAAGTTGGGGTTATGAGGCTGTTCATGATGGGGCAACATACACCAATGTTTATGACGCTAATGGAGATCTAGTTGTTGCGGGTTCTTCTTTTGAAGGATATTTAAATGGATATAAGGCAGAATTAGAAAGACAGAGTATCTCTTTTGAGAACCTTTCTTTTGTTACCTTAGATAAAATACTTTCTTTCTTTAAGGAATATAGTGGAAAGGAAGTAACCGTTGAGCTTGAGTATCCAAATGGAGCTGTACAGAATCCAGAAGATGCTTATATTGGTAAAATGGATGTTAGGGAGTATACAGAAGGTATAGAATGGATTTATGACATTACATATTGGCTAGGTAGCGGATTTAAGTACGAGGACAATCTTGGTAGTATGAGCGAATTTAATGATTATTATATTTCTAATGAAGGAATGCTTTGTGCACTTGGAAGAGGGCAGTGTGGGTATCTTAAATATCCTATTGGTAATGGAGTTAGACCTGCTATTACTATTTCTGAAGATGATATTCGTTATGTAATAACAACTAAAACGGAAGGGGAAGGTTCTATAGAAGTAGTAGATAGTGCAGTTGGTGGAGAATCTATTAGTTTCAGAATTACTGTAGAAAAGGGGTATAAGTTACAAAGTATTATTGTTACATCGGAAGATGGAGAGAAAGTAGAGTTTACAGAAGGAGAAATAATAGAGAATGACGATGGTACAGTGAGTATAGATAAGAACAAATTTACTATGCCATTTAAGAATGTAACTATAGAAGCTGTACTAGGAGCAATAGATAGTAATGTCAGCAGTAATGAAAGCAATGATACCTCTAATACACCTGCACCACAAGCAAATCCTAAGACTGGAGATAATGTGTTAGCAATAATAGCTCTTATGATTATTAATCTTGGAGTAGGGGTACATCTGTATAAGAAAATGAATTCTAGAAATATAATCTAGATTCTCTTTGTAACTTTTTTTATGGAAATTATTTAAAATAGATAGCTCCCGGCTTCTGTTAAACACGTGCTGTGTTGAAGTCGGGAGCATTTCATGTGCTAATTATTCAAGGGCGCGAAGCCACTTGAACATGGAAACAAGCATCTGTATGTCCTTCATTTGTTCTGAAGGGTCAAGCTTATCAAATGGCTTGTCAAGATTGCCACCTTTTGCCCAACTGTTGTTAGGATTATCAAGCCATGCCTCATGAATCATGGAAGCAAGAGCCCAAAGGTTTTTGAGTGTATCAAGAATCGTTTGGGTACCACCAACTGCATAAATCATGGAGACCATGTCCTGGGCAGACTTAATGTTTACGCCCTTCCAGTGGTCTGACAGCTCGTCAAAGGAGGCCTGTGAAAGATCAAGCGTTTTATGCATGACTTCTTCAATAGAAAGACCTGTACGTTCAGAGATTTCCTTATAGGATTCTCCCCTAAGTTCTTTCTCTCCGTTGAGACCCCTAATAGTAGGGCCCTTACAGTTTGCAGCATAATCAGCTGCTGCCAGTTTCGCCAACAATTCAATTTGGGAATCTGTAAACATAATATATATACTCCTTTTGGTGTTTATAATATTGAGTGCTTTCGCGACTCATTTTGATTATCATAATAAACAAATAAATAAGCAAAAAGAGTCGTGAATTTCACTCTAGGAGAAACTAGCACATTGTTAAAGTTCTAATAGCTTAGATAGCTAGTTATAGGTTATATTATACAGCGAAATACTACTTTTGTCACTACTTTTGTGTTCATATCGTACTTGTTACTACTATTTGTAAGTAGGCAAAAGAAAAGACTAGATACGTTATTTCAATTAAATATAAGAATGACTCTTAAGATGATTTTCATATAATCGTTCTAATTCTCTTTTTATAAATCAAAATCTATGGAGTAGGTCATACTATTACGATGATGTACAAGATATTTGTCTTTCGCATTTGAAGATGTTTCATAGTACGAAAATCATTGATATGGCGCTGCTGCTTGCTTAATGTTCCACGAGGTAGTGACTTCGTATGTAAATAGTCTATGGAGTACACAATAAAAGCTGGTAAAAATATACGCGCAGACAACACAAATGAGTACAATTAGCAGTGTGCAACGTGTATTGTTAGAAATACTAACCAAGCCTAGTGTGACAGAGTATACTGAACGTTTTGTGCCATGCTTTGGGAGTCAGCTGTGTTATAATTTTTAGAGTATGCATAGTAAAATATTGGTAACTACAAAAAATGATTTAAGTGTAAACTATTTTTCTAGTTGGGATGTTATTTATCTAGAAGAGTGTACTAGTACGAATATAGATATACTAGGCTATGACATAGCATATCTAAGAGATCCGTTTAATAATCCCTCTGTGTATACTCCAGATGAAGCCGTTATAGATTCTATTTTGTCTAAAGCTAATGCAAAATATTACATAGACAGAGTAAACTCATTTGCACGAGCCAAGAGGATTGAGGATAAGTATTTACAATACAAAACATATGGAGACCTTATGCCGGAAACATATTTAGCAACAAAGAAAGAATTTGTAGAAGGGGAATATATTATTAAACCTAGAATATCTCAAAGAGCAAAGAATATTATTTTCACAAAGGAAGAATTGATAAAGAAATATCCAAAAATAAAAAATGATTTAATAATACAGAAAAGAATGGATATAAAGGAAGAATTGAGGGTTTACATTGTAAGAGGAGCAGTACTTAGTGTTGCTTGTGTGAAAACCAGTAAAGCTTCTGGAAGAGTTAAAGTGGTAGGTGAAAGAACATTAAAGAGAAATGAAGTGGAGTTTGCTTTGCAATGCTATAGTAAGAATAAAAAACTGGATTTCATTGGTTTGGATGTAGCTATCTTAGATGATCTGTCCTTGAAGCTGATAGAAGTGAATAGGTCTCCGCAATTTACTAGGTATGTAGAATTTGCTCATACTAATCCTATAAAACTTCTATAAAATTATTTGTACGATAATTTTTTGTAAAATTTTCTCTGTTTCACAGAACGAATTATGTTCCACGGTACAGCTTTTCTGGGTAATGTATCTCAAGATGGTTTCACGATGTAAAATAACTTATTAAATACGTTTCATGTAGTAGCGATAAGTGCTTATGTGCAAAGAGTAATATGACAAAACTGTCATATAATGCTGTAGTCTGCTAGAAGTTGTATGAAAGAGTATAACAGCAATTACTATTGCACAGATCCCTTGTAAATAATTTGTATAATTTTTATTAATTGCTATAATCTGCATCATGGAAGATAAAAGAAATAACTAAACAGGCATCTATGCTTTTATAGCTATACTCATAGTGTGTGTTGGGGTGGTTATTTGGGCTAGAATGAGTAATAATGAAGACACTAATGGTTCCAATTTAAATTCAGAAGAGAAAAAAACTATGGAAACAATGCAATTTTCTAAGGCAGAAGAAGTCCTAAAAGAAGGCGTAGATTACAAGGCTGTCATTAAGACAAATTATGGCGACATAACAATTGATTTATTAGAGAAAGAAACACCTGTCGCAGTTAATAATTTTGTATTTCTTGCGCAACAGCACTATTATGATGGTGTAACCTTCCATCGTGTACATAAGGGTTTTGTTATACAAAGTGGAGATAGAACAGGAACTGGAAGAGGTGGTCCAGGTTATCAGTTTGCTAATGAAATAAATCAAAGAGGTTATTCTACATATTCTGTTGGTATGGCAAATGCTGGTCCAGATACAAATGGTTCTCAATTCTTTATTACAACAGGAACAATCGCTCCTCTTAACATACAAGCTCTAGACAATGGTGGTTATGTATTATTTGGGGAAGTTACAGATGGTTTTGAAGTAGTAGATGCTATAGAAAATGTAGATGTAGATGGAGAAAGACCAATCTCTGACATTATTATTAGCGAAGTCGAGATTTTAGAGAATTCATAAAAAGTTCATAACTGGCGAGTAGAATAGGTCTGTATGAATCATATGGACCTATCTGTTATCAAGAAAAATTGGAAGGTGTTACTAGCTACTTTTGTAGTGTCTTTCCTCGCTGGAATGGTTGTGGATCACTATGCGTTATATCCATATTTTGGATCAAATAATGCTTCTGTAGAGGATTGTGTTATAAACAATATACCTGCGATGCAAACTTCTAATTCTAATGTGGAGGCAATAGATAGTGCATCTCTAGATAGAAAAATAACTTATAGTGAAAATGCACAAAGTAACAATACTTGTCAAATATATGTAGATGTCAGTGGAGCTGTAAAAGAACCTGGAGTGTATTGCTTAGAAAACAATGCGTTGCTTATAGATGCGATAAATAAAGCTGGAGGTTTTTCCGATGATGTGGCCTATAGATTCGTATCTAGAAAGTATAACTTAGCAAAAGTAGTAGGGGAAAACCAAAAAATATACATACCCCATAATGAGGAATTAGAGTGTACATCTGTGAAGTATTTGTCTCAAAGTGAGATAGTATCTATTGCTACAAATACAATAGAGGATATTACGGACAGTAGTACATCTACGTTCTGGGGAGAAGCCAGTAGCCCTCAGGAAGTGTCTGTTACATCTAGTAGTACAAATACATGTGTCAACATAAATACAGCCTCTCTGGAGGCTCTACAAACGCTTAGTGGGGTAGGTGCTTCTACTGCACAGAAGATAATAGATGCTAGGCCATATACAAAAATAGAAGATCTACTTAATGTAAGTGGAATAGGGGAAAACACATATGCAAAGTTTAAAGAGCTGATATGTGTTTAATAAACAGATTTAGAAGAAGAACA
>JAGDCC010000047.1 GCA_017958745.1 bacterium
ATACCAATAACTACTGTTTCCATACTATATTATAACATATTATAGGCTATTATCTGCCTTCTGCTGGCCAGTTATCCTTAGGTCTTTCAAATATCTGGTCTGTTGTTCTAAAGGATATCTTAGCAACATTATTTAGTTCTTCTGCTCCATATCCCTCTACAAATTTCTTACCTGCGGATATTACATTGGTTGCACCCTTTGGAAAATCAAAATTATATTTTGCACACATATCATTCCACTCTTCTATGAAGATACCTCTTGCAATAATAGATGCACATGCTACTGCTATATCAGATTCTCCATTATGGAACTGCACTAGATTTACCTTCTTACCAAGAGGACCTAACTCCTTAGGAACACAATCCTTTCTAGTAGAAAATTGGTCTATAACAACCTTACGGCATTTAATATTCTTTGCCTTAAGATCTGTTAAACCATCCTCTATAACTTTTGCATGCTGTCTTGCCAACAACACCTGTAAATTCTGTATATCTGCATACAAGTGATTATATTCTAGAGGACTTACAACAGATACATAGTAACTACATATCTCTCTAAGTTGGGAATACATCTCTGTAATCTTATCGTCTGAGAATTTCTTTGAATCTCCAACCCCAATATCTATAATATCGTGGACAATATTCTCATCCACAAAACAAGAAGCAACAACCAATGGTCCAAAGTAATCACCCTTTCCAACTTCATCAACACCCAAATGAGGATCAACCTTTAATGGAGCTTCGCTTTCCATGGACCTTAACAAACTGGAAAAACCAATCGCATCTGATCCTTGAAATACTACCTTAGAACTCTTATAGATTGTACAAATACCAGAGCCTTTAAGCATTCTACAAGAAGCAATATATTCACTCTTAAAAGCCTTATTCTTCCAACCTTTAGCTTCTAACAAAGTATCTAAAAGATTAATTTGCTTATCTGTTAATTTTACGGAAATAGTTGTTTGGGGCATAATTTTGTTGTTTATATTAATTAAATTTTGGTAACTTTAACACCATCTGGTGTATCAGTTATAGTATATCCTAAATCAGTAATTTTGTTACGTATTTTATCTGCTTTTGCATAATCTTTATTGCTTTTAGCTTCTATTCTTTCTTTTATAAGTGTATCTAATTCTACATTATCTCCTTCACAATATATAAACTCATTTGTCTGTGTATTTAACAACTCCTCCCAACCAAAACCAAAGACTTTATCCCAATCAAGGAGTGTAGCTAAGATATCTTCTGGCTTTTCTGTAGATTTTAACAATTCATTCACTAAAGCAAGACATCCAGACATATTTAGATTATTGTTTATGTTTTCTATAAATCTCTCCTTATAACTTTCTAATACCTTTCCATCTTTATATTCTTTGAGAGAAATAATTTTATCTTCCAGAGATTTTCTTGCATTCTTAGCACCTTCTAATGCTTCTATAGAAAATTGTAACTTTACTCTGTAGTTAACAGACAAGAAGAAATATCTCAAATCCATAGGAGTGAATCCAGAAGAAATAATTTCATCGAGATCTGATGCACCCTTACTCTTAGAGAGTTTTGCATCATCTTTTGTAACCAACCATTCATTATGTATCCAATATTTAACTACTGGATGTCCATATGCTCCTATATTTTGTGCTCTTTCATTAGAATGATGTACAGAAATATGGTCTACTCCTCCAGTATGGATGTCAAAATACTCCCCAAGTCTATCTGTACTCATAGCAGAACACTCAATGTGCCAGCCAGGGAATCCATTTCCCCATGGAGAATCCCAATTCATGATGTGGTTTGCATACTTGCCAACTCTCTTCATCCAAAGAACAAAATCTGCAGGATGCTTTTTACCTTTATCTTCTTCTACTTCATCTCTTACACCAACTTCCTTATCTTCTAGCTTCTGACCAGTAAATATATTGTAATCTGGTAGAAGTGTTACATCAAAATAGACTGCCTGATCTGTCTCATAGGTATAACCATTTGCAATTATCTTCTTAATGAATTCTATCATCTGAGGTACATATGTAGTAGCTCTTGTCCAACCGTAATTCTCTACATCTTCGTATGTTAGGTTGTCTGGAATAATCTCTCCATTTGGAGCAAGAATATGTAATCTCTTAAAATCTTCCAATACTGTATCTATGTATTTATTGGCAATATCTATTGGTTGTACACCTTCCTTCTCTGCCTGTTTGTCCATTTTGTCATCACCAAAATCACTACCAAAATCATCATTAGATGTCATATGACCAACATCTGTTATGTTCATGACACGATTCATCTTATATCCTGTATATATAAAGCTTCTATACAAGATATCCCAATCTATATATGCTCTTATATTTCCAATATGCATCCTAGAATATACAGTAGGTCCACATGAGTACATAGATATACATCCCTCTTTATTTGGCACAATCTCAACTATTTTTTTATCTAATGTAGAATATAGTTTCATTAAATGGTCCTCCTTCCTTCTAATGCTCTTTTTAAAGTTAATCTATCTGTATATTCTAAATCTGCACCTGTAGGTAAACCCATTGCTAGTCTTGTAATTACAATTTTATCCTCTTCTTGTAGTTTTTGGAATAGGTTAATTATATAACTGCTA
>JAGDCC010000048.1 GCA_017958745.1 bacterium
TCTGCTTTTTTTATTTGGAAGAAAAATAATGGAAATGGAGAAGATGTGAAGGGAACTACAACACAGACAAATAATGATGAAGAAGAGTCAGAAGAGAGGAAGAAACAACAGGGAATAGCAGAATCTATTTTTAAAAGTTATCTAGAAAACCAAGTAGATTTAGCAGAATACGAGATTATGTATGTAAAATTAGATCCAGAAGAAAAGAGAAGTTCTTCTACTGAGTTCTTTAATGCGTCTAAAGATGCTATCTTTGCGGAGGCAAAGTTTTCTGTTAGACCTATTGAGATGACAGATTCTCAGTGGTTAGCAGGGAATGGAATGCAAGATGGTGAGTGGATTAGGGATAATACATTAAAATTTTATTTGGACTTAAACGATTATAACCATTATATTATTAAATCTATGGGAACAGGTTGGTAATTATTTATTATGAAAAACATTATTAAAAATACAATTCTAGCTATTGCCCTTATTCTTTTTTCTAGTTTATCTGTATATGCAGCAGATCCTATTTTGTATTGGGGAACAACTTGTCCTCATTGTCATGCATTAATGGAAAAGATGGCAGAAAATGATATTTATAGCAAAATAAATGTTGTAGAACTTGAAGTTTATGAAAATAATGATAACAAACAGGATTTGTTAAAAAAGGCTAAGGAATGTAAATTGGAATCTGTTGGTATTCCTCTTCTTTATTTCAATGGACATTGCTATAGTGGGGAAGAAGATGTTTATAACGAACTTGTTGCTCTAATAGATAATGGGTATGTATCTGGTCAGGATGATGATGAGAAAGAAGAAAAAGTTATAGACGAAGTTGGTAAAAGAAATACGGAAAAGCTAATGATTGGAGTCTTGTTCTTCTTAGTATTATTACCACTTGTAGGAGTATTAATAGAAAATGGTAAGATAAAAAAAGAAGAAGAGGTTATAGAGCAAGTAATATCAGAAAATAATATCTCCAAGAAGAACAAAAATAAAAAGAAGAAAAAAAGAAAAATGAGAGTATTTTCTGTTATTGCTATGTTTGTACTTATACAAGTAGTATCTGTTGCTAAGACATACGCATTTTGTCCTGTTTGTACAATAGCAATTGGTGCTGGTGTCGGTTTAACTAGATATCTAAAAATAGATGATACAATTCCAGGAGTTTGGGCAGGTGGTTTATGTATTTCTTTGGTATATTGGTTAATTTCTTTTATAGAAAAGAGAAGAAAGAAGCTTCCACAGAGAGATAGAAAGGCTCCTCTTTGGATGAAGATTCTTTCTTTTATTGGTGTCTATGCATTGGTAATTATTCCTTTGTATTTCACTAAGATGATAGGTGTTTCTAATCTTTGGGGTATAGATAAAATTATCCTAGGAATGATTGTTGGTACAATATTTGCATTACTTGGAGATAGGGTAGAGAAGTCTGTAAGAAAGAGAAATAAAGGTAAAGCAGTATTTCCTTTCCAAAAAGTTGTTATACCTGTGTTCTTCCTCTTACTTGCAACATTTATATTTTATATGGTGATATATTATTAATATCTATAAATATTTATTAAATTTATTATTACAACCATGAAACAAGATAAAAAAATAGATATGGAAAAAGTTAATAAGTTAGTAGAAAAGTATGATTCTTTAAAGAAAGATAATAAATTAGATTTATCTGCTGATGAGGATTTATCTATTGCTGTTATGAATCTTATTAGTATAGAAGAGCATTTGTTCTTTAGTGGTGCAAAGACAGGTAATACCAAGTATTATGATATATTAAAAGAAATCAGAGAAGTAAGAAAAGATCTTATGCTTAACCTTATTCCAGAGTATGAGGGAGAGGTTTGGTGTATTAGTAAACATTTATTAGCATCTAGTTATAGATTAATGGAATATGGTACAAAACATTTAGGAAGAGGAAATAAAGAGAAAGCTACAGAGATGTTTACAAAGGCATATAATCTTTATTCTCTATTCTGGGGTTTCAATATGGGTTTGATTAAACCAGAAGAAGTTAAATAATCTTAATTGTGTTAAAGATGGGAGAGAAA
>JAGDCC010000049.1 GCA_017958745.1 bacterium
AGTACCATCACCACCATTCCACTTTACACTTGGTTTAAGATTTATAACTGGACGCAAATTAGCATAATCAAAAACGAGTAAATCCATAAATGATCCCCAACCATCTACAATTAAAACACTATCTCCATCAGGATCATTATGTCCAGGTGACATTAACCAATAAGCTGTTCCAAGATAGAGATAATAGCTACTATTATCTGAACTCGATTGGTTAGCAAAATTATAAGCAACACCTCCTGCAAGAGACACCTCATCTGCAGTCAACAAACCAATTGGATAATCTAACAAATTATTACCAGCACCATTAATACCGGCTATACTACTACTTCCAGAAACCTTTAATGTAAATCTATCTGCCTGATTCGTACATAAAAGACTTGGAGTTTTATTTGTTACAAGTCTTGTGTATGCACCGAAGTCATAGTATGTATCACCATAATAATTTGTCGTTCCACCTATACTTCTATCATTGCAAAATATTTCATTAGAGAGATAACCTTCATAATTTGCTTTAAGGTTATTTTCATACCACATATCGATACCAGTTTTTATTCCGCTATCTGTATCTATATCATACACATAACCTACATACTTTGGATCATCTGAAAATGTGTTAACATAACCACCATATCCAAGTGTTGCTCCAGATCCAGTATGATTACCTGCCGTTCCACTGTATATCATTCTCACACTTCCATCACCATTTATTCTTACTATTCTCCAATAGAATCCTGCAAAACTTACCCAGTTATCTTCTACTGCTCCTCTATAATAATAACTAGTACCATCCAATGTTGTAGCACTTACACTAGAATAATCTGCTATTGCATGCAACCCTTCATCTGTTGTCGCAGTTGTCGAGAAATCTCTTGCTGTTTTATTTTGTATTGCTGTTTTTAGAGAATCACTATAACTAGATGCTCCTTGATCATCCATTATTAACTTCTCTGCAAGTGTTGGCGTTGTCGTTACTGTTGCTGTATATGATACATCTGCTGCACTACTGTAATATGAGGTATCTGTTGGCGTAAAGCTTACAGTTATTGTACTTGTTCCATCTGCAACTCCTGTTACTGTTATTGTTGTTGCTACCCCTGCTTGGGTTGCTGTTACATTAGTACTTGCAGGACTTACTGTTGCTTTACTTGTATCTCCACTAACTACTGTCAATGTTCCTGCTATATTGGAAGAATTACTGGATGTTACTGTTGCTGTGAATGTCGTTGTATCTCCTGTATCTACATTTCCACTTGCAGAGCTTAATGTTATTGTTGGTGTTGGAATCTCTTGTACTACATAAGGATTACTCTCTGTACCACTACCACTTGCATACTTAACACTAGGTTTAAGATTAATAACTGGACGTACACCGTAACTAGTAGCAACACTAGAAGTTGTAAAATTACCGCTTGTATTAATATAAAAACCATAAGCTCTACTACTATAAATTCTATACGGTGAACCTAGCCAATAATCTTGTCCTGTATATAAATAGTAACTCGTATTACTTGTTCCACTTTTACCACCTGCCATAGCAACCTCATCTGCTGTTAGTAACCCAATAGGATAATTTAATTTATTATTTCCTGCTCCATTTGTTCCAGGAATACTACTTAGTCCAGATTCCTTTAACGTATATCTATCTGCCTGATTTGTACATAATAAGCTTGGAGCTTTGTTATTTACTAGCCTTGTATAGGCTCCATAGTAGATTGTATTACTACCCGTACTTGTTCTATCGTTACAGAAGATTTCATTAGACAAATAGTTTTCATAATTTGCTTTAAGATTATTTACATACCAATTGTCGATAGTAGTCTTTATTGTACTGTTGGTACTTGTGTCATACGTATATCCAATATATTTAGAATTATTACTATTACTGTTAAAATAGGTTTGACTAATTCGTGTTCCTGTTCCAGTATGGTTACTTGTCGTACCACTGTAAATCATTCTTACACTACCATCTCCATTAATCCTTACAACTCTCCACAAGAATCCTGCAAAACTAACCCAGTTATCCAATATTGCTCCTCTATAATAATAACTTGTTCCATCTAAAGATGTTGCACTTACACTAGAATAATCGGAAATTGCTTTAAGTCCTTCATAAGTTTCTGAAATAGAAGAGAAACTGGAAGCAATCTTATTTCCTATTGCTGTTACAGCATCGCTATAATTTCTACCACCATAATCATTATAGAGCAAACAATTTGCTAATGTGTCACCTGATACACATTGATTTACACCCTCTGCAGAAAATGAATATGTTTTATTAGTTGCAATGTTAAAGTTTGTAGTATCTGTAGGAGTAAAGCTTACAGTTATTGTGCCACTACCTTTAGAAACACCTGTGATTGTCTCTGTAGTAGAGATACCAGCTGATGTTGCCGTTAGAGAAGTACTAGCTGGCATTACTGTCGCAACACTTGTAGCTCCACTAGTCACAGTTAATGTACCAGCAGAGTTTACACTACTTGTTACCACTGCATCAAATGTTGTAGTATTATCAACAACAACAACACCACTCGCCGAACTTAATGTTATAACAGGAGTTACCTTACTTATACTGCAAGAAAATGTTTTGGTACCAAACGTATTATCTGTCCATACATAATCTGTATCCAATGTTGCTATTACCGTGTGACTACCTGCATCTGTTGGTGTATTATTGCTAAAACTATAACCTGTTGCTGGCACATTAGTAATTGTTTGACCACTTCCTGTATAAGACAATCCTGTCCTACAATAATCAGCAGCAGTTGGTATTGCTACATAATGTCCCCACTGTGCAGTATAAGTAATGTCATCATTTGGTCTTAATGATTCTCCACTGATATCGTGATAAATTATTCCATCTTTAGATGATAACCAACCAACAAAATCATACCCTGTTCTTGTTGGCTCACTATATGTTCCACTATATGCAATTGATTCAACATCTCTTTGTCCAGTAACAATAGCATAATACCCATACCCATCTCCATACCCACTCCCATTAGATCTAAAATCGAATGTCACTGTATCAGAATAAATTACAAATGTACTATATCCCATATTTGTTAATGAATTACCATTAACAGTATAATTTCCACTTTGAGGACCACCAAACTTACTATAGTTCGAATCATTTGGAGTCAGTTTACCTGACGAACTATAATAAGAAGTAGCATTATAATTTTGATGTGCACCCTCCCAAACAGATGCCCAATCGTTCGATATGGATTCTCCATTATAATAGATATCAATTATCATTGAATGAGCACCTGGTATAGTTACAACATGTGGCTTACTCGTATCTCCCCTATCTGTTCCTGTTATATTCGCATTTGTCCAATTATCTCCATAATTCGAAATCTGTAATCCAGTATCATCTACATTTTCCGTATGAGAATACTTCGTTATTGTTTCTGTCGTTGATGTTAAATAATTCAGCGGATATACCAAAGTATTAATTGAAGCATTATTAGAAAATTCCCCACCGTTTGCATCAAAAGTAACAGTATAATTGTTAATCACAGTCACAGCATATGTTTTAGATTCTGGATTATCGTAGCTAGCTATGTCTGTAGGAGCAAAACTTACAGTTATAACACTACTACCAAAATCAACTCCTGTAACTGTTACAGTTGCAGATGTTCCGTTTTGTGTTGCAGTAATATTATTATTCGACAAAGAAACAGTTGCCTTACTTACATCACTACTACTAACTGTCAATATTCCAGAAACATCTAATACTCCACCAGAATAAACTGTTATAACAAATGATCTAGTACTATTAAGAGAAACACCACCATTAGATTCATTTAATTTTATATATGGCTTCTGTTTAATTATATATGGATCAAAATCGAGGCCACTACCACTAGAATACTGTACTGTTGATTTAAGATTAATAACTGGACGAACTCCTTCTGTGGCCGCGTTTGCACTATTATGCCAGTAATAACCACTACTACCAGTATCAAAAATCTCAACACCTGAACTATATGAGTACCAAGGAGAGTTAGACCAATAACTTTGCCCTGTGTAAAGATAATACTGACTATTTCCAGTATTAGCTTTAGATCCAGCCATCCATATTTCATCAATTGACAACAAACCTATAGGATAATCTAAAAGATTATTGCCAGCTCCACCTACTCCTTGAACTTCACTTTTTCCAGATTCTTTTAAAGTAAATCTATCAGAAGAATTCACACACTCTAGACTTGGAATTTTCGTAGTATTGTACCTTCCATAGGCACCATAGTATGTATAACTACCCGTACTACTTATACTTCTATCATTGCAAAATATCTCATTCGCTAGATAACCCTCATACCCTATCTTAAGATTGTTTTCATACCATGTATCAATAACATTTTTTATAGTACTATTGCTATCTGTGTCATACATATATCCAATATACTTGGCATCATTAACACTACTATTAAATACAGAAGTACCTATTTGCGTACCAGTTCCTGTATGATTGCCAACTGTCCCACTGTATACCATTCTTACACTACCATCACCATTTATTCTAACAACTCTCCAAAGATAACCAGCAAAACTCACCCAATTATCATCTATATTCCCTCTATAATAATAACTCGTACCATCCAAAGATGTGCTACTCACACTAGAATAATCAGCTATTGCTTTTAGTCCTTCATATGTTGTAGCTGTAGATGAGAAATTAGATGCTGTCTTATTGTTTATATTTGTTATAGCATCACTATAATTTCTAGTCCCTGTATCTGCATATAATAAACAGTTAGATAATGTATCTCCTGCAACACACTGAGTTGGAGCCTGAACAAGAAGAGTATACGCTTGACTAGCTGGAGTATTAAAATTTATACCCCTATAATTATACTCTTCTGGATAATAATCATAATTTGGAGAAAAAGAAATAGTTATTGTAGTTGTTTTACTTTTTATTGATCCTGCACCTGTTACTGTTATTGTCACAGATGTTCCACTTGGTGTTGCTGTTAAATATGTACTTGTTGGAGATACTGTTGCCGCACTTATGTCTCCACTTGAGACATTTAAATAACCACTAACCCTAGAATCTGATAATCCACTAGCAACCGTAACATCAAAAGTCATTGTACCATCTGAATTAATAGTCCAACCAGTCGAATTAACGGTCATAACAGGAGTTGCTCTTCCAATTTCACATTTAAAGAATTTTTGTTCTCTTGATCCATCAGACCATATATAACCATCATCCAATGTTGCCACTACCGTGTGATTTCCAGCTAAAGTACCAGTTGTTCCACTAAAACTATACCCTGTTCCTGGTGCATTTGTTAAAACTTGACTACTACCTGTATAAACTAATCCAGTTCGACAATAATCTTCTGCAACAGGAATTGTTACAGATTGTCCCCATTGGGCTGTATATGTAACGTCATCCGTTGGTAATAAAGATTCTTCACTTAAATCACTATATAAGTACCCATTCTCAGATGATACCCAACCATAAAAAGTATAACCTGCTTTAATTGGTTCACTATATGTTCCACTATGTTGTGCTAAACCATTCGTAATAACCAAAGGATTAGGGAATATGAGTGTGTTGATGGAATTATTATTTGAAAATGTTCCACCATTCGCATCAAAATTAATTGTATATTCATCTCTTGTCGTTACTATATATGTTTTAGAATCAGGTGTACCATAAGTTGACGTATCTGCAGGTGTAAAACCAACAGTTATTGTACTGCTTCCTAGTGCAACTCCTGTTACTGTTATTGTTACTGCTGTTCCACTTGGTGTCGCAGTTACATTACTGCTTCCTGGAGATACAGTTGCTTTACTAGTATCGCTACTACTTACTGTCAACGTGCCCAAAATATTGGAATCAATCCCAGAATATATCGTTGCAGTTATCGTTGTTGTACCATTCGGTGAAACAGACCCTTTATACGAATTTAAAGCTAAAGACGGCTCAAGTATAATAGTATACTTGCTACTTCCTCCTCCAGTACCAGAATTATATTTTACATCAGGTCTTAAATTAATAACTGGTTGTACCCCATTACTCCAGGATACAGAATGTTCGCCTAGTTCATTAGCACCATAGAGATCAAATACCCTACTAGTACCTGATATATAACCATAAGGTGTCTCTGTCCAATAATCTCCCATAAGATACCAATAATCCTGTGTATTGTTATCTTGCTCATAAGCACCTCCAGAAATAACCACTTCATCTGCAGTGACCAATCCTATAGGGTAATCAAGCAGGTTATTCCCCGCTCCATTAGTACCAGCTATACTGCTATATCCACTTTCCTTGAGTGTATATTTATCCGCTTGGTTAGAGCAAAAAAGACTCGGTGCATCATAGGTTACAAGCCTCAAATATGCTCCATAGTTTATATTATTACCGCTTGTACTAATTATACTTCTATCATTGCAGAAGATTTGGTTAGAGAGATAACCTTCGTAAATAGGTTTTATGTTAGTTGCGTACCAATTATCTACAATACTCTTTATTGTACTGTCTGTTTCGACTCCATTATCGTCGTATGTGTAGCCTACATATTGTGAACCACTATTATTGCTGTTGTAAGCAGAATTAGAATTACCTATAGTATTATCGCTTACCAATCTTATACTACCATCACCGTTTATTCTAAGTACTCTCCATGTATATCCAGCAAAATCAACATAGTTACCCATATTTCCACCCCTTAAGTAATAACTAGTACCATCTAAGGTTGTTGCACTTATACTAGAATAATCTGGAATAGCATGCATACCAGCATTTAAATGCTCTGGAATTCTAAAATCTATATCTTCTTTACTTTTGATATTTGTTATAGCTTCATTGTAATTTCTAGTCCTACCACCGTATGTGTATATCAAACAATTAGCTAAAGTATCTCCTCTAAGACATATTTTTACAGCCACATTATATGTTGCAGTAATTGGTCCATTAAAATTAGTCGTATCCGTAGGGGTAAATGCAAAAGATAATGTTATATTACTTCTTGTCGCAATACCTGTTATTGTTTCTGTTGTTGCTATTCCAGATGTATTAGCTGTTATATTAGTACTTTCAGGAGATACTACCGCATAACTAGGATAATTACTAGATGATGATAAAACTCCTGCTGCCGTTGCTGGACCACCAGAACTCACAGTAACAATGAGATTACTAGTTTCACCAATTCCAACCTCTCCACTACTTGCACTTAGTGTTATTACTGGCGTTGCTTTACTCATTGTACAAGCAAATGTCTTGGTTCCCGTTGTGTTATCAGACCATGCGTATCCAGTTATTAGTGTTGCTGTTATTCTATATTCTCCTGCATTTGTTTGACTATATCCACTAAGCGTATACCCAGCTCCACTTGTCACACTTGTTAAATCTTGTGCTGCTCCTGTGTAGGTTCTGTCTACACATAAAGTGTCTGTTGGTATTGTTGCACTATCCAATATTGTTACTGTGTATGTAACAGATGTTGGAGTATTGTAGTTGTCTGTATCTGTTGGTGTAAAACCTACTGTTATTGTACTTGTACCACTAGTTACACCTGTTATTATCTCTGTTGTTGTTACTCCTACTGTAGTTGCAGTTACATTACTACTTTCTGGAGAGACTGTTACTACACTTGTATCACTGCTTATAGCAGATAATGTTCCTGCTGCATTACCGTTAGATGCACCACTTGCTACTGTTGCTGTAAATGTTGTTGTAGAACCTTCTACTACAGACCCATTAGGCTCACTCAGTGTTATTACTGGTGTTGCTTTATCTATTGTAAATGTATAACTTCCTGTCTCTGTTAAATAACCATCTGCTTTTATCTGGTAATAGATTGTATGTGTTCCGGCATTAGTAAATGTTGGTACCGAACTAGAATCATAGACTCCATCTGTTGTTCCATACATTACAGTAACCCCACTATTTGGACTAGATACTGTTACTCCACTTGGGGTTAATGCTGCTCCTGTATATGTTGCCGATGGACTATTGTTTGCTGTAAATGTCATGCTATCTAGTGGAGAGAAATTGTACTGTATAAAACTTGTTAATGTATTACTACTTTGTAATTGTCCATCTTTATAGCTAAATGTCACTGTAAATGTTTTACTCTCTCCTGGTTCTATTAACTCCTCATCATCTATACCAGATATCGTATAAACTATCCCCGAATTGGTATAACCCATTCCACTCTCGTGAGATGCTCCTAGGAAATACTGATTTGTATCAGAATTATTGTAAACAGTAATAGTCATTGAAGCAGTGTCTGCTGGATTGGAATTATTTAATGTGACAGTACTATTTACACTATTACTTGTATACGTAGGAACACTAACATTATTACCACTAGCTACCGATGTAATGACAACATCTTCTAATGGTGTATTATTCGCATCTGCGTTAATGAACAGTGTCTGTTGAGTCAATTGAGCATAACCAACACCTAGAAGTAATGTAGCAAGAGCAATACATATAAGGAATACCCTTTTTCTATACGATTTAAATACCGACTGTCTTTTCTCTAATATTTTCACCACACATATATAATTACACAACATGCAGATGATTTCAATTTGTAAGATATAACGACAGTGTTTCAAACTTATTTCTAACAACACAAGCAATTAGAATCATACAAATCCTTTACATAATACTTATTAATTGCTACTATGATATTACTTAATATTAGGGAGAATATATATGAAATCAAAATATACATTATTGTTAGCAACAGTAGTTACCATTCTTAGCTTTGTCTCTTTTTCTAGGAAAACATTCGCAGCTGTAGATATCACATTGGAGAGAGATAAAGAAGTAGCACTAGAAGATGGTTCTGGTAAAACAGGCACTGTTTATTTATCTATAGATTCTAACAATGCATATTTATCCGGTTTCAGAATAACTGTTAATTACTCTCCTAGTGTAATGATAGAAAAGGAAGCTCCAAAATTCTTGGCAACAGATTATTGCAAACTTACACAATCTACAGAAGTAAATGATAAAGATAAATCATTCGTATTCTTATGCTTCAACAGTGATAGCGACCAAGAAAAGACTTTAAACAATGTCAAATTATTAGAGATCCCATACACAGTTTATGGAAGCGGAGATACAGACAAAACATATTTCTATGTAGATGTGTCAGATGATGAGAGAATCTTTGATTTAGCTGGTGCAACAGCAGGTGTTATAACAGATATAAACAAGCCAGAAAATACGGATAGAACACCATCTACAGTAACATTACCAAGCGACAAAGATGATTCATCTATAAAGAGTTTCTTACTTGAGCATCCATGGTATGTTATAGGTGCAATAGTAGTTATTCTTGTATTAATAATAGGTATTGTGTTCTTAATACCAGACAATCATTCAAGTAAAGGAAGAAATAAGACAATAGAAGCTTAAGAAACTTAAGCTTTTATTTTATATTCCATCAAACATAGCATCTATCTCCTTAGAGAATTTGTTTGTTTGCTGTTTGAATCCTTCTTTCTTCTTTGGTTCTTCTGGTTCCTTCTTCTCCTCTTTTTTTATAACAGGAAGATTACGTAGTACAAACTCTGCATCAGATTTTCCATGTGGACGGATTTTTTCATTAAGTGTACATTCTATACCACAAGGAACTCCATAAACCTGCGCAAAAGAAGAAGAAATTGTTTCTCTACATTTTGGAGTTTCTATTGTTTCTTTATGGAATTTAAACGGCACCTCTAAAGCTAATACTCCATTATTAAAAGACAATCTGTTAGATCCATTTAAGAAACCATACAAGCTACCGTTTATGGATTTAATAATCTTTAAGAAATCATCCCATTTTGCATTTACATCTTCCAAGGTTAATGAAATATCTCCAGATGGCTGTGGTGCTACTTCTACTGATTGCTCTTCTTTTTCTACAATTTGTTCTTTTACTTCTTTTACTACTTTCGGTTCAGCAGTTTTTTTTTTCTCTTCTTTAACTGGTATCTTAACAGTTACCTTCCTTATTATTGTTGTTGGTCGTGCAGCTTCTTGATTTGTAGCTACATCTGTAGTCATAAACAAAGGAATAATCATTTCTAAGACTAGAGCCTGGTTATTCGCATATCTAAGTTTATTCTCTGCATCTAAAAAGACATTTATCATTTTATAAATATCTTTAACATTTACTGCATTTGCAAAAGAATACTTATCTTCTAAATCATTTTTAATTTTACCAGTGAGTATTTCTCTTAAAATATTTAATGTATATTCTACAAATTGCTGTATATTAACTCCTTTATTTTCTAATTCTTCTATAACCTCTAAAGCATGCACACCATCTCCAGAAGAAAGAAAACCAAGCAATAAAAGAACCTTATCTAGATCTGGCAATCCTAAGATTTTCTGAACTTCTTCTAAAGTTACATTTTTCTTATCTACATCCTGGCCTGTATATACAACATCTAGCAAAGAAAGAGCATCTCTATAACTTCCTTTAGCATTATGTACAATAACATCTAGAGCATCATCATCTATTTTTAAACCTTCTTCTTTCGATACTTTGGATAATAATGTATTAATCTCTTCCTCTGTTCCTAACCTAAAATCATACCTCTGACATCTAGAAAGAATTGTGGCTGGTAGTTTATGTACATCTGTAGTTGCCAGTATAAATATTACATGTGCAGGTGGTTCCTCTAGTGTCTTAAGTAATGCATTGAAAGCTTCTGTCGTAAGCATATGGACCTCGTCTATGATATACACCTTATACTTACCTACAGATGGAGAAAACTCTATTTTTTCTTTTAATTCTCTAATTTGATCTATACCTCTATTAGAGGCTGCATCTACCTCTATTAAATCCAAGAAACTTCCTTCCGTGATACTTTTACAATTAGCACACTCATTACATGGATTTCCATCTTCCTTAGGATTTAGACAATTTACTGCCTTTGCGAATATTCTTGCTGTAGATGTCTTTCCTGTTCCTCTAGAACCTACAAATAAATATGCCTGTGCAAGCTGATTATTTTTTACAGAGTTTTTGAGTAATTTGGTAACATTTTCCTGTCCTAGTAATTGCTCAAAATCTTGAGATCTATATTTTTGATATAGTACGGACGACATAATGGGTATATGTTAAACAAAAGAGAAATAATAATCAAGATTAAAATTTGTCTTCAAATTTCTCTCTTCTCTTTGTTCTTCTGTGTTCTTTTATTGCAGATGCACTTGCTACTCTTGCATTCTTAGAAGCAACAACAACAGATTGCGTTGTTCCACATATTTTAGTAAAGAATACACCTACTAAAAGTAATACGATACCAGCTATTATTGCATTCCTTGTGGAAATATCAAACAAAGAAGTTTGTGGTAAGTTCTCTGTCTGTGTTTCTACATGAGTTTCTTCATTCTCTATCGGAGTTACTATTGTTGTATCTGTTTGATAAGATGTATCCGTTCTAATCTGTTTCTTCGTCAAATCATATGTATATGCTGTAGCTAATGGAGTAAGACCCTCCTCTAGCCTATTAAAAGAAATATGCACTGTACCAGTCCCAGAGGCACTTGGTTTCAAGAAAAGAGTTGTAACATAACCATCTACAACCTGACTACTATCTATGTTTGGATCAGCCGATATTGCCATAATCTCTATTGTACCTGATGAGGATATTGGATTATTAGGCAAAATAGTAGCTGTAATAGCAGGATAAACATATTTCCTACCAGCTGTTGCATGAACGTCGGTTACAGTTGCGCCATTAGCCGCTGTAATACCAAGCACAAACTGAACACCATGAGCTGGCGTTCCACTAACAACAACATCAACATACAATCCTTCCTGTGTTAAACTAGTACTAGACTCTACTAAATTAATAGTTCCTGCAGCAAAAGACTTTGTTGTAAACAATGCAAAAAAAACAAAAAAAACTAAAAATATTTTTAATTGTTTGCTAATACTCATCATCTTTTACTTTAAACTAAATTATCTATATATTTGCATAATTAATATAACTATGCAAGCATAAAAAATATGCTAATTATTCTTTGTTTTTCTGAACAAACTTCTTGTTAAATTAAATATTTGTCCAAATAATTCTCCAGCTATCAATAATACGAAACCTAAAACCAACAGTGACTTGCTAGAAAGGAATGTCTGAGGCAAATTTGTTGCATTGGTTACAGTTTGAGTACTTGTTGGAGTCTCTGTATTTGATGTATTTCCACCAGATAATGTTACAGGTGTTCCAGCATTTCCTACTGTATACATATAAGAACCACTTGTTGGAACTAATCTAATTTCTTCTTCTATCTCTGAGAAAGAAAGAGTTACAGGACCATTTGCACCAGATTGAGGAGTAATCAAGAATGTTGTAACAACTCCACTAGTTGTAAAAGTAGAAGTAGATCCAGACAAATTGGGAGCAAACACTTTATATGCATTATTAGATGGTAAATCGATGACTGTTGGGGAAGAACCATAAACATACTTCTTGGTTGCAGAAAAAGACTCATGAACATCTTTGACAGTAACATTACCATTGTAATTGAGATTGAATTCTACTCCAGAATCTAAAGCATTTTCTACAATAACATCCACATATAAACCTTCCGCTGGAATTACTCCACTGCTTGGATTAAGAGATATTGTACTCGCTGCAAAAGTTCTCTCTGACAAAAGTGCCCCAAAAAGAACCATTGAAAACAGAACTATATTAATTATTTTGTTTGTTTTCGTAATTATCATATTATTAAGCAATTAATTTAATTATCAATTTTCATAGAACCAACTCCGTTATAAAACGTATAATCAAAAATTGGCTCATACCACCCCCACTCTGGAACTAAAACATCCTTTCCACTAAAAGAACCATTACAATATACATCAAGAGAAAACTTTAATATTTTGAAACCCTCTGAACAATCTTTTCCTTTTTCATCTGTCATAGAATAAAGAATACCAACTCTTCCATTAAGTGCTTTGACAGTTATTTTTTCTAGCTGATACATAATACCTTCATCCTGATACTTAGAAGTAAGGGGAATTGAAATAATATTCTTCTCCCTTTCTGTACTACCAACATACTTTGTCCATGTGCCAAAAAAATTTTCATTATTACATCTTTGCCCATCATCTGATAGACAATAATTGAGAGAGTCCTCGTTATAATCATAGTTTTTGTACCCTACAAAAGCATTATTATTCTTCTTGTCATAATGAGCATATGTCTTATAAATAATAAAACCTGCTTTAGAATCTTTCTGTTCTAGCCATAAATTTAGAGAACATGTAGAATCGTCTTTAAACGAATTGTTTAATGGCATAGACCAAGACTGTCCAGATGAAATAAAATATGCAGTATTATCGTTTGCTGTCGAGATATTTAAAATATATTTATTACCCTCAATATTTAAATTACAATTATTAGTATCTTCCTTAAATGGAATAGTAGCCTCTTTTTCTTTTGATTTAGCAACCATTTTAATTAAATCCGTAATATCTGTTCGATGGTTTGCCCAATCCTCTACATATTCAGTTTTGTTATTCAATATTTTTTCAAAATCAGAAACATTATATATGGATAAATCATCCAATATTATATTGAGTATACCAACAGCCTCAGCAGATGTTCGATCATTTATTGTGCTATCCGTACTTGATTTATTTCTATTTTGAACACCAATAAGAATAAGGGTTGCAACAAAAATAACAAGCAAAACAATAAGCAAAACTTGTGCTTCGTATTTCTTCTTTAGTATACTTTTCAAATTATAATTTTGCTCCATCTTGAGTTTCATAAACATAAGATACTAAACCAAAAAACTTAGAAGATATTTTAGAATATCTTGGATCATAAACAACAACAAAACTTGGATTTGTAGAATTATTACTACTTAGCTTTCTATTTATAACAATTGCGGAATCATTACTATTGCTTCCAAATGCAGCAAGTCCACCAATTATTTCTAAACCATCTCCTTCTGAATCTTCTTGTATAATAATCTGTCCATCTGCAACAAGAAAACCATTAACATAATCATAACCTACTACAGAACCACTACTTTTCTTTGAGCCACCCTTTATTATAATGTTTCTACGTGCCAAAAAGATACATCCATTACCACCTTCTGGATCATCTTCTGTACTCTGTTTCGTTATAACATCAGGGTTTATAATTATATCCTCTTCACTGGCAATTAATATAGCATTTTTATTACATTCAAAGTTTGCTCCTATTTCAATAGTATCGTTGGATCTAAAATAACAATTTCTTTTACAAGTGCTTATATCATTTAAAGTTTTTACTTTATTTACGAAAGATGATTTTCTACTTAATTGCGTTATTAAATAGTCATAATAGTAATTCTTTTTATTATTTTCATCTTCAATATATTCAGCTAAAGAACTCCCATTCTTGGCAAATTTCGAATTGTTGGATAACAATGGAGATGTTGTATTCATTCCAAGAAAACCTGTAAATGTATCTATTTTACTTTTTTCTGCATTTCCAATTAGATTATATCGTTCAATAGTAGGTTTTCCGTCTATCCTATACAAACCATCTTGTGCTTCAGACAAATAATCTGGAACAGAGTTAGACACACCACCACTACTGTATGCTTCGAAACCTTTGGTCATAAACCAAGAACTAACAGTAGGTTTCACACATCGATTCCTCCCAATATAGTATACATATTCCTCATTTACTGGAACAACATCAGGACTCTCACTGGACAGTCTTATTTTAATTTCAGATTTTTGTATAGGATTATTTTTATCATCACTAGTAAACGGTTGAATCTTAAATGTCATAGCTGTTCCTTGCACCTTATCACCTCCACAAGATTTATTACTTAATTCAACATACATTGTTTTAGCATTGTTAGAAAAAGAGATTTTAGACTGGTCATCATATTTAAACGTATCTTTTTTATATGCCTCATTAAAACCTTTATCTATTGCTAAATACGTTTCACTCTGGGGTTCAATTTCCATTTCAACTTTGAATTTCAAACTGCTACAACTTGCATTATTTACTACAACATCTATATACAAACCATTCTTCGCTTGAGATAAAGGAACAGCCGCACATTCATCTTTCAAAGATATCGAACCACTAGAATCATCAGCATGAACATCATAATTACCTTGTGCAAAAAGTAAAACAAGCAAATAACCTGTTATAAACAAGCTATTAATTAGAAAAATATTTAATTTTTTACAAGGCAGTTTCATTAACTAGAATAATAAACTATTTCTATATTATTATTAATATACGGTGTTAAATCAATATAATACCCCTTATTATCTTTTACCAGGACACCTTTTTTTTCTGCATTAGAACAAGAAATATTAGTATTATTTATAGTAATATCTTTAGATGTATCAAGGTTCTCTAGATAAACTTTTCTCTCCAATAATTCATTATAAGTTATATCCTTCTTTATAGAAGAAGATATTTTTCTGATAATATCTTGTAATGATTGTTTAACATTATCCATATCACTTCCTACATACAGACCATCAGAGTAATTATATCTATCTAATGCACTATCAGAAAAGCTGTTAACATCAAGTCCACCACTTGAACTCTTTTCTTGATTAGAGCAAGTGCTCCATGTACCTACTCCAACAGACTTTATTAAATCACAATAGGTATTTTTCCTTCCAAAGAAATAATTCTTAATATTCGTAGCAGAAGGATCTAATGTGAATTTTATCAAATCTAAATCAGCGCCAGCCTCACCTGCTTTAGGAAGTAATACCATACTAAAGAAATTTGCATCAACACTATAATGTTTACTTGCTTCTTCCTTTGCAGACTTTGCTGCCTGCATTGTGACAAAAGAGACATGCATAGTGTATTGTTTTTCGTTATGTCTATCAAAAGGAATCATATTCCCATTTTCATCTGTAGCAAGGTTTGCTTCTCCATCAGTAACTAGTATATATACAGGCTTTCTTTTTTCTGAGACATTAACACTATTTCCTAGCATCATTTGCTTTGAAGTTATAATACCCGATTGAGTTGGTGTACTACCCCTTATAATAGCACTATTTTCATAAGAATTTCCGCTAGAATCATAGAGTTTATATGTATAAAGACCATACGTGAGCGATCCATACGGTGAGTTGTTATCATGTTTCAAGAAATATCCATCAGAATTAGTTCTATAACTTCCAAACTGTAGAAAAGAGGTTGACGAATAAGAACTAGTTGAAGCACTTGTAGTATTAGAAGGAAACAGAACAATACCTAATCGATTATCTGTATTGTCAATAAAAGACTTAAGAACATCATTGACAACAGTAGCGAAAACAGAAGCTCTAGAACCAGAGAAGGAACCACCAGCACTAGAACCCATAGAACCAGAAATATCCAAAATTAAGAAAATATCATAATTAAAACCAAGAGATGAGTTACTATTCTTTGTCACAGTTCCAGTGATAATACTGTACTCTATTTTCAAATCTACTTTAACGCTCGACTCACAGAAAGGAACAATCTCAATGTAATAAGATTTCTTTGTATCATCATATTTCAAATCCTTATAGTCCTTTCCATTAACAGTAACTTTCTTGGATAAATCCAAAAGTTCTAAATAAACTCGCCCCTCTTTTATTTCATCCTCTGTCAAATCTCTAGTTGTTGGAGGAGTAGTATTTAATATAGTAATAGTACCTTTTACTATACATTCTTTACACATCCTCTGAATACAGTAAGGATCCTCCCACTTGAGCTTAGAATACTGTGGGTTATCCATTTCACAATCTTCTCCGCTTTCTATAATTCCATTTCCACAGAAAAATTCACACACATTAGAACAACCCTCAACCAATGGGTCCAATGGGTCACATACTTCACCACAATCCTCTTCTACCTTTCCATTACCACAATACTCTATTGTATAGTTGCCACAAGCTAATTTACATGTATTTTTGTCGCACAAAGCATCATCCCAATCATATTCAGCTCCACTAGGATTCTTCTTTTCACAAACTTCCCCTTCATCCAAGATTCCATTTCCACACAAGAATTTACAGGTACTAGAGCAGTTATTATCTACACCTGGAGGATCACATTCTTCCTCGCACTCTACAACACCATTTCCACAATCCCTATTAATATCATAATTTGCACAAGGATCTTCTTCACAATCTATTGTACACTCAACATCACTAAGAACATCATCAAACGAAACTACATTATCATTTAAATTAGTATCAGCTGAGCCTCTGCAACTTAAATCACATTTAGCATTCTTTAAATATTGAGAAACACTAACATCAAATGAGTCTGACCCACCATGTTCTATTTTTTGCTCCAAATATCCACTATTTTTTATAGTAGCATTTGTTAGTTTAATTGTTATTAAGTGATCTTTCTCTTTTTCAGTGAGTTTAAGTGCAGTATGATATTTATAGTCATTAATCATATTATCCGAAGTAACATCATTATTCTGATTAGTTATTTGACCAACAGTTATATCTGCTAGTAAGAAATCAGTTTCATCAAAGCTATAATTATCAGGAAAGTCTATATGTATATATCTAAAGAATTCTGGAGTGCCACTATTCGACTTGACAACACACATATCATAAGCAGCAGGATTCTCTAGACAATTTCTTCTGACAGATTCATCATCATTATCTTCCCATCCGTATGCACACATAACATCTCCATTCTTATCTTGCGCTAAAATAGGATTATTATTTTCATCCATAACAATATAGAAGTATCCGTTACATATTTTTTCTTCAGGAAATATCTTTCTTTTGGAATTACTATCATCACTTTGCTCCTCGCCAGTAAGTTCTTTCTTACTTTCTTTATCAACAACTTTTTTATTAACTATGCTTTGTATCTCAACATCACTATTAATAGCATAATTTGTAGCCTCTTCTATCTTCTCATCTCTGAGAAGTCTACTCATAGTATTAGAAGCAAACTTAGCAATAACAACACCTACAATTCCTAGAAAGACAATAGCTAGTAGAACTTCTATAAAAGACATTGCTGCATATTTATTCTTTCCAAGTTTCTTCATACTAATTGTCGATATAATAAATAAAAAAATTAATTATTAAACTCCCTTCGCATAATACTCAATATTTAACTTCTTTGTCTGAAAGGATTCTAAATCTACATAGTACTCACCACCATCTTTTTTTACATATCCCATATCTAATAATTTATCAAATTTACGTTTTGTTCCATTTATTGTAATTTCTTTTGAAGTATCAACATTTTTTAGATAAACTTTCCTCTCCTTCAATTCCTTAGCAGTTAAATCTCTCGTATCAGTGGTAGATAATTTACTCAAAATATCATTCAAGAAACCATCAACCTTTTTCATGTTATCACCTATGTACAAGCCATCAGAATAGCTCATTTTACTTAGTTTTGCATCTGAATATGAATCTAACTTCAACCCCCCATTACTAGTTTCAGATCCTGTACACTCTGTCCATGCACCATTTATTAGTGATTTTATAAAAGGACAGTTATTTGATTTTCTATAATACTCTCTAATTCTTGTTGGAGAAGGATCTAACACTAAGTTTAAAGATTCTGAGCGTGTTGCGATAACCATTTCATAAAAACCTGCATCTGTACCATAATACTTACTAACACTATCCTTTGCATTCTTTGAGGTTTTAATTACTCCAAAAGTATTACTATTCAAATTACTGCAGTCAAGACCAGCTTTCCGAGAATAGCAAATACCATCTGTCATAAGAATAAAGACTGGTTTTCGTCCAGACACATCTTTTGCAGATAGGAACATAGATTTCGCTAAATTAATTGCTGCTGGTGTATTTGTACTTCCACCACCTTCATCACTTCCACCATACTTCGCTGAATAACCAGAAAATCCTTTGGCAGTCAGCAATTGATTAGTATGTTTATAGTTACCAAGTTTCAATAGAGTCATAGGATCCGTATCAAAGGTAACGATACCTCTCCTATTATTTTCTCCTTCTAATATTTTACCAATCACCTTATTTGCAGCCTTCAAGAATTCTCTGTTTGGATCTGTGTGTTCAATAGATTCAGAAACATCTATTACAAATACAATATCAAAATCCTTTACATCAGATGTCTTTGTGTTATGTACTACCAATGTACCCTCTTTAACCTCTTCAAGCATAGTATATTTAACAACTGCTTTAACATCACAGAACATTGTCAAATCTACATAATAACCACCATCATCCTTCTTAACATAACCAGTTGCTAAAACCTCATCCATTGTATAACTTTTATTATTGATAGTTACTCCTTTACTAGTATCAATTTTCACAAGATATACCTTTCCTATTTCCAATTCTTCCTTTGTGAAATTCCTTGGAGATTTAGATTCTCCATTTAAGACGGTTAGTGTTCCACTCCACACACATTCTTTACAAGTATTTTGATTACACTTCGGACTATTCCAATCAAATTTTGCACCTACTGGATTACCATCTTCACAAACCTCGTCTCCTTCTATAATTCCATCTGGACAATACCACAAGCAACTGTTAGAACATAGTTCTCTTCCATCTATTGCTGGATCACACTCTTCATTGCATTCCTTGACAGCATTTCCACAATCATTAGCAAAATCATAATTACCGCATTCAACCTTACACGTATCATGATTACATAATGCATTGTCCCATTCATAAATAACTCCGTCAGGATTATTTCTTTCACAAACCTCACCTTCATCTAAAGCACCATTACCACACAATACCTGACATGTATTAGAGCATACATCTTCACCAACTATTCCCGGCTCACATTCTTCTCCACATTCCAATTCTACTTTATTATTACCACAGACACAGTCTTTTTCCTTATAAATAATATCACAAACCACATCACTCATTATATTTGTTAAATCTAAGCCACCAGTTTTGAGAACAGAATCAACTTCACCTCTACAGTTTTTATATGTTGTTATTTCTCCTTTTAATTCTTTAGAAACATCTATTTCGTAAGATCTTTCGTGTTCTTTGGTAACCTCTACATATTTTGTTTGTCCTTTTATTGTTGCATTTTTCAAATTGATTGTTATCAAATATTCATCTATTGTTTCAAGCTTTATCGAGGTATGATATTTGTAATCCAATATATAATTCTTAGCTGTTGGATTATTATTTACGTTTGATATTTGTCCTACAGTCACATCCGCCAACAAATAATCTGTAGAACCATAAACATAACCATCTGGAAACTCAATATGTACATATCTAAAATACTCTTCTTCACTACCATCCAGAGTTTTAACAGTACAATAATTGTACGCAGGACTATTCTTATCTATACAATTCTCTCTAATAGCTGACTCACCCTGCTCATATCCAAAGGCACACAACAAATTACCACTTGCATCGTGAGCAAAAGAGTAGTCTCCATTGTCATCATCAACTAGATAGAAATAACCACCGCACATTTCTTTTTCAGGAAAAATCTCTATACTCTTATTACCATTATCTAAATCTGCATGTTTAGTTACTTCTACCGCAGCATTTTTATTCGCAATACTTTGTAAAATAACTTCTCCATTTACAGCATATTGTGTTGCCTGGTCAGTTCTCTCATCTCTTATGAGTGTCTGTAAAGAAGATGATGCAAATCTTGCTAACACAAGAGCAACAACACCCAAAAAAGCTATCGCTATTAGTACTTCAACAAAAGACATAGCATCAATTTTTATACTTTTCTTCATATGATATAAATTACATTATTATTGAATACAAATCAATCACAAAAATAATTATTGCTTCCAGTTTACAAAACACATAAAAATGCATTATAATAGTATCCGTATTAACATAAGCAGAATTATTGGAAATGCCAAATCTAAAAACATCTATAAAAGATTTAAGAAAGAATAGAAGAAAAGAAGTTATCAATGACAGAATCAGAGACAGAGTAAAGAGAGCTAGAAAGAAGGAAAGAGACTTAATCGCAAGTGGAAACATAGAAGAAGCGAAGAAGAGTATGAAACATACTTTCAAGGTATTAGACAAAGCTGCAAAGAAGAATGTTATCAAGAAAGGAAAAGCAGATAGACTAAAGTCTAGATTAGCTAAGAATTTAAACAAACTGTCCCAGAAAGATGTCAAAACTTCTAAGAAGAGCAATTAAAATTTCCGTATGGCCAGCAATGCTGATGATTGCTGGTAAGTTTATAGGCATTTTTGTTGTTAGCCATTTGTCTGGTCATGCTGTAAACATTGACAATCAGACAGACGGAATATTTTCTATACAAATATTTTTCACGGATCCAGAAACAACCAGATTTGTAAATTCATATTCAAACTTAATAATGCTCCTATTCGTTGCAATACCTACATTTGTACAAATTATCAAGACTACCTTATACCAAACAACATTCCAAGATCCACGCACAATAGTAAAACTAACAAAGTTAAACTTACTTTCTTGGGTAACCAGAGATAACACATCTATACTACACATTTTCATATGGAATTCATTCCTCATTGTGACTTCTGCATTAATAATTGGGGAGACATTAAGAGGAAATTGCTACGAATGGGTAGGTATTCTTGCAATCGGAATTTCCTTACTTTCAATATTATTTACAATACAAGTTTTTGAAAGAGAAGTATCAAGAGCTTATCCAAGAAGCCAACATTATTTCTAATCAAACTTGTTGATTTTTTTCAATCAAACTTGTAATGTGTAGATATGTTACGATATCTGTCCGACATTTTTGGAACAATTTTAGAACCATTTGCACTCTGTCTATTGCTAGTTATTTTTACTATACCAGTAGCAACAGTTATCAATTTAGAACCAATAACTAAGAATGGAAAAACTGTAGACGTATTGGGTGTATCAACCTCTAACGAAGTCACAATATCCTTAATAGATGGCAAACACTCAATATTCAAGAACGAAGAATTAGAGTCAACAGAAAACAATCAGCTTAAGTATTCTACAGATATTAAAAGAAGGGAAGCTGGAGTATATTCCAAGCCTATTTTAGAAATAAACAACGATACAGACCAAGATAGAGTTGTAGAAATTACAACTAATCCAGACATTAAAACTTCCTCTAACATATCTATACTAATAGGAGAAGATTCATACACACTAATAGATAAAGATGGAGCAACATCACAGAAAATAAACATAGATGCTGGAGAAAGTTATACACTGTTCCTCTCTATAGAAAATGATGTAAATATACAGTTCTCAGAAAATCTCGAGATATATCTAGAGCAAAAATAAGATATTCCCCATATTCTTACACAATAATTAGTTACAATAAGAATAACTAAAACATCACCGATTATTCTAGGTTGATTTCACTTAATAGAGAACTTCTATAGCAAGATAACTACTCACCTACAGCATATTCATAAAAGAATTGGCAGAATACATGTACTAATACACTTCCTTAACTTCTACCATTACACCACCCTGCTTGGTAGGGAAATATTTAAGCCAATCTGGGAAGTTTGCTGGAGAGAAGTCTATCTCTGTTTCTTTATCAGAGAACTTCAATGACTTGAGGTAGTCACAACCCTCTTTCCACTTCATTGACTTAACTTTTGAAACAATCTCATCTTTATTCACATTCGGTTTAATAGATGCACTAGCAATTAATTTTACAGAGACAGCATCATTCTCACCCAATGTTGCTTCTACACTTTTCTCAACATCACTACCTAAAGATAGAGATGTTCCATCACCTTCAAAAAGGTTTTGCTCTTTTGCTGCATTAGTAAGCATTGTATCAACCATAGATAGCAACCCACTTTGTAGATAATAAGTTGCACTACTTTTTACTGTAATATCAACATCTGTATAAGATACTTCACTACCTACAGGAGAATTTAGTTTAATATTTTCTTTAGCAAGTTCGTTTTTTATGGAAGCTTCTATAATTTGCCATTCACCAGATTTACTCTTGAGTTTATTTATAGCCTCCTCTTCAACACCCTTTCTTAACTCATCCACAGCTTTATCAACATCCGCTTGAGTTAAAACAGTATATTCTTTCTTACTACCACCAGTAATAGCATTCTGTGCAGTAGCAAAAATACTATTATCCTGACCTGCAACAGAAAACTTCTCTCCGCTTGGTATATTGTACTCATCTCCAATATCTGTAGCAGTTATACCAACAACTGGATAATCTTTATTACACTGTATAACGACATCTTCATTCAAAGTATAAGAGATACCATCATGTGTATAAGCAGAAATGACTTGCCCTGCCGGTAAAGTAACACTAGCAGCATTTGTACAATCATCCTTTACAAAGAAGACTTGCACACTTCCAGTAGCATTTTCTCCTTTATATGCAACACCCGTAGCAGTAACATTTCCAGATCGAGATGTTTCTAGACTCTCATTTTTAGTAGGAACTTTAAGATTTTCTTTATCTATCTCTAATATATTCTCTTCTCCTGTAAATGTTTTTTCTACACTTACCTGTTTTGCAGACACATACACTCTAACTTTAACGAGTGGCTTTGTATAATAATAAATAAGCCCTACCAACACAGCTACAAACAATATGCTTCCCAATATAACAAGAAATTTCCCAGTATTAAACTTTTTCTTATTCTCATCAGTAGTATCAACTTCTTTATTTTTATTATTAAAATTTTTAATTTTTGGAACGAAAGGAAATTTGCTCTTTTCTCCAACGCTACCATTTTCTTTTACTTCTAATGACCCTTCTTTTACACTGAAATCCTTCCCTACCAGAGACTCTGTATCTTCTTTTTTGTTACTTTCTTCATCTTCTTTCTCAACAACACCAACCTCTTCTCCATCGACAACAGAAGAGTTATCCTCGCTTATGCCTAAATCTTCTTCATCTCCATATGTAATAGGAATATCATCATCAAGAGTAAGATCATCTACAACTTCTTTTTTCCTACTCTTACTTTTCTCTATAACTTCGTTAATTTTCTTTTGCAAAGGAGTCTCTTCCTCACCTTCTCCATTCTTCTCCATTGCATCTTCTACAATATCATCATAAGAATCCTTTTCCTCCGCTTCTATTACGGCAACAGAATCTTTAGTTACTTCTTTCTTAGGTGTTAATCTTCTATCTCTATTTGTCTTCTCGTTAACCCAATCATTCTCTGTAGGAAGTGCAATATTTTCTATAACGGCAAGACCAGCCAAATGCGCATTTCTTACACCAGTAGAATTATTAACAATCTGTAATATAACAAGCTTTCCCCTCTCATCTGCAGTCTCCAATATAACCCTAAGATTAATAGGACTAATTAACAAATCTGACTCCTCTGAGAAAGTAACCAAAACACGCTCATTAGGAGAATCTATAATTCCACAAACAATATCTGTTATTTCATCATCAGAGCTAACTATAATTTTTGTAATCTTTGTATTATCCTTTGGCATTTGGGGTTTTATTGTTATCATAAACAAATTTAGTTAAAGCAGCGGGAGTAATATCAAAAAGATATTTCAACTCACCACTATTGTCTGTAACATTTTCCATCTTATCTGGAGTATAAAATTCTATCTTTGGAACAGTTGCAAATGGAAGATTTTTTCTCCAAGGATACTCTAGCATAACTTCCTTAATTTCTGGTAACAAAGCACCTCCACCACAAAGATATATCTGTGTAGGAAAATTGTTAATATCATCACAATATTTAAATGCAGAACTAAGAGTCTTCATCCATAGCATAGCTGTTGGATAAACAACTTTTTGTATCTCTCTAGATAGAACACTTGTTAATTCCTTATTAGAATACTTAATCTTTCTTTGTTCTGCATACCTATAATCCAAGTTCAATGCTTTAGAAATTTCTTTTGTAAAAGTTCTACCACCAAATGCAAACATCTTTGTTTCTACAACATTTCCCTTTTCTACAATAGCAATATCTGTTGTACCACCACCAATATCTATAAAGATTGCAGAAAAATCTCTATTACTAGAACCAGAGAAAGATCTTGCAACTGCAAAAGGTTGAGCGACAATACCAAGAACTTCCATATTTAAATCACTTGCAACTTTTCTTAATGCCTCAACATAAGTTTTTGGAGCAAAAGATGCATAGTAATAAAGAACTACATCTTTTCCTTTATAACCAACTAAAGAATTAACTGGCATACCACCTATCCTCAAACCAGTTCTTGTTATATGTAAAATCTCTATATCTTCACTAGTAAGGCCAATTCTTTGTCCAAGATCCTCTTTACCTGTACTTTTAATTTTATCTTCTATTTCTGTAACAATCTTCGTTTGCTCTGCTTCGGAGATTTCTTTATCAAAATTCTCTTCTCTTTGGTAATTCACAACAATAGAAACACCCTGTATATACTCACCAGCTATATCCATAATAACTTTTCTAGGCATCTCCTCATCAGAAAGTCTTTCTACAACAGAAGCCATTCCTAACTTACAATTCTCCAAAACAGTATCCAGATTAGTAATTATTCCACTCTTCATAGCATTCTGTTGTTGCTCTATTCTGGAAATCTTCTTAATATTTACACCAACATTGGTGACATTAAACAAGAATGTCTTTAACTGCTCCGTACCTATATCCAAAGCGATAATATTATCCTCTTCTGTTAGAACCTTTGCTGTATTCTTTTTTGTAAATAGTGATTCAAACATATAATTAATATACCATAATTTTTTAACTTAGTGGTCCTTGGTCTGCAATCACAAAACTGGAAAGATTTTCCTGTGTAACAATAATAGGTGTTTCACTTCCTTGGACAATCATTCTACCTGCTTTTCTAGCAATAGTTGTAATATTTCTCTCCAACTGTCTTACACCTGCATCGAAACCAACAGGACGAATAATCTTTGGCCATACATCATCCTGTATTTGTAAGTCATCGTTTGTAAGGTTAAGATTCTCCAACACCTTTGGTAATAGATACTTCTTAGCCATAACTTCTTTTTCATCATCAGTGTAACTTGTGAACCTGATAATCTCGATTCTATCTAGTAAAGCAGCAGATAACCCACCTAGATTATTTGCTGTACAGATGAAGAATACATGAGAGAGATCTACCGGATAATCTATATAGTGATCCACATATGTAGCATTCTGCTCTGGATCAAGGATTTCGAGAAGTGCAGCCATAACATCATTAAGAAGACCTGCAGTACCACTAGCTTTTTCAATCTCATCCAAAAGAATAATAGGATTCATTGTTCCACATCTAACCAAAGCTTTAATTATCTGCCCTGGCTCACCATCTATAGAGAATCGTGGTGTACCTCTTAATGTTCTGACATCTCCGATAGCACCCAAAGAGACTCTTATAAACTTTCTACCCATTGAGTTTGCAATAGACTTTGCAATAGATGTTTTTCCTACACCCTGTAATCCTACAAACAGAAAGACAGGCGCATTTGCAGAAGAACCTTTAAGAACAGCCATCTGAGAAGGATCTGCATTTCTAGATTCTTCACTGCGACCTTCTATCTGAGATGGAGGTGTATCATTCTTAAAATTACCTGACTGCAACTGCATTGTTGCTAAATAGTCAAGAATTAACTCCTTCACTGTATCCATTCCGTAGTGTGTTTTATCCATTAATTCTTTAGCATTCTCCAAATTGTAATTATCCTGAGATAAAACTCCCCAAGGAATTCTTGTAATCCAGTCTACATACTTGTTTACATTCTCGAACTCACTACTGTATGCACCCATTTTGGACATTCTCTTTAAACGAGCCACAGATCTCATTGTTTCTTCTTTCATATCAGGTGGAACATTAGATCCTAACAATTTCTTTTCCAAGAGAACGATTTCATCATCTACTTGTTCAACAGATTGTTTCGTTTTCGTATCATCCATATCGTTATTTGGGTCATTAGTTATATTACCAACACCACCATTAAATTGTAAGGCAGAATAATCCATTGATACATATTATATTGCCTTTTTAGAATAGTCAATAATTGTACAAAAAAGGCATTATTTATGCTTTGACATTACTCTATCACCATGTTAATCTAGAGATAATAATATAAACTGTCCAATAAAATTATGAAAAAATTACTGTCCATTATTTTTGCATCTGCAACTTTATTTGCATTAACAGCTATACGTGTACATGCAGCAGAAGTGACACTAGTAGATACTACAGCAAAAGGTTCAACAACATCTTCTGCAAATGTTTATATAGATAGCGATGGAGAATCCGTTAAAGAAGTAACAATATTACTCACATACGATGGAAGCGACACGACAATAAAGAGTGTTTCCAAGGGAGACATCAGTGGATGTTCGTATGACTACAAAACAGAAGAAGAACTAACAATTATTTGTTCTTATGTAACTGGGCAAGTTTATACAAATAACGATATTGTAGCTAAGATATCATATACAACAAAATCAGACAGTTATGCTGAGAAAATATTCCAAGTAGACAATTCTAATACTATTTTGGATGGAGAAAAGATAAACAATTTTGGAGGAACAGGTAACACAACAACTACAACAACAGGAAGCAACAACAATGGAAATAATACAACTACTACGACAACAACTACTACAACACAAACATCTACTGAACCATCCTCTTCCAAAAGTGGCTCGAAGTCTTTCTCTGACTATCTTCCATATGTACTGATAGCTGGAGCAGCAACATTATTAGTTAGCTTGATTGGAATATTCCTAATAAGCAGTAAAAAGAAGAAAGTTGCAGAAATGGCACAAGCTCCAGATGCTTCTGCAGATGCATCATTATTAAACATAAACCCAACAGATTCTACTAATACAAACCAAACTCCAGCAACAGACACACTTTCAACTGCAAGCACATTACCAACAATGGAGACACTATCAGCACCAGAAGCAACACAAGATAATAACAGCTCTATACAAACTACAAACGATGCAAACTCTGCAGTAGATAATATTAATGGTATTTTATACAATCAAGAAAACACTCCTGGACAGGTATTTAATAGTACAAACCTTGGTATGGAGCAGCAACCAACAGGACAACAGGATATGAATATTGCAATAGATCCAAATGTTTCAGGTGCTATGAATGGTACAACACCAGAATCTCAAGCAGTAGATTTAGCAGCATTAACAGGAGAAGCTACACCAATAACAGAGACTCCTGTTATAGATAATCAGTTACCAAACTTAGATACATTAGCAACTCCTGTTGCAGAACCAGTTGTAACAGAAACAGTTCCAGAAGTTGCTCCAATTGCAGAAACACCAGTTGTGGATAATCAAATGCCAAACTTAGATACATTAACAACTCCTGTTGTAGAACCTGCAGTAACAGAAACAGTTCCAGAAGTTGCTCCAATTGCAGAAACTCCAGTTATGGATAATCAAATGCCAAATCTAGATACATTAGCAACTCCTGTTGCAGAACCAGTTGTAACAGAAACAGTTCCAGAA
>JAGDCC010000050.1 GCA_017958745.1 bacterium
ATACCAATAACCATAACAAACTACATACTATTTACTCTATCCCTAATACCAATAATAACTACAAACATAGTAAACCCATACCTATTAACAGGATTACTAATCATATATTGGATATACATTTTGTATTTAACTGTATCCTTTATAAAAATGGTAAAATAAACACATGGATATTAAAAATATAGACATGCTCCCACACAAACCAGGAGTATACAAATTCTATGACAAAAACCACAAAATACTATACGTTGGCAAATCTATAAACCTACACAACAGAGTAAGATCCTATTTCTCTGACGACCTATTAGATAGACCATACGTCAAACAAATGATACCACTCATCTCCACAGTAGAAATAGAAGAAACCAACAACGAAATAGAATCCCTCGTACTAGAAAGTGCACTAATTAAAGAACACCAACCAAAGTATAACTCCGACCTAAAAGACGACAAATCCTACAGCTGGATATACATATCTACCAAAGAACAATTCCCTACAGTAAAATAAAAAAACAAATAACAACAGAAGAACTAAAAAAAGGAGAACTATTTGGACCATACCCAAACAGCTCATCCACTAAAAGAATATTCACCTACCTAAGAAAAATGTACCCATTCTGTACATGCAACAAACCAAGAAAAGAATGCATGTACTTCCACCTAGGATTATGCCCAGGACCATACCAAGGACACATATCTAAAGAAGATTACAGAAAAAACATCAACGAAATAATTAAATTCCTAAAAGGAAGAAAAAGAGGACAAATAAGTACATTAGAAAAACAAATGCACGAATATTCTAAAAACATGGAATACGAGAAAGCCGCTGTCCTCCGAGACAGAATAAACGACCTAAAATACCTAGGAGAAAAAATATCCTTCGACTATGGAGAAGACTCACAAACATATGTAGAAAGAAGAAAGAAAACACTATACCAACACTTCTATGACCTTAAGATAGAACTAAACCTAAAAAAATTACACCGCATAGAATGCTATGACGTATCTAACATACAAGGAAAAATGGCATACACATCTATGGTAGTTGCATTGGATGGAGAAATAAAAAGAAACCAGTATAGAATATTCAAGATAAAATCCATGGATACACCTAATGATCCACTTATGCTTAAAGAAACTCTAACAAGGAGATTTAATCCAGAAAGACAATCCAACTACGAATCCTCTCCAGACATAGTCCTGATAGATGGTGGAAAATCCCAATTAGGTATAGTACAAGACGCTGTACCACACAATATATGCTTACTTGGTATATCTAAAGGCAAGAGATTTAAGAGAAAAGGTGCAAAACTCTTAGATGAATTCTGGTATGTAAATAGAGACACAGGAGAAGTAACTAAGATAAACATAAAGAATAAGTCTATTCTAATAGATCTAAGAGACGAAGCACATAGATTTGCTATTACTCACCACAGAAAAGAGAGAATAAGACAAGGAGAGGCATCTCTATTAGAAAAAATAGATGGAATAGGGGATAAGAGTAGAAAGAAATTACTTAAATCTTTTGGAAGTATAGAAAATATTAAGAAAGCATCTATAGAAGACATTAACAATGTCTTAAATAATAAGACTATTAGTACCTCTGTATTTAGATATTTCCATACTCCTAGTAAGAAGTAGTGTGTAACTTGATATCTGCTAGAAGAGTAGAGTAAAAAGTACTATCTATCTTGTTACAATCTATTACATAAGCATAATTACTTACTGTATCTATTAAAGATGTAACGAGATGTGTTCCACTAACTGTACATGTAATTGCTCCTGTTAGTTCTGTTATATTATTTGCATACAAAAGATCTGTAGTAGAAAGTACACACTCCTCAATCTTGTTATTTGCCTCATCTGTATTCTTAGTTTGTAACTTCCCCATATATGTATAAAGGAATGTATCTAGAGCTTCTCCATTATTTTTTGCAACTGGAGTAATAATTATCTCCTCTGTATCTGCCATCTTTTTTAGACTTGCATATTTAAGAGAACCAATACCTGATGCCCCATATGAAATAGTATATTCGTTTGGTATCTTAGCTATAAATGCAAAGTCTGGAAGCATCTCTTGTGTGTCGTTTCCTGCAAGAAGTAAATCTCTAGCAGCTTCTTCTTCTATTCTTGCATGTAATCCTTCTTCTGCATCTTTCTGGCTTATTGTTTCGTACCAAACATCATTGTACTTGTTATATATACGTAAACCTATGTTATTCTTTGTCCAATACTGTCCACTTTTTTTATCTTCTGCACCAACTTCTACTGTTTGTATATATGTCCATCCTTCTGGTGGTAATTTTTCTTGGTAATACTCGAAGACGTCTTGTATATTTTTTCCAGATGGTAATCTGTATGCTGAGTTTCCTGTGCTTATGAAATTGGTAACATAGTCATTGTCCATATTGTCTTGGAATATGAATGTGGAGTTTGGGTATGCTGGTATGTTTTCTAGTCCTATTATGTTTTCTTCTACATAGAATATGGTTTTACCTGTCTTTCTTAGGTTGATGATGTATACGATAGATAGGTAAGATACAATGCCTACGAAGAAAACGATGAGTAGTATGGAGAATATTTTCTTGAATGGAAGGCTTACTCCTTTTCTTCTTCCTCTGTTATTTTTTATTTCTTTGATGATGTTTTTCTTAGGTTTCTTTCTTTTGGTGAGTGGTTTATTTTTAATTGGCATATATATTCCTTCTTTTTGGAATTTGTTTTTTGGTTGTGCTTTTGTTTTTTTCTTGAATAATGCCATATCAATATAATACCATATTATGATATAATTACCTTATTCTGATATTTAATGCGGGATCATCTAATGGTAGGATACCGGCCTTTGAAGCCGAGAATCATGGTTCGAATCCATGTCCCGCAATTTATACATTTTCCAAGAAAAAAATCCTCCCTGAATCTTATGTTTGTTTTTTGTGTTTGTTTGCTATATAAGCAAGATTCAGGGAGGTTGATAAGGTGGTTACTTCTTCATTCGTTTCAGTACGATTGCCATGTAGATTGGCAATCCTATTACAAGAATGGAAATCAAAATGGCGAATACTGCCAAAACGCTGGACATATTTCCTCCTTGGCTATTTCTTGAGCCACTTGTCTATCCAATAGGATAGCATCGTGTTAAGAATTATCGCTATGATTGTCATAGCGACAACAAACAGTACCAATTTGACGTTGATAACAATCTCCATTGTGCACCTCCACTTTTTTAAAGTTCCTATTATATTATACCATTTAGTCCTATAGTATGTCGATACTCTTCAGTTTTATGCTGTTGTTTGCCTTTACTATTCTATAGATAGTATCGTTAGATATTTCTTCTACATTATCAAAGAGGAAGGAAAACTTATCTACAAATGATTCGCTTGCTTCTTGTAGATAAAAGTAATCAAAATTGTTTAACACTTCTTTTATATATTCTGGATTGTTAATAGCATCTTCGTATTCAAACTGATCCTCGAATTGGAATGTAGATGTATAGTAATTCGTAAAGTATGTACCACCATAGTCTTTTGTCATTGCATAGATACGTGTTTGCTCGTAATTCAGTCTGTTTTCTAAGCTTTCTGCTGTTGTTTTGTATGGAAAGTAATCACCCTTGGATGTTGCAGCTCGTAAGAATTCCATCTTATTCTGTGGCAATCTATTAAACAAAATAACTACTAGCAAGAATGCATATATAACCTTATGTTTACTATATTTTGCATTAAGATAATAGAATAGAAGTAATACGGTAATAAACATTAAAACCAAATATGTGTCTAAATATCTTCCTAAAGAAGCAAGTCTTGGACCCTCATCTGGACCGAAGGAAAATACATATAGCAATAGCAAAGTAAAATAATAGCCAATACTTCCTACAGATAGAGTGATAGATAGATTAATAAATATATTTTTATCTTCTTTCTTGTAAACAATGTATAAAATAGATAACACAGCAAGTGTTATAAGAACAGCTCCAAAATATGTTATTGTGTTATCTGATGTGCTGAGATCTGCTGTTATTACACTAGATACATAATTTCTTCCAGCTATACCCTGCCATTCTTCTCCAGCTTTATTATAGATAATATCGTAAAGCTCCATGATTTTAATATCCTGTAAGTTAAACTGCTGTTTGAGTGTATGATTCTTTGTATATAAGCTCCAACTTCTGTTAAACAATAGCGGGATAATCATAATTAATAGTACTGTCTTAAATATTGATTTCCAATTTACAGAAATATCTTTTCTGTGGAATATGTAGGATAGGAAGAACGTTAGTAAGAGGAGTAAGTAGAATGGTAATCCCATCTGTTTCATTAATAAAAGGAATGAAGAGATTATGCAAATAGATATAAGTGTATGTGTTTTAAAAACATCTTTCTGATTTGCAATATAGAATAAACCATAAGCTGTTACTATTCCTAGTAAATAATCTATGTAGATTGTGTTTACTGTTGTTGCAAGGTCGAAGTGGACAATTATTAGATATGCAGTAATTGTTATAAGTATGGTTCTTGCAATATTTGTCAGCATATTCTTCTTTTTTATTTTATCTGTTATTGCTGGTATAAGCATAGACATTTCTAAAATATGTATCGATTGGGAGAGAACTGCCTCGCTGTATCCATTAGTAGATAGTTTAATCCAGAATGTTTCAAAGAGTGGAACTATTGGTGGATAGTCTTTGTGTACTAACAATGTAGATGCATCTACAGAATAGAAGTTATCTAATTTAAGTATGTTTTTCACCATTACACCCCAGTGAGAAAACTCATCCCATGCTGTAAAAGATCTTCTGAAGTCAAAGAATGTGAATGCTAATCCTATCAACAGGAATGACATAAAACCATAGGAGAAGTAATTATCTAGGAATTCTTTTATAGATTGCTTTTTTATAAGCTTGTATAGTATTAATCCAACAGATATTAGTGGTATAAGAAGATTAATTATGTAACCTATTTTTAATGTATTGAAGACATAGACAGAAATATACAATGTAATTGCTGTAACAATTAATGTTATAGGTATACATTTACCAAATGATTTTTTGAATAATAGAACAAACAGAGAATTTGCAAGAATATAATAAATAATTGGTAATAAAAATGGAATTAAGTGTGTAATCATTTTTCTAGGAATATTTTCCTTGTAATAAAATTAAATACCATAACAATACCTGTGGATATTACTTTAGATAACATCTCGTTGAGTGAGAGCTTATCTATAAATATCCAAAGAAGGCCTTCTGTGATAAGTAGTCCGATTATACTAAACACCATAAATTCTATAAACATCCTCTTTTTACTCTTCTCCTTATTAATTGCGAATACCCATTTAACACTTGCTGTGTAGTTGTATATTACGGATACACAGAAAGATATAATATTAGCTATTAGTGGAGATATGTTTAGATGATTATATAGAATGTAATAGACAAACCAATCTATAACTGTTGCTATTCCTCCTACAATTACAAATTTTATAATTTGTTTAATTAGTTTTATGGATGACTTTTTAATTCTTATTGTCATTTTTATTTCTGGTATTTATAAGTACTAGTTCAAAGAGGGCTCTATGCTTTTTTACTACTACTTCCAATATAATTCCACAGACAAAACTTAGCATAGAAATCATAAGCAGGAATCCTGAGAATATGAGTGTTGGGAATCTTGCTACCAGATGTGTTTTAAAATATTCTACAAATACAGGTACTCCAAAGCACATAGATATTATGAAGAATATTATTCCTACAATTCCAAAGAATAGCATTGGTTTATATTCTTCAAAGAGTCTTGCAATTGTCTTTAATACCTTGAATCCATCTGAGAATGTATTTAGCTTTGATACACTTCCCTTAGGTCTATCTCTATACTGTACAGGTACTTCTACTAATTTGAAGTTCTTA
>JAGDCC010000051.1 GCA_017958745.1 bacterium
CTTTAAATACTACAACATCATCTTCATTTATGCTTTGCCCGTGGTTATCTTCGTATACAACAGCATCTCCTTTATCTATTGATCCACTCATTGAACCAGAACCGATAACAAGCATTCCATATCTAAATTTACATGAAATCAACATGATAAACAATAGTAAAACTATAAAGAGCGTAGATGTGGTTATTATGTTTCTTCTTTTCTCTCTATAAGAAATAATAGTTCTAGTATTCGCGTATGTTCTCTCTAAGAAAAGGAATATCAAGTATGGGATAATCATTCTCAAAAATGCACGGAAGAACATATAAACATTTGGTATTAATGGGAATATGAAATAGTACAATGTTGTTATAAGTCTATAGGAGATAATAGAACTTTGCCCATATCTTCTTGATACATAGTTATATAATAGATTGCAGGACACAGAAGAAAAAATAATCAACCCTAATAGAGTTAGATATTGATCATAATTTGTAAATCTTCCGTACAATGTTCTATATACCAATATATCAACCACAATCATACTTAAGAATAATAGAATCTCGGAAATATTTAATTTCTTAGACTTTATTATTATCGTTGATTTCTGCATTATGAATATATTTCTTATATACTCTGCAGAAACCAATATGGCTGTTATAGGTAAGATATATTTTCCAATTGTACCTATAGAAAACTTAAATGGGGCTTTGTAATACCCAAAGTAGAAACCCATTAAGTAGAAAACAGCTATGTATATACATGCCATTGCAGTCATAAGTAAGATTACTTGCTTATGGTGCATAGACTTAAATCTTTTTCTTTTTATAAATACATTGGATACTATTGCATATATTACCATGAATACTGCAAGCGATACCCTTGTTATTGTATTAGATATATAAAGAGCAACGAGGAGAGATATCAACAAGACTACTTGGAAGAAATATAACCTTTTATTATCTTTTTCCATTTTGTCTCCTCCTTTCTATTTTTTATATCTAATGTTAAATAAAGAACCATATACTAGAGTTCACATACAGAACTCTAGTATATTTAATTAACAACCGACTATGCAGGTGTTGCTACGACTGGAATGCTGATTGTCTCGGATATTGTGTTTGTTGGTGTTGCATTTAGTGTTGCTGTTACTGTTACTGTTGTTGTTTGTCCATGTGCAAGACTTGTTGTTCCATATGATACAGTTACATCTAACTTTGCATCCTTAGTTATTGTACCTGTAGATAATGTTGCATCGATATCTGCAGATTTATTCTTTATTTGATAAATTGCTGTTACACTATCTCCAGCCTCTTCTAAGTTTGTAATATTCAATGTTGCAACTGTTGAATCATCTGCAGCACTTGCTGTTGCTGCTAATGCATTTCCATTTCTGTTACTGATATCAGTAATACTTGGTGTAATAGAACTGTTGCCGTAGAATACGACATCGATAGCAACATCTCCTTGTGCTAAGGAAGCATTACCATTGATATAAAGTGTTTGACTAGTTAATGTTGCATAACCAACACCCAATACGAGTACTGCTGCAACCAAAGCTAGTGCTATAACTCCTCTTTTTTCCTTCATTAGATTAAATAATTAATTAATTTAAATAATATTTTTAATAGAGATGACGCTCATTTCTAGGTGTATGTCCAAAGAAAATGGGCAGCTTCTTTATTATTGATTACTAATGTAAATCTTATTTTTCCTGATGTCAAGAAATATAGGGTATGTTTTTCAGAAATGCTTTAGGGGAGCACTTATTTTTTTGTTCCTTTTATGATGACTTCTGTTTCTTTGAGTTCTATATTGTCGATGGTTCTGCTTGTAAAATCATTTTCTAGAACTGTTACTAATGCGTCATTTATACCTCTTGCAATCTGATCTGTGTATGTTTTGGCGATACTATCTGGTAATTGCATATTCCCTATATAAATATTTAATGGGTATAATTGAGCAGTCTGCATATTATCTTTTATAAGATAAAACGATGCCCACGGTATGTTAACATCTGCAATTTCCATATTAACATATATTCTCCATTTACTGTCTTTTGCTTCTATGCATGCAGTATCGAAGGAAAGTGTTCCAGTTCCATCTACATTTGCTTTTAAGAAATATGCTATCTCTGGTATTGTGAATGAAATCTAATCTGTTTTATCTTTGGATTTTACAAATTTTTTGATTTTTTCTTCTACGGAAACGGATAATTCTTCTGTGTTTATATTGTTAGTGCATACTAGATGCTGTTTGGTTATTTCAAAAGATTTTCTCCATGAAAAATATTTGTAATATACAACTCCGCATATTGCGAGAATAATTAATAAAATTGTTATAAAGAATATTATTAGAAATTTTTTCATTAACGGTTATTTCCTTTAAATTTACGAATTATGCTTATCATTTTTCTCTCCATAACATCTACTTCTGGAATGCCAAAGACTTTTGCTCCTACCCAGTAGGAGAGTAGACCGTATATGCTTGTAACCATTGTTAGTATGATTATGGATATAGTCCTTGTTGTGTTAAGTTGTACATTAAATAGCTTATAAATGAGGTACATTCCTATAATCATTAGAAGTGAATTGCATAATTTCTTTAGTGTTGGCTTTACATTTTCTTCTATGTCTATGAAATGTATTTTTTTATCTAGTTGCTTTGCAAGAACAATCATTTCTACGATGTAGGCTGCTCCTAGAGCGAATGTAAGTCCTCCAACACCCATATTAGAGTCTCCTCTTGTTGCGCACCACCTGAAGAAGTCAGAGAAGAATGATTTTATTGTTGCTATTGTTTCTTGTCTGTCTGAAAGCTGAGAGGATATTTGTCCTAATATTGGTCTCCAGTCAAAGTAGTGGCTGAAGAAGTTTGTTATAAAGTAGCTACACAGTATGTTCACGATTATTCCTATGATTATCGCTGTAAGTGGTTTCCATGTCTCCTTGAGGGCATAGAAAGCTCTAAGGAGTATCTGTACAACTGTCTGCCCAATTATGGATATGGAGAGTAGGGCGAGACACCATGCGGTAAGTAAGGTGTCATTCCAGTCAAATGCTCCTGTCCCATATGCTAGTCTTACGATAGGCAATCTTAATACAAGCATTATTCCTGTTAGTGGAAATACAAGAAATAGTGCTTGCTGTATAGATTGATTTAGTACTTTCTTAAATTTCTCATAATCTTCGTTAGTTTCTGCCAAATTTGGTAACACTGTCTGTGCAATTGCACTTCCTATTATGTTAATTGGAAATTGATGTAAACTCACGGCAAATTTATATGCACTCAAAGCTCCAGCTTGGAGTGAAAAGCTTATAACTGTATTAATTACTACATTTATCTGCTCTAGCAGTAGAGATATTGTCCTTGGTAGTGCGAGTTTAATAGCTACTTTTGTTTCTTTATCTTTAACTCCTTCTTTGAGTATTGTTGTGTTTATTATGAACTTTTCTTTAAAGCATTTACTGAATGTTGGTATTTGTATGACAAGATGGAATAGGGAACCTAGAACTGCAGAAATTGCCACAACTTCTACTCCTTTGTAGCCTAGTGCTGTGAATATATATGGAAATAGTGTCATTGCAAGGTTGTAGAATAGCGGTGCTAGTGATGTTACGAAGAATTGCTTTTTTGTTTGTAGATATGCAGTAATAAGTGTGCTGATACCAAGTAGAACTGGGGATAACATCATTATTCTTGTGAGCTTTACGAACAAGGTAATGTCGTCGTGTGTGAGCTGTGTAGAGAAGTTTAGAAATTGTTGCGCATTTTCATTGTCTATGAGTAGAGATGTAATTTGTGGAGTAAATATGAATAATAATGATGCAATTAATATTATGAATGTACTTAATACAACTGTGAATCTATTAAAGAATTTATCTAATGCTTCCTGTCCTTTCTTGTGTAATATGTCGGAGAATAGTGGTATCAGTGCTGCATTTATAGATCCTGCTACAAGTATTGTAAATAGTAAATCTGGAATTGTGAATGCTGCCCAGAATATGTCTAGTTCATGGGTTGCTCCGAATAATTCTGCTAATGTTCTTAGCTTGAAAAAACCAACTACTTTTGTGATGAGTAGCAGGAGCATTACAACATATACATTGTTTCTTTTACTTTTTAGAGATAAGTTCATAAGATTATAAGATTTTGTGAACAACAAACTATAATTTAATCTCTTATTTTTGACAATACTAATGTGTGATTATACATTGTTTGTTGTTGTATTATCAATGTTTTTGGTATTTCTTGTATGAAGCAAAAAGGACTCGTACGAGTCCTTTTTATTCCTTATCTACAAAGGAAATCCGGCATTACTTTACCATTGCCTTCAAAGCTTTTCCTGCCTTAAATGCAGGTACTTTGGATGATGGAAGCTTGATCTTCTCAAGAGTCTTAGGATTGATTCCTGTTCTTGCAGCTCTTGTTCTGACTTCGAATTTACCGAAACCAGTTAGAAGTACTGGATCTCCATCCTTAAGAGAATCTGCAATTGCATCAAGAGTTGCATCTAAAGCGAGACTTGCTTGCTTCTTTGTAATTCCTGTTGCTGCAATCTTTTCTATTAAATCTTTCTTTAACATTGTTATTACCTCCTTTCTTAATTGATATATACAAAAATGCTTAATTAACATACATTGTTGTATATCCGCCTATAAGATAAAAAAAAGTTAAATAACAGTCAATAGAAATAATATTATAGGTATTGAGTTATAGATGAGTAAATCTAGCTATTGTTGATATTTTTGACCTGCTAGTTGGATTGATATTCTTCTGGAAGAATTATCTTGTTAATGTGTAGTATAAATAATGCTGTTAACATACTGCTTTCTGTTACTTTTCGTGCTTTGCTTAAAAGTGCTTTATTAAGAAGATTTCTTACTAAAAGAAAAGAGAGATGATTGTTTATATCATCTCTCTTATAGTTTTGCATACTAGAAGATATACAAAAATTGCTTTATCTTGCAACTTCTGTAGCTCTTGTCTCTCTAATTACCGTAACCTCTACATTTCCAGGGTAACTCTGCTGACTCTCTATCTTCTTTGCAATGTCTTTTGCCATTACAGTTGCGTCATCATCTGTTACTAGATTTGGTTTTACGATAACTCTAACTTCTCTTCCTGCTTTGATAGCAAATACTTCCTTGACCTTATCTGAGCCAATTTCTTTAGCTGCATTTTCTATGCTTTCTACCCTTTGGATATATTGCTCGTAGCTATCTTTTCTTGCACCTGGGCGAGAGCCAGATATTGCGTCTGCGATGTATACCAATACTGCTTCTGCAGATTTTGGCTCTATGTCTAGGTGATGTGCTTCTATAGCATTTACTAACTTGTCATCAAGCATGTATTTTCTAGCTATCTGTCCAGATATCACATGGTGTGGTTTGTCAATCTTGTGAGTTAGGAGTTTACCAACATCGTGGAGTAGAGCAGCTCTTTTAACAAGCTCTGCATCTGCATTAACCTCTCTTGCTAATACTTCTCCAATTCTTATTACTTCTATAGTATGTGCCATTAAGGACTGGCCATAACTACTTCTGTACTTCATTTTACCTATCAATTTCATTAAGTTTACATCCATATCTGGCCAACCTGCTTCGTCTGCAAGTATTTGTCCATTTTCTTTAATCTCTTTTGCAATTTCTGTCTTTGCTTTCTTAACAGCTTCTTCTATTGAGCCTGGGTGAATTCTTCCATCTCCGATAAGTTTTGTCATTGCAACATAAGCAATTTCTCTTCTTAGAGGGTCGAAAGAGGAGAGTGCTATTGCATTTGGTGATTCGTCTACGATGACATCTACACCTGTTAGAAGCTCAAAGGAGCGGATATTTCTTCCTTCCTTTCCAATGATTCTTCCTTTAACTTTCTCATCGTCTACTTTGATGACTTGTGTTGTAGTTTCTCCGACATAATCTGTTGCTACTCTCTGCATAGATTCTACAAGTATCTTTTGTACTTTCTCTTCTGCAATTGCTTCAGTGTCTTGTTCTGCCTGTCTAATCTTCTTTGCTTTCATCGAGACTAGGTCTTGATCTACTTCTTTTAGAAGTCTTTCCTTAGCTTCTTCTCTTGTTAGACCAGATATTTTTTCCAACTCCTTCTTTAAGCCTCCTCTTTCTGTTTCTATTTTTTCTAAAGCAGCTTTATATTCTGCTTCTGTAGCTTCTAAGTCTTCGCTCTTTTGGTCTAATATCTTAGATCTCTTGTTTAACTTTGCTTCTCTATCTATGAGAATTTCTTCATGCTCACTTGCTTCCTTTCTCATTTCTCTAATTCTTTTTTCCTCTCTTTGACGAAGATCAGAAATATCTCTCTCTGCTCTAGATCTCTCTGCAGCGAAATCTCTTTCTGCTTGTCTCATCCTGTCTCCTAGAATCTTCTGTGCTGCTTTCTCTATTTCTTGCTCTGGTATGTCTTTTACGTTAACCCAGTGAAAAAAATATTTTAATACAAGCACAGTTGCCACAATGGAGACGATTATGGCTATTACAATCCATAATGCATTCATTTGACATTATTAAAACTAAATTTAACTATGCCAGTACGTTGTTGGAAATGATACATATACTTGTTGCACGATAGGTGTGCAATTTAATATCTTGTATTGTGTTTTATTAAATAATTTTCTCATATAATAAAGTTTTCTTAGATTTCCAAAAAATTACTGACTGATAATGATAACATAAATTAAGCATAGACTCAAAGTAAACCTTGACTATGTATTCTGTTGTTTTGTATTCTTTGGATATGAGAATAAATAATGTATTTATAGGGACAGCAGTTATGTCTGTGATAATCTTGTCTATTTCTGTGGTCCTGTTATTTAGGAAAGATGTTAGTAGCTTTAATAAAACAAATTATTCTAATGGGTGTACTCCTTATAATGTTTTTATAGAAAAGGGAAGTGCTAATTTCACTGCTGTTGTTTCTTGGAGAACTGCGGAAGATTGTCTTGGTTTTGTGCAGTACGGTAGGGAAGCTGGTGATTTACAGAATGTTGCTTTAGATATGTCCAATGACAAGAGTGGTAGGTTTCATACCAGCACTTTGGATGGCTTGGTTAGTACACAGAAGTATTATTTTTTGATTAATTCTGACAGTACTGGATACGGGAATGATGGATCTCCTTTGGAGTTTATTCCTATGGATTTATAGTTTCTTATCTTTTTACTCTCTTTCTTGCATTGTTATACTCCTTGACAGTTCCTTTCTCGAAGTACTTCTTCTTGTTAAATAGTTTCCATGATGTCATCTGTAGGCTCTTATATTGCTTAGAGTCGAGAACATTCTTGGCTAGTATTTGTCCAGATGGTCTGCTGTATATTATCCAACCAACTACTGTTATCAATATGCCGAGGAATATTCTCGATGCAGTAGAGTCAAAGAGTCCGGTATCTGGTTGCTTTGCAGGAGTGTCTGGTACAGCTGTTGGATTCTGGCAGTCTTGTGCTACTGTTATTGTACTCATCGCTTGAAGTGTAGTTGGATTAAGAGGAATCTGTGGCGTTGTTGCACTTACCTCGTTTTTGTTGTTTTCTGTCCCAGATAAAGCATTTTCTCCAGCTTGTACTGTAAATGTTATTATTTTTGTTTCTCCTGGTGTAAATGTCCAACCACTCCCTTCTTGGAAAGTTAGCTTTACTGTTTCTCCTGTCTGTTCTATGTTGATGTTGCTTTCACTCAGTGTTTGTCCATTTAGACTTGTTGAGTTTGTTTTGTATACAAATCCTCTTGGTAGCTTATCAATGACAGATGTTAGTACTTGTTCTGATGAAGTGTTGTTTGTAACTCTTATTTCTACAGTCGTTTCATTGTCTGGAGCAGACCATTCGACACAAGAAGTACTTGTAGATGTTTGTACCATGAAATTAGACTCTTCTATTTGTCCTCTGTCTGTTGTTCTGGAAGTATCTGTTGTTATTGGTGGAACATTAGTGTCTGTATCTGTTCCTATTGCGATTGTTGAATCAGTGTCTGTCTTTACAGGTTGCTGTTGTTCTACTCTTGGTATAGTTATGCTATCCGTTTCTCTTCCTATTGTTGTTCCTTCTTTGTCTTGTAATATAGCTGTAATTTTAACTGTTCCTGCTATACCATTTAAAATTGTAAAACTATTGTTGGTGAAATTAGAGTCTTTGTATAGGTCTTCTTGGCTAATAGATATTTCTCCTTTATTTGGAATTATTGTGTATCCATCTGTCATTGTGATGGTTTTCTCATCGATATCTCTTGCATTTGTACTGGAGAATGAAAACGCTATCTTTAAGCCTTCTGTATCTGTCAGGTTGCCAACTGTGATAGTTGCACCATCTATAACGTAGTATCTCTTTGTACTATCTAGCTGTCGTTGTCCTAATTTAAATCCTGTTAACTTGGTCTGTGTATCTTGTGTTACATTTACTATTCTTTTACATAGCACAGCTTTGTCATCTAATGTCTGTCTTGTTGTTTCATTTGTTGCGTTTGCGTTAATTGTTAAGAGTGTTTTTGAACCTATGTCTGATGGTGTAATTGTTGCTATAGCTTGGTTTCCTTCTTCTTTTGTTTCTAATTCTAGATTGTTCATATATATTTTTTTATTCGTGAATCCGTCCTCAAATGTCGCTGTGACTGTTAGTGTGTCTGTAGAAGATATTTTTCCTGTTATTATTTTGCCATTATCATCCTTTATTACCATTTCTGCACAGCTTGTATTTATATCGTATGTGTCAAGAGGGCATGACATAAATTGTGTTGAATCTGTTTTAAGAATAGATGTGTCTAAGTCTGCTGTTACGCAAGACGCAGAACAATTCCCTCCTTTAGTCGATGTTTGTGTCTTAAAATTGAATCCTTTTCTTGAGTCTGAACATTCTGTTGTTACATCGGTATCTATGAAGTAACAACCACATGTTTGGTTCTCAGTTATCTGTTGTGTTGGTGATTGCCTACCAGGTTTTTTTCTTGTACTGAGAGAAATGATAATGGCTACAACAAGAAGTGCTACACCAACTATACCTACAATTATAAGTAGTGTTGTTGTCTTTTTCTTAGATTTTTCTATGGTGGTAACTCTTCTTACTTCTGCCATTTTTTGTTTCCTTTTCTATTAATAAGAGTTTAATTTAATGGAGTGTTTGTGTCAAATATATGTTTACTATTTGACATGGGCAGATATTTTTTTTACATTATATTAGTTAAAATTTGTTTAATAAAATATGACTATAGAAGAAGGTTTACAATTATCTAATGATGGTGTAAGTGCTACAAGTGCTTCTTATACAGCAGCATTAAATAATTATAATGATGTTACTGCAGATGATAATTCTTCGGCAGGAAATCAGAAGAAGAATAATGATGAAGTTAAACATTATGATGATAGAATAAACATAGAATTGGTACAAACAGCGAGGGAAATGAATGGTGAAGATGATGACTCTGTAAACGGTGATAGTGTAGATAATGATCCTTCTACTATTTTCCAGCAGATAGAAGAAATTAATAATTCTTCTCATATGGATGAAGATGATTTACATGAGATTCCTGTTATACCTGAAATAACAGAGATTCCAAATGTTGAGAGTTTTGTTGAGGAAGAGGATGTTGTTAAAGAAGAGACACATGTAGATGATTCTGCAGATCTCTTACAACAGATAGATAAATTACAGAAGCAGGTTAACTCACTTAGAGGTATGTTGGATAAGGAAAAGAGAAAGAATAAGGAGTTAACAAGAACAATTGCTAGATTGAGAGTGCAGAAGCCTAGTAGGTTATAGAATAGAGCAGAGTAGTGTTAATCCTAGAAAACCTTCTATTTGTCCGACCTTTATCTGGTAGTCTAGATTGGATAGTTTAGAATATAGCATTTTGATTTTTTCTATATTGTAGCTTTTGGCTGTCCCTATTAGTGATGGTACTGTGAATGGTGGTATTTTTATCATAGATGCTATTTCTCTGTATTGTGTTCCGTTCTCGTATAGAAATTTTGTGAGCGTTATCAGTTTTAAGTTTCTTGCTAACATAGATAATATATAATTTGCATCTGATCCCTGTACTTTTAGTTTTTCTATTATTTGTAGACTGTTAATTTTATCTCCTGCATTTATAGAGTCTATTAATCCCCATATATCTTCTTCTAGTGTATCTGCAACGATGTTTTGTATTGTTTGATTATTTATTTGTGTTTCACCTGTTAGTAAGAATTTTTGTATTGCATTATGGCATCTTTCTGGGTCGTAATTTGTATTTTCTGCTAATGTTTTGGAAGATGCTTTGTCTATTGTTAATCCATATCTGTCTAATTCTGTTTTTAGCCAGGTGTAAAATGTTCTTTTGTTAAGTTTGTCTTCGTCTATTACCAGATTATCTTTTTTAAAGAATTTGTAATATTTAGTATTAGATTTAATTTTTTGGTCTTCCCAAAATACTATTGTATCTGTAGAGGTGTTGTCTTTTATTAAGGATA
>JAGDCC010000052.1 GCA_017958745.1 bacterium
GTGGTGAGATGCGTGTTCCAGGTGGTATGAATTCTATGCAAACCCAAGCACAGAAGCCTCTCATTTCTACAAAAGACTTCATTACTTATGTTTCTATTAGTCTTGTTGCTGGAATTATATTATCCATACTCCTTGTATGTTTAATTGGAAGAGCAGGAATAAAAGATGTGTTTACTAATAAATACAAATTAACGATCTTTATTCTTGGTGCTATTTTAGGAACAATAATTATTTTTGTTGTACTTTATCTTACAATTCTTGTAAAATAAAAGAATAGAAATATAAATTTTTATAAATTAATAAAATGATACTTTATATAGTTCTTGGTGTTGTAGCATTACTTTTGATTTACGGAATTATTTCCTATAACAGTTTCGTGAGTCTTAATAATAAAGTTAAAGAAGCATTTTCTACGTTAGATGTCTATCTAAAGAAGAGATGGGATTTAATTCCTAATCTTGTAGAAGTTGTTAAAGGATACGCAAAACATGAGAAAGAAACATTAGAAGATATTGTGAAGCTAAGGAGCAGCTCTTATGATAGTATGTCCGATAGTGATAAGATTAAGGCAGATGAGAAGCTTACAAATGGAATAAACAAGATAATGGCAATAGCAGAGAGTTATCCAGAGCTTAAGGCTAGTGAAAATTATAAGGAATTAAGTAGCCAACTTGTTAAGATTGAAGATGATATAGCGAATTCAAGAAAATACTATAACGGAGTAGTTAGAATGTTTAATAACAAAGTAGAAATGTTCCCAAGCAATATTATTGCTAAGATATTAGGATATTCTAGTAAGGATATGTTTGAGGTAGATTCTAATGAAAGAGAAAGTGTTAAGGTTGAGCTATAACTTAAGAAAGAATGTAGTAAAAGTAGGTACTATTCTTGCTTTAGTATTTTGTAGCTTCTTTGTTTCTTTTGTCTCTGCTTATGCGGAGGATGAAGAATTAGCATATTATCCATATGTCCAAGATTATGTTATAGACAGCTATAATATAGATATCGTCGTTAACGAGAATAATACTTTTGATATCACAGAACAGATTACAACAACCTTTAATGTTCCCAAACATGGTATTTTTAGGAAAATCCCTCTGAGTAATGAAATACAAAGATTGGATAGTACAAAATCCTATAATAGAGCTCAAGTATCTAATGTTGAGGTTACCGGCGACAAGTATAAGACTAGTAGAGAAAATGGTTATTACGTAATAAAAATTGGGTCGAGTGATGTAGTTCTAACAGGTCCTAAGAGTTACACAATATCTTATACCTATAATATTGGGAAAGATCCCTCGAAGGATTACGATGAGCTTTATTACAACATTATAGGAACTGAGTGGGATACAACGATAAGTGGTGTCTCGTTTACAATAACTATGCCTAAAGAATTTGATTCTAGTAAATTAGGGTTTTCTTCTGGTGCTTATGGGAGTACGAATAATTCCAATATATCCTACAGAGTAGAAGGAAATAAGATAATTGGAACCTATAATGGTACATTGGGTTCGAATGAGGCTTTAACCGTAAGATGTGAGCTAGAGGAGGGGTATTTTGTAGGTGCTGGACTAAATGTAAATAGGTGGTTGTATCTATTGTTACTTATTCCAGTTATTTTTTTATGTATTTCTATATACCTTTGGTTTAAATATGGTAAAGGTGAGCCTGTAGTAGAAACAGTAGAGTTTTACCCTCCAGAGGGTTTAAACAGCTTGGAGGTAGGTTATCTATACAAGTGTAGCGTTAATAGTGAGGATGTTACTTCTTTGCTTATTTATCTTGCTAACAAGGGATATCTAAAAATTTCTGAGCTAGAGGAGAAGGTTTTATTCTCTAAGGTTAAGAGATTTAAGATAACAAAACTTAAAGAATATGATGGCAATAATGAAGAGGAGAGGATATTTATGGATGGTTTATTTAAGAAGGGTGACGAAGTAACACACAAAGACCTTTATGACAAGTTCTATCTTACTATAAACAAAATTATATCTAGAGTACAGTCGGATAAGAATAAGAACAAGATTATAGAAAAGACTTCTGTGAACAAGAGATTGTGGATTGCCCTAATGATAATTCTTTCTTACGGTGCAATTACTATACCTCCTGTATTATTATATAGTGAACCAGATATGTTGTTCCTTGCTCTGTTTCCTGCAGTAGGGTGGGTTGTCATGGTTAGTATGTTATTGGCAGATTCTTCTGTTTTTACCAAGATATTCGGGGTTATTTGGGGGTTAGGATTTGGTGGTGTTCCAGCAGTTATGGGCTTACTTCCAATACTTCGCTTTGATTCTGTATATCTAGTAGGGTATATTGTTGGTATCGTATGTGTAGCTATCATGATTTATTGCTTTATTCATCTGTTTAAAAGAACCCCCTACGGTAATGAGATGTATGGAAAGATTAAAGGTTTTAGAAACTTCTTAATATCTGCAGAAAAAGAGAAGCTAGAAGCTATGGTTAATGAGAATCCAACATATTTCTTTGATATTCTTCCATATACGTACGTTCTAGGAGTATCTAAGAAATGGATAAAGAAATTTGAATCTATCTCTCTAAAAGCTCCAAATTGGTACGATAACGATGGAACATTTAACTATGTAATGTTTAATTCTTTCATGAACAATACAATGAGATCTGCAACTACAGCTATGTCTTCCAGTCCTTCTAGCTCTGGTGGCGGTGGTTCTTCTGGTGGAGGATTTTCTGGAGGAGGCTCTGGTGGAGGAGGGGGTGGCTCCTGGTAATACAAGGTCAACTATATTGAGAAAGAAATGCATTAATGCCTTATTTCTCTTCTCTATATTTCTTGAAATAAAGGTATGCTAAGGAACCAAATGTTATTCCTAGTGCAATATCTGTAATTCCCGTCCATTCGCTAATACCTTTTTCTACCAAAATAGAAACTCCTGAAATCATGAATAGTAATGAAGATATTGAATTGATTATAAAACACGCTTTATTTTCTTTCTTGGAGTTTGCCATATGTGATTGATAATTATAAGACTTATAGTTGGAGCTGGATCTGGGAATCGAACTCAGGACCTCATTCTTACCATGAATGTGCTCTAACCATCTGAGCTAATCCAGCATAGTATGCAGAGGACTGGATTTGAACCAGTGAACCCCGAAGGGAGCAGATTTACAGTCTGCCGCGATTGACCACTCCGCCACCTCTACAAAAAAAGCCGAAGAAGAGATTCGAACTCTTGACCTATTGTTTACAAAACAATTGCTCTAACCAACTGAGCTACTTCGGCACTATAGGTGTAAAGTCTAATACATTATTACAATATAGTCAATAAACAAATCCCAGGAAGCGGAAGAATCATAGAGCTCTGTAAAAAAGGTGGGTTTCCTCAGCTCTATTCCAAGGAATAGAATTATATGGAATCCCCAAAGCTCAACTTGTGGAGCTATGATTCTTCCTTCTTCTCCCTAAGATACTGTATTTTACCGTTAATTAATGGATAATTGCAAATAGGTATTAACCTATAGTTGCGGTCTTGCTACTTAAAATCCAAAAAATACTAGTAATTTAGTAACAACATTGCTAATTATTAAAGAAGCGAAAGAAGTAGAATTAAAGAAAGGAACAATTAATATTATTATGAGTATAAACTGATATCTCTCTAAACTCTCCCAGTAATATTGTAATGACTTTGGAAGAATACCTCTAATAATCTTATGTCCATCTAGTGGTGGAATAGGGATAAGGTTAAATACTGCAAGAACTAGATTAGTCTGTGCAAAAGTATATAACCCAAGAAACAACAAGCCATCTATAAATAATAATTTATTTACCAAAGCAATAATAAGAAAAAGTATAAAGTTGGATAGAGGACCAGCTAGGGCCGTTAGTGCTGTATATGTAGTACGCTTCTCATAAGGAAAGTTCCTCTCGTCTATTGGGACAGGCTTACTCCAACCAAACTTAAAAAGAATCATGCAGATAGCACCAACAGGGTCTATGTGAGGAAAAGGATTCAAGGTGAGACGACCACTAAGCTTTGCTGTTGGGTCTCCAAGCTTATTTGCCATATAGCCGTGTGCATATTCGTGGACGGTGGATGCTAGAAGTAGGCTAGGAACAGCAAAAACAATCCAATATATAGTCTGTAATGAATCTGGTGTCAAAGTCATAAGCAAGTATAACATATAAATTTTTTACAATCTTATTGTTAATTATCTCCTTTTAAGATATAATAACCTTCACTATGTCAAAAGTATGTGAAATTTGTGCAAAAAATACTGTGTCTGGTAACAGAATACAGCATAAACATTCTGTTGGATGGAGATATAAAGCTCCTAAGACAAAGAGGCAATTTAAGCCAAATCTTAGATCCATCGATGTTGAAGTAGATGGAGTTCCAACAAGAGCTACTGTTTGTATGAAGTGTTACAAGAGACTCAAAAAGGATGCAGAAGAATAATTTTCTTTGATTTTTTGTTGTCTTAAAAATGAGTATTTTAGATCCAATTTGGAAATTGATGACCTATGATTTAGGTATAGACCTCGGTACTGCCAATACCATGGTATATATGAGAAATCACGGTATTGTTGTTTCCGAACCTTCCGTTGTTGCTATAGATAAAAAGACAAAAGAGGTGCTTGCTGTTGGAAAAGATGCACGTAAGATGATTGGAAGAACTCCTGCGAATATTATTGCTATAAGGCCACTTAGAGATGGTGTCATCTCCGATTTTGATACTACGCAGGCAATGATACATCACTTTATTAAAAGAGCTCATGGTTATTATGGAAAATCCTTAAAGATATCTAAGCCTAGGGTTATCGTTGGTGTTCCATCTTCTGTTACAGAGGTCGAAAGACAGGCTGTTATAGACGCTGTGAGGACCGCTGGGGCTAGGGAAGTATACATAGTGGAGGAATCTATGGCTGCGGCTGTTGGGGCAGGTCTACCGATTGAGGACGCGTCTGGATCCATGATTGTAGATGTAGGTGGAGGTACAACAGATATAGCTGTCTTCTCTCTAGGGGATATTGTTATAGACAAAACAATAAGGACAGCTGGAGACGAAATGGATGAAGATATCGTTAATTACGTAAAGAATAAATACAACATGCTAATAGGAGAGAGAAGTGCAGAGGACATCAAAATATCTATAGGCTCTGCTATGCCTCTCAAGAAAGAAAAAAAGCAAGTTGTACCAGGAAGAGATTTATTAACTGGATTACCAAAAACAGTAGAATTAAGTAGTATAGAAGTAAGAGATGCAATGATGGGAACAATCTCTTTAATTACAGATTCCGTAAAAGATGCAATAGAAGACACACCACCAGAACTTCTAAAAGATCTCTTATTATCTGGAGTATATCTAGCTGGAGGTGGAGCGTTAATCAGTGGATTAGACACATTCTGGTCTAAAGAACTTAACATACCAGTAAAAATCGTAGATGACCCAATCTCTGCAGTTGCTAGGGGTACATCTTTAATGTTAGACCATATAGAATTACTAGACAGAGTACAAAAATCTTGGGACGAACTTGTTTAATCTTAAAAAGATAAACTATGCCAAAGAATAAAACAGAAATAATGGATAGAGGAGGTGTCGTTATACTAGGCTTTCTAGTACTATCTGTTATTCTTTTATTATTGGATTCTATAAAGAATTTTAATGGAGTAAGGAACGGAATATCCTTTATATTTGAGCCAGTTTCTTATGCTGCAAGCAATTTAGGAACAAATCTAAAGAGTGGTGTTTCTAGCTTTTCTAATTTCTCCAAACTACAAAAAGATTATAACCAATTAAAAATAGAATCCTACGAGAAGGACATTAACAATGCATATTTCTTAGTTCTGCAAGAAGAAAATAATTCTTTAAAAACGCAAATAAATCTAGGAAATAAGGAAAAAAAGTATGTATTAGCTAAGGTAGTTGGAAGCAGTCTTAACCACAATTTCTTAAATCTTAACGTTGGAACTAAAGATGGTGTAAAGCTAAATGATACTGTAAGTATAGGTAATATGTATGTAGGACAAATATCTAGTGTAGATTTAAACGGCTCTGTTGTAAGATTAATGACAAGTAAAAACAGTACTCTAGAAGTTATTATTACTAGAAAAGGTGTAGAAAATGCGGCTATAGCAGATCCAATAGAAGCATTAAGTAGAGCTGTTGTAACAGGAAGTCCAGATGGTATAAAAATAGAAAATATATCTACAACAGCGGATATCAAGGATGGAGATATCGTTGTAATTAACGATTCTAGGATAGGGGAGTATTTAGTTTTAGGTTATATTGTAGGATTAACAAATAATCCTGCAGATACATCTAGAAGTGGATACGTATCTGCAATAATAGATTACGATAATTTAATGACAGTATTTGTAAAGACAGAGTAGCATGATAATCATTTTATACGCAGTATTACTAATAATTTCTATATTTGCAACAGTCTTCTTAGACTCCTTCTTTTGTGCATTAATTGGCTGTACAACTACATTTCTTATACTTGCATTAGTCTATAGAGAAGAGAATAAATATGTGACTTTACCTTTATTTACAATGATTTTTATAATTTTGGATGTAGTCTACCATTATGCCACAGGTACAAATATGCTTATAGCACTAGTATGTTTATTACTCCTAGAACTCATAAAAAAAATATTCTCTCTCTATTCCGGATTGGTTTTATACATCGTTCAAGGGGTTATTTTTTACTTATATTACACACTAATTCGCGTTATACCACAGCTGTTTACAATAGGGTCTGTTGGATATGTCACTAAAGATGTTTTATTACCTTCTATCTGGAAAACAATATTCTCTTTAATCATAGTAATTATTGTAAATATATTAACTGCGAAAGTGAGAAATAGGGGAAATAATTCCAAATTTCAGCTAAAATAGGGAAATGGATTTAAAACTATCTTCCAAAGTATCTAGTAAAAAAATCAAAGCTAAAAAAATACCTAGAAAGAATAAAAAAGGATTTAAAAACATCCTATCTGACATCATTTATACAAATAAAAAGGAAGCACAAGAAGATGATGCCGTATGGAGTTATCTTATTTTATTCCCATTTTTAATCATAGCATTTGCTGTATTAATAAGAGATTTAACTAAATTACAAATTGTGAATGGAAGTGTATATCTTGCACAATCTGAGGAGAATCAAATAGCAATAAAGAAAGAACCTGCATATAGGGGGGCTATATTGGATAGAAATGGAAAAATACTAGCACAGAATGTCTCCTCCATGAACGTTTACATCTCCTTGGACAATTATTTGAATGACTCTGGAGAAATAGACACAGAAACCCTGAAAAGGACATCAGATGCACTACAAAATTTGCTCAAAGGTAACTGGAAGAACAAGAAGAGTACAGAGGGGGAGGAAGTTTATTCCTCAATAGAAGAGAAGGTAGTGGAGGTGTATTTAGAAAATCCTTATTTTACAGATATTTTAATAGCAACAGATATAGATGATGATACTGCAATCAATGTAAAAGCCTCTCTAAATGAGCTTGTAGGTGTATATTTGGATAATGGAAACAAAAGATATTACCCAGAAAAAGAGATATATTCACAACTATTAGGATATACAGGAGAAGTAACAGCAGAAGATTTAGAAAAACTAGACTATGTAGACTCTACAGATGTTGTTGGAAGAACAGGACTAGAAAGAGAATACGACAAAGCTCTCATTGGACAAGCAGGAAAGACTGTCTATGAAGTAGATGCGTATGGCAGAGCAATATCAGAGGATAGGTATACACTCAACGAAACAGTCGCAGGAGACAATTTATATCTATCTATAGATACAGATTTGCAAAAAGAATCGTATACAACATTAGAAAAGGCAGTTGGAGAGTATGGTGCAACTGGAGGTGCGATAATTGTAGAAAATGTATCTAATGGAGAATTACTAGCTATAATATCATACCCAAGCTACGACAATAACCTTTTTGTTGGAGGAATATCTATAGAAGACTACAATACACTTGTAAGCAACGACAAAAATCCTTTATTAAACAGAGCAATAGCAGCACAGGTACCTCCAGGCTCTGTATTTAAGACAATTGTTGCTGCAAGTGCACTAGAAGCAGGAGCACTTACAAGAGATACTCTTTATACAAGTAGAAACGGATATTCTTTCTCTAATGGAGCATTGTTCCAAGAGTATCATAACAACTCATATGGAACACTTAACCTAATAGATGCATTGTCTGTATCATCCAACATATATTTCTGTGAAGTCATTCGTCATTGGAATATGGAAGCACTAGACTATTATCTAGATAGATTTGGTATTGGAAAATATACAAACATAGATGTTCCAGGGGAGGCACCTGGAAGATTACCTTCTCCAGAAAACAAGATAGCACTAGCGAACTCTACAAGCCCATGGTTAGATCCAGTCTGGTATCCAGAAGGAGATTCTTGTAACTCAGTAATAGGACAGGGTATAACGCTTGTAACACCGATACAAATGGCTAATTGGACATCTGCAATAGCTAATGGAGGAACACTCAATACTCCACA
>JAGDCC010000008.1 GCA_017958745.1 bacterium
ATTACTTTTGTGGATATTGCTGGACTTGTTAAGGGTGCTTCTAAAGGTGAGGGATTGGGAAATCAGTTCTTGGGTCATATTAGAGATGTAGATGTAATTATGTATGTGTTGAGAGCTTTTGAGAGTAAGAGTATTGTGCATGTTTATGATAGGATTTCTCCTCTTGAGGATTTTGAGATTGTGCAATCTGAACTTATTTTTAAGGATATAGAAACTGTAGAGAAAAGGCTTGGTGTTGTTAGTAAATTGAATAGAATAGGTGATGGTGGTGTTAAGAAGGAGGTTGATTTATTAAATAGAATAATGGAACAGCTTAATAATGGTAAGCCCGTTATTGAAATGCACATAGAAGATGAGGAGGAACAGAATATTCTTTATGATTTGCATTTATTAACCAATAAGAAGAGAATGTTTATCCTAAACTGTAAGGATGGAATAGATACTGACAAGATTAATGAATGGAAGAGTGAACTTGAAAAAAAAACAAATAGCAAAGTTTTGGTTGTAGATATTAAGATGCTTGAGGAATTTTCTTCTATGAGTGAGGATGAGATTGCAGAGTATGTGCAACTTCTTGATGATAAACCAACAACTATGGAAGATATTATAATGGCAGCTTTCCATACCTTGAATCTTATTACTTTTTATACTGGTAGTGAGAAAGAGTGTAATGCTTGGAGTATAGAAGATGGTGCTACTGCAAAGGAAGCAGCTGGTGCAATTCATACTGACTTAATGAATGGTTTTATTACTGCAGATATTGTAAACGTAGATGAGCTTGTAGATGTTGGTGGCTGGGTAAATGCAAAGGAAAAAGGACTAATAAAGAACGTTGGAAAGGATTATATCGTACAGGATGGGGATTATATGGTTGTTTTGAGTAATAAGTAATTATTCTAATAGATGTTTATTCCTAAAAAGCTGGTATTTGATACTGTAATTTAGTATAATAAAGGTAGTTATCGCGGGGTAGAGCAGTGGAAGCTCGTTAGGCTCATAACCTAAAGGTCGTCGGTTCGAGTCCGACCCCCGCAACCAGTTACAAACTAGATTTTATTTTTGGGATAAATCCTGTCCGCAATATATAATTTTATTTTTTTACATTATGGAAAGAAGTGAATTAAAAGAATGGGCAAAAAAGAAGAGGGAAGGAAATATTATTAAGATTCTCGTCGCTCTTTTGGTTCCATCTATGGTGATTGCTATTGTGCAAGCCATTTTAATGAAGATATTTGGTGTTCAAGAATCAACTGTAACAAAGAGTGGTGAATTAATAATGGGAAGTAATATGGGAATTGGTGGAATTATTTCTTTAGTTTGTGGCTTAGCGGAGTTGGTTGTAGGTGTAAATATAATTGCTTATATTGTAAGAATTGTTAAGGATAAAGAGACATCTTTTAAGAGTTTATTTGATTTCTCTGGAAATATAGTAAGAACAGTACTTACTATGTTTTTACAGGGTGTGTTTATTTTCCTTTGGAGTTTATTATTTATTATTCCTGGAATTTTAAAGACATACTCCTATGCTCTAGTACCATACATACTTGCAGATAAGAGATACAAAGGTTTATCTGCTATGGAAGTTCTAAAACTTAGTGAGAAGTTGATGAAGGGACATAGATGGGATTACTTTGTATTACAACTAAGCTTCATTGGTTGGTATATTCTTTGCCCATTTACATTAGGAATATTGTATATATGGGTAGTTCCATATAGTACTTTAGCTTTCACAAAGTTCTTACAGGATTTGTTGGATGCTGATAACTCTACTAAATCTACAAAGAAGGAATAAGTTGTAAAAGAATAGGTTAGCAAATGAGCGACATCTCGAATTTGAGATGTCGCTTAACGAAATTGTTATATATCCAGATAGACTAGCATACAGAAATAATGTAAGATTATTTCATGCTCGATAAGGATAAGAAACCTTCTACTCATAATGTAATTTACATCTTTATATTTTTATTAATACTCATTCTTGCATTCGTAATTTACAGATATGTAAGTATAGAAAAAACTTATATAAAGAATTCGGTGTCTCTAAAACAACTTTCACAACCAGATAGAGAAAATTCTATTGTCTTAGAGCAATCACAAAGGCAGGAGGAAATAACGCAGATATTCATAAAAGATACGGATATTGTTACGGATATAAATGGGCAATCTACATATGTATCACTACCTCAAACATACATGACAAACGATTTCCCAAGTATTGTTGTTTATGGTCATGGAGCAAATGTTGCAATTACAGATAATCTTACAAGCGACTACATGCAAAAAATATCTTCTGTAGCAAAAATATTTACAGCACAAAACTATATCTTTATAGCATCAAATCAACATGGAGATAATTGGGGAAATAAAGAAGCAATCACAGATACATACCTTGCAATCAATTGGGTTCAAACTCATTACGATACTTCTAATATAATTTACTTATTAGGATATAGCATGGGTGGACTTGTTACTCTTAATTTTGCAAAAGAATATGCTAATACACTTAATATACGTGCAATTGCGTTACTTGCACCGACAGTTTATGATTGGGAATGGAAGCCAGAAATGGTGGAAAGACTTAATAATGTAGAAATTTGTATTTGGCATTCACCATCTGATTATAGTGTACATTTTGAGAATTCTACACAATTACAAAACTATTTTGCGAAATATGGTAAAGAAATAACCTTAGTGAGAGTAACAGACGATCACTTAAAAATGGAGCAAACGAGGATGGAAGATGTTAAGGATTTCTTTAATAAATCTAGAGATTCTATTAATCGATAGCTTAATTTTGCCATATAATTCAATCAACACCCTTTATTTAATTATTTTTTGGATTTTTGGAAAATAAGTGCGTATTTTTAGTCTCTAATCCTGATGTGGAATGCAGTTATGTGTTGCTATAAATGATTATATCGTAACAAAATATTATACTTGCACACTATATACTCATGTGTTAGAATCGTTAGCACTAATTAAATTAATCTGCTAATTTTGTATGTCAAAAGATGTAAAAATACGCCCACTAGGAAGCAAAGTCCTACTTGTGCCAGATAAGGCAGAAGAAAAAACTGCAGGAGGTTTAGTTTTACCACCAAGTTCTATTGATGATCAAAAGCCAGAAACAGCTACTGTTCTTAAATTAGGAGATGGAAAACTAAAGGATGGTACTTATGATTTCAAAGTTAAGGTTGGAGATAGAGTTTATTTCAAGAAATATTCACCAGATGAATTAGAAGTAGATGGAGAGAAATATCTCTTGGTAGATGGTGAAGATATCTTAGCTGTTCTTGATTAATTAATTTATTATCTGAAGAAATATGGCAAAATCTATTATTTATAATGAAGAAGCAAGAAAAGCTCTAAAAGCTGGTGTAGATACACTTGCGAATGCAGTTAAAGTTACATTAGGACCTAAAGGAAGAAATGTCGCTATTGCAAAGAGCTTTGGTACACAGGTTGTAACAAAGGATGGTGTTTCTGTTGCAAAAGAAATTGAAGATAAGGATCCTTATAAGAATGTTGGTGTAGAAATGATTAAAGAAGCATCCAGCAAGGTTAATGATTTGGCTGGAGATGGTACAACAACTGTTACAGTATTGGCACAAGCTATTACTGCACAAGGATTTAAGAATGTTGCTGCAGGGGCAAATCCAATTTCTCTTAAGAGAGGTTTAGATAAAGGTGCAGAAGTTGTTGTTGAGAATTTACAGAAGAGTGCAAAGAAGATTAGTAGTAAAGAGGAAGTTGCACAAGTTGCGACAATTTCTACGAATAACGATAAGGAGCTTGGTGATATGATTGCAGGAGTCTTCGATAAAGTTGGTGCAGATGGTGTTATTACTGTAGAAGAGGCCAAAGGATTTAAGGATGAAGTAGAGTATACAGAGGGTATGGAGTTTGATAATGGTTATGTTAGCGCATATTTTGCTAATAACTCTGAGACTTTGGAGACTGTCATGGATAATCCTTATATTTTTGTAACAGATAAGAAGTTATCCAACTTACAAGATATACAGGCTATTGCAGAAAAAGTCTTGGGTGCTGCAGATAGACCTCTTGTAATTATTGCAGACGATATTGAGAATCAGGCTTTAGCAACACTTGTTGTTAATAAGCTTAGAGGAACTTTAGATGTTGTTGCTGTTAAAGCTCCAGGTTTTGGAGATAGAAAGAAGGAAATGTTAAAGGATATCTCTACTTTGACAGGAGCAGAATTTATCTCTGATGAAGTTGGTAAGACATTGGATTCTGTCCAATTAACAGATCTAGGTTGTGCTAAGAAAGTAATTGTTAATAAAGAGAAGACAATTATTGTTGAAGGTAAGGGCTCTAAGAAAGACATAGATGAGAGGGTAAAGGAAATCAAGGCACAAATTGCTACTACAACTTCTGATTATGATAAAGAAAAGTTACAGGAAAGATTAGCAAAGATATCTGGCGGTGTGGCTGTTATTAAAGTAGGTGCAGCAAGCGAAGTAGAAGCTAAGGAAAAGAAGATGAGAATAGAAGATGCTATTAATGCGACTAGAGCAGCAATAGAAGAAGGTGTAGTTGCTGGTGGTGGTTTGGCATTACACAATGCAGTTTCTTCTTTGGATAAACTAAAGCTTTCAGAACCAGATGAACAACTTGGTGTAGAAATTCTTAAATCTACACTTAGTGAGCCATTAAAGCAGATTGCAGAAAATGCAGGAGAAGATGGTGCAGTTGTTGCATCTAACTGTAAAGGTAAGATTGGTTACAATGCAAAGACTGGTAAATATGTAGATATGGTAGAGGAGGGTATTATAGATCCTGTTAAGGTTACTAGACTTGCTCTCACAAATGCTGTATCTGTTGCATCTATGCTTGTAACAACAGAAGCAATAGTTGCAGATATTCCTGAGCCAAAGGAACCAGCACAAGTTACAAGTGGTGGTATGCAGGGTGGAATGGGAATGATGTAATATCTATATCCTGTCACTGGAAAAGGAGGTCTAGGGCCTCCTTTTTTCTTTTTATTATCTATTTTGTATAATAATGTATGGCTTTTATAAGAAGAGTAGAAAATTTTGTGTGTGAGAATTGCAATACGGAGGTAGAGGGGAATGGTTATACGGATCATTGCCCTAATTGTTTGTATTCTAAGCATGTTGATATAAACCCTGGAGATAGATTGTGTGATTGTAAGGGATTAATGAAACCTATATCTGTTGAATACAAGAAACAGAAATATAGAATTCATTATGTATGTACAAAATGTGGATATAAACATATTGTAGATGCTAACAAAAATGATAGCTTTGACGCTTTGTTAAGTCTTCAAAATAGCTAGAAATGCATCTTGTGGAATATTTACCTTTCCAACCTGCTTCAATCTCTTCTTTCCTTTCTTTTGTTTCTCTAATAGCTTTAATTTTCTAGAATAATCTCCACCATATAGTTTTGCAGTAACATCCTTTCTAAATGCTTTTACATCTTCTCTAGCTATTATTTGACTACCAATTGCTGCTTGTAGTGGAATAGGGAACTGCTGTCTTGGAATAACATCTTTCATAATGGATAGAAGTTTTGTTGCCTTTGGTCTAACGCTTTCTCTTGTATCTAGGAAATCTAATACAGAAACTTCTTCGTGGTTGACGAGGATGGATACTTTAACAACATCTGCAGGGAAGTAGTCTATGAATTCGTAGGACATGGATGCATAACCACTAGAGATGTTCTTCATTTGATCAAAGAAATTATAAATGAGAGATGCTAGAGGCATGTCATATTCTAGAATAATGTATTGATCTCTAAACTGCATATCTGATGCATTGCTCATGAGATATTTTGTATTTACATATTGTCCTCTTTTGTTTTGGCATAATTCCATTAAATCTCCTATGTATTTATCTGGTGACATAAGCTCCATTCTTACCCATGGCTCTCTTATTTCTTTAATATAAGATGGGTCTGGTAACTCTTGTGGAGTTTGGATTATTAATTCTGTTCCATCTGTCTTTGTAACTTGGTATTCCACTGCTGGAGCTGTTATTACAAGATCTATGTCGTATTCTCTTTCTAGTCTTTCTTGTACGATATCCATATGAAGTAGTCCCAAGAATCCACATCTAAAACCTGCTCCTAATAAATCTGATCTTTGTGGTGTAAATGTTAGAGATGCATCGTTTAGTGATAACTTTGTGAGTGCAACTTTTAGATTCTCGTAATCCTCTGTTTGTGTAGGGAAGAATGTAGCAAATATGTTTGGTTTTGGTGGTTTATAACCAACAAGTGGTTCTGTATCTTCTTTATTGGATATTGTGTCTCCAACTGTAAAGTAAGAAATATCTTTCATGCCTGTTGCGATGTATCCTACTTCTCCTGCTGTAAGTGTTCCTGTCTCGTAAAGGTCCGGATTAAAGACTCCGACTTCTATTGGTTTGAAGCTAGATTTTCTATTTAACATCCAGAGACTTTGTGGTTTGCTGTTATTGTGTATTATTTTCCCATCTATAAGACGTATTGCTATAACTACACCACGATGTTCGTCATAGAATGAGTCAAAGACAAGTGCTTTTAGTGGTTTGTTTATATCTCCTTGTGGAGGAGGGCAATCACTGATGATTTTGTCTAATAGCTTGTCTACGTTTAACCCTGTTTTTCCAGATACTAGTAATATTTCTTCTTCTTTGAATCCAAGTAGACTTTCTATTTCTCGCATTCTTTCCTCTATATTTATATTGGGCATATCTACTTTGTTTAGTACTGGTATTAGTTTCAAACCTAAATCTAATGCTTTTCTTGCATTAGATATTGTTTGTGCCTGTATTCCTTGTGTTGCATCTACGAGTAGAATAGCAGATTCGCAAGCAGCTAAGGAACGAGATACTTCATAGGAGAAGTCTACGTGTCCTGGTGTGTCTATAAGGTTAAGTTGGTATCCTTTCCATTGCATTTTACATGCCTGTAATTTAATGGTGATACCTTTCTCTTGTTCTAAGTCTAATCTGTCTAAAACCCTTTCCTTTCTCTTATCTCTTTCGTCTGTGTGTGTTGCCTCCAGCATTCTATCTGCTAGGGTAGATTTACCGTGATCTATATGGGCGATAATAGAGAAATTCCTAATTTTATTTAATGGTGTAATATTGTCTGCCATAGAGGGTATTATACCATTATTAATAGGTTTCTATGTCTGTTATTACGTAATCGTATGCTTCTTGGTTAAAAATCCTGCCACAATATTCGCATTTACCAGATGTGTTGACACTAATACTTACACCACATCCCGGGCATTTTCTTACTGCTTTTATATCTTTAGTCTGTATTTTCTTTTCTATTGTAAGTTCGTTTGTCTTCTCTATACGTCTATCATTTATACCAGAAACAAAATCGAATGAGTCTTTGTCTACAATATAATCCATATACCTACTGATTATTGTTACATCTATTATTATTTTATCTTCTGTTATTGTTACATCATCGATAGATGTATCCTTGACGTTTAACTCATCATACATCTGTTTGTGATTATTCTTATTAAGCTTTTCTATTTGCTTGTCATATTTCTCTTCTAAATCTTCTCCAAGAAAATGTCTTACTTTATCTAGATTTCCCTGCATAATGGAAGAGAGAATCATTATAAACATATTATCTACCTTACTTTTAAACATAGCTTCGTTAAAAGTTGGGTCAACTTTTTGTATTTTTTCTAATAGATCTTTATCCATATTATTAAGATTGTCTAATATTTTCTTTCTTACTTAATACAAAGTCTTTTGCTTTGACAACAATTGTTGTTCCACAGTAAGGGCATTTACCAGAAGCATTCATGTTGACTGGAGCACCACAGCTTGGACACTTTTCTACTTTCTCTCCAGATTCTTTATCTCTGACGAAGGTCATTTCATAGTAATTGTTTACTTTGGTTGAGCTAGAACCTCTTAAGACTTGTTTTGTTTCTTTGTTAACAATGTAATCGTACATAGAGATAGACATGTTTGTTGTAATACTTACCATGTTGTTTTCCTCTTTGATATCTGTGATTACGAATTTGTGTAATTTAATACTGCTCATGATGTTTTGTTGCTTCTTTGCTCTTAGTGTATCCAATTGCATTGAATACATATTAAACATCTCATCTGTAACAATATCTCGTATAGTGTCGGTATCGAAGTCCATCCATGCTTTTTGTAAATTCTTGTATATACCAAATGCTTGTAGCTTGAAGGTATCTAAATCAAAATCTGGTATTAGTTTCTTTATCTTCTTTATTGTTACTCCAGATAATTCTGCTGTAACGTTTGAAGCGTTATCGTCTCCATCATCTGTTGGAGTAATACCACTTGAACCGCCATTATTACCTCCAGAAGAATTGCTAATTGCTACTATTACTATAATTATGATTATTACTAGAATTAGTGTTCCAATTGAACCTGAGCCACCACCACTTCCTGAGTAGTGATAATCATCATCGTAGTCGTATGAACTACTGCTGGAACTTGACCATCCTGAATCGTAGCTACTAGAACTTCCGGAGTCATAGCTTGTATCAAAGCCACTGTCTGCTATAACTCTATTTCCGATGGAAAGAATAAGCAACAACGATACAAGCAGTGCTGTTAATATGTTCTTATTCTTTCTATCTTTCATAGCAACTTTGTTTATTAATTTACTAAATAAATAAGCTAAAACAATAGAGCTTATTCTAATTTCGTTCCACAATGTGGACAGAATTTAGCTGTACTGGAAACCTCTTTTCCACACTCAGTACAGAATTTTTTGTCTCCTGTATCTTCTTGTTTCTCTTCTGCCTTTTCTTCATGCTGGAACATTGTTCCGTTTTCTGGTTGATTTGTTTCTGGGTTGTATGCTCCTTGGTTATTAGCATTATTCTGGTTTGCAGCATTCATTGCACTTGCCCCTGCATTTTGTGCCATATTCATGCCCATAAAACCTACTGCTGCACCACTACTATTTTCTGCTGCAGATTTCATAGCATCTGCTGTTGCTGATGCCATTAAACCAGATTGCATTGCACTATTGGAAAAGATTGCAGCATCATCTATCTTACTGACTCTCTTCATTGATTCGTCTGTAAGGTTAATATCTGCAATTGCAACATCAGTTATTTCTAATCCATAACCTTTTCTCCAAGAATCATTGAGGATTGTGTTCATTTCATCAGAGATGTCTCCTCCATACAATCCCATGTCTCCAAAGGATACTTTGTTTTTACGCATTACTATAGAAATAGCTTTTGTAAGCTGTTCTACAAATTTTGCTTTCAATTGACTACCAATTACTTCTTCGCATGTAACTGTATCTTTTGCATTTGCTCCAATTACATTGTGTACTAAAGTTACAGGATCTTTAACTTGGTATGCATATTCTCCAAAGAATGTAACTTCTAACATACCGTATTTCTCATCTGTGATTTTCTTTGGTTGTGGAGAACCAAATTTGTTTCCTGCAATTACTAGTAAGTTTACATAGTAAACTCTTTGATCTTTTGCAGTTTGACCTCCGTATGTGAATCTGTTTCCAATTGTCTTAATTGTTGCTTTAATACTCTCTCCTAAACTACCTGCGAAGATAGAAGGCTCTGAGCTTTTATCAAAAGTATATGTTCCAGGTTCTGCACTAAAATCTATAATTGCACCATTGTCTATTACCATCATTGCCATTCCTTCTGGAACAACGATTGCACTTCCGTTGGAAATAATATTATCGCTAGGGTTTGTATTTCCATCTCCATGATGGATTTCTCCTCTTTGTATTAAAACATCTTTATCTATAGTAGGGCAGGTTACATACTCCTTAAATTGATCTCCTAATGTGGATGATACGGAGGATTTTAATGCTTTTATTAATCCCATAATTAATATGACTTAATTTAATGTGATAATCATAGCATGGAGGGTATTTTAAGTAAATTGGTTATTACTTTGATTTTTATTTTTTATTTTTATATGGTATATATAATATTAAAGATTAGTATTATTTTATAGAATATAAAAATGAGCGATTATAATTTTTATTCTCAAGGTCAGAAGAAGAAAAATACTGCCAAGATTGCTCTTGTTGTAATTGCCGTGTTGGCTTTTGTTTCTCTTTGTTTTGGTGCTTTTTATCTTTACCTTTATAGCGGAGATAAGGAATGTAAATATGTTAAGTATCGTTATAATGTTCTTAATTCTGATTCTTCTGTTAATGAGTTTATAAACGAAACAGTCCTTTCTGATTGTGATGGAGAAATAAAGTCTAGTAGTAATTTGTTTGTTACTAATGTCTCAAAGGATTCTGATAAGAAGGTAACTATTTCTTATGATGCAGGACTAAATAGTAAGTCTGGAGAAAGAACAATTATTCTTCCAGCTAAGGAGAAATTGGGTATTGATAAATCTGCGTATGCAGACGATAACGCTTCTCCTATGAAGTTAAATATGACATTGGAGATTAGTGATAAGTATAATGAGTTTAAGTCTAAGATTTGTAACAAGTTTAATCTTTCTTCTTGTGTTGTAAATATCACATTAAGAGACTGGAGTATTGAAGAAAATAATATTGTTATTACAAAGGACAATTTGGGAGAATATAAAAATTATTTACTGAAATATGGAACTAAGTGGATAATGCAGAATATGAATTTCTCAAAGAGTAACAGACTTTATTCTTCCATTGCGTCAATATATGCAAATATTTCTTCTACATTAAAACCTCTAATTAGTGATGCATCTTATGTTGAAGAAGTATCCGAATTTCTGAATAGATCTGTGCAGGGAAGAATTCTTAATAACTCTTCTAGTGGACTATCTGCTGTAACATGTTTAGATATTGAAGAGATGATTACTAATATAGAAAAGTGCGGTGCAGCTTGCGAAAATGAATTGGGAGATGATTTTATTAGTAAGTTAGAAAAGACATGTGGTGTATTTGATTCTTCCTATGTCTCAGATTATACGTTAAAGAGTAGTTTTACTCAGCTATCTCCGTATGTTAGTATGTCTCTTGCATGGAAATCCCATTCTAATGATAGAGAATTTTTAGAGACAACATCTCAGATAATCAATGATTTCCTAAGTGATTCTTATTTTTCTGACAATAATCTATATGATACTTATCTTACTTCTGATGCTTCTGTCGCTTTGAATATTATTTCTAAGAATGCAGATGCCTGCGGAAGTACTTGTGCAACTATTCTTTCCTCTACTCTTAGCAAATTTAATAAATATCTTACTAAAAAAGCTGATAATGAGAGAGAAAATGTTTTTGTTAGCGGTTCTAATTACTTGACAGGAGAGGAGGTTACTTCTGCTGCTGAGGAGGATTATTATTTATTGTGGTTAGATGGAAACAGTCTCAAAAGACAGGCTTATCTTTTGTATGAAACAGATAATAAATATACTTCTGCACAGAAGCAGAGTGTTTTGCTTTATTCTTATTATAATTATATAAACAATCGTTACAAGGATACATTTAAGTATTACGGTGCATATAATGTTGCTGATACTGCACTGGAACTTTATAAGTATACGAAAAATCCGATATATTTAGATGAAGTGAATTATATCTACAAGAATGGTGATGCTATGAAATATAATGGGGAAAATGCTAAAGACAATGGATTGATAGGTTATTTGTCTTACATTAGTTTCTACAATAATTATAAGGATTTGAATAACTTATCTAGTGATGATATGATGAGCTTGGTTGCTAAGAATGCAAATAGACTTTTAAGTATTATAGATGAACAACCGGAAGAATATGGTTATACATCTATTTTTACAGATAGCTATTTATTAAATATTATTTCTACATTATAAAAATATGAGAAAATATCTATTAAACATAACCATTGTTGTATTTACTGTTTTTTTGTTATTTCTTTTTAGTGGAAATGATGTTTATGCAGGAGTTGTAACTGTCCCATGTACGGCTTCTTGTGGATCGGGAGGTGGAACCTCTCAGCCTGTAGGTGGTAGTCCTGGTGATGTTACGACAGGTGAATACGCAGAAAATTATCAATGTAGATGTGAATCTTGTAATGGAGGGAATGGAAATGCGACACAAACTCCTGGTGTATGTCCTGCTTGTACTGGTAACTGTACTAGTGCAACAATTTGTACTTCATATGTTTGGGTAATGGATTGTTATACAGATGCAGAAGGTAATATAACAAGTTGTGGCCCTTGTTATCCGGTTTGCCAGAATTATATATGTCAGGAATGTTGCTGTGAATGTGAAAATCCGTGTCCAGAAAAACCAACGTGTGGTCCAGAACCGTTTTATGAAGAAGGTTGGGTTTGGACAGGTGAGTATATAACAACTAAGTCAACCTATCCTGGTTGTGAATCTTGTAACTGTCATTGTGATCCATGGGAGTTAATATGTAAGGAAAAAAAATATGAGCCAATTATAATTCCAGAATGTGGTAATGGTATCCGAGATGCAGGAGAGCAGTGCGATCCTGTATTAGATGGCCCATCATGTTCTGCTAATTGTACATGGGCGAAGAAAAACTGCGGTGATAGTGTATGGCAATATGATGAGTATTGTGAGAAAGGTGATCCTGTTGGTGTACATGTTGCTTGGGATTCAAAAGAGTGTGACCAGAGTAAATGTGAGCCAAAGAAGGAGAAGGATGACGGTTTCTGTGGTGATGGTATTATTGATGCTGGGGAAGAGTGTGATCCTGGTAAGGATGGAACTGGTAATCGTGATACCTCTTGTACGGCTGATTGTAAGCGAGCCAATGATGCTCCTTATTGTGGAAATGGGCAAGTAGATAATGGTGAAGTATGTGATTATTCTGCACCAGGTTACGATAGAGAAAATTGTACTGAAGAGTGTGAACCATGTGACCATTGTGTTTGTGAAGATTTGGAGTGTGATGTAGAGAAAGAAAGTGCCTATAGATCTACTGTACAGTTCTCCCCTTTTAATAAAAACAATATTAACAATTATAAATATGAGGTAAAAGGTTGGTCTGGAATAACGACATTTAATCCAACAATAGTAACAGCCACTTATTATAATTTAACTACAAGTAATTATCAGAATCTTGAGGCTCTGTATTTCTGGATGGCAGAAGTTGGGGAAAGTATGGATGGAGGAATTCAGTTCTTAAATGATTCAGTATCTGTCTCTCAGGGAAGCTTAAAGAGTAATAACAACTTTGGTTTTATGCTAAAGAAAACATACACATCCTGTCCAAGTGGAAAATCTTGTCTAAGCAATGAGTGGAAGAGTGGTAATAAAGGTAATTATGAAATATATCTTCCACAAAAGAAGGGTTCTTATGGACTTGAATGGGTTAAGTATGATGATAAAGGCTTGAACAGTTCTTTCTATATCTATGGTGCAAATGGTAAAAAAATGGTTCTTATAGAGATAGAAAATATAGAATATGACACAGATAAAACTTCTTATAAAGAAAAGGTAAAGCTTGTATTTAAGATGACATTCTTAAACTCTGATAATTTGCCAAGTGGAGTTGGTCCTGGAGAATATGAGCAGGTTCCTTCTGCAAAATATCAGGTTTATAGTATGGCATTGAATGAATGGATGTTTACGACCAAGAGGTATTATGAGAGATATAAGAATGTTGCAAATGATGTTCCAAGAAATCTGAGTGAAAGTGTTACTACTGTTGGGCCAGATGGTAAGCCAGTTGCAGGCTCTTATCCAGTTGCTTTGAATAAATTGAAGGATAATGAGATAAGAAATTGGGAAGCAAGTCATTACAGAAAGAATGGATTATGGGGTGTAGATTTAGACTCTCCTGTTGTTGGGAATTTTACAAGTGGAAGTGGTAATGCACTTGTAATTGTAGGTAATTCTGGTTCTACAGTTAATGCGAACTGGAAGGCAACGGATATAGGTTCTGGTGTTGTTTATTCTGTAATGAATGGTTATCGTATTCTTGATGACAGTGAGGTAGATGACCAGACACTTTTGCGTAATGCTCCTATTACATATAAAAAGGTTCGAAGTAGTGGAACAATAGAAAGAACAGGAGTTTTAACTTTGCAAAAAGATTATGATGAATCTAAGATAGGATTTGTTAAAGTTGCTGTATTTCCAGACACAATCTGGAGTAAAAAAGAGGTTACTGAGGAAACAAGCAAGAATAATTATTTAACTTATCCAACTGAAGTAGAGAAATCTTCTGATGAGATTAATTTGGGGAATAATAGGGGAGGAACAATTAGGTTATTCTTAACAGTCTTTGACCAAGCAGGTAATACTATGCAGACTACAGTTACGTATGGTCTTTCAGAGTGGATACAAACTGCTGGTGGATTATTCTATTCCAAGGAAGGTACTAACTTTAATACAAGAGTATTTAAAGGTGATTCTGAACTATGGACTGGTAATATGAAATCTTTGTTTAATCGCTATAATATAACAGAAAAAACAACAAATATTGCTACCGAGGTTATGGCAACTTCCTCTGATAAAACAACATCTCTTTATAAGTTATCTAGTGCTACAGATACTGCACAATTTTATAAATATGCTGGTTTGGATACAGATAAAATGTTTAGTACTTATACAAGCCAAATGTTGCAAACATATAGATCCTATGTTCAAACAGAGAATGGCTCCAATCCAACTACTGGTGCAGTATGGAAATCATGTGAGGCTGGAGAGGGTAAATGTTCTGAGACTTGGACAGGAAGGGTTACAACTATTTCTGGTTTAAATAGTATTTTTAATAATAATAGAAATGCTGCAGCTGGGTATTATGTAGATGGAGATTTAACAATAGGAGAGAATTCTAAAAGTAGTACGTTTGTTTGTGATGGTAGAGTAGTAGTTGTTGTTAACGGTAGGTTAAATATATATCCTAACATTACTAATGAGAATCCTACAAATGCTTGTGTGTTTATAGCACGAGGAGATGTACATATTTATGGAGGAAAAGATAGTACGACAGATTATAAAGACAGTTTTGATGGTACTGGATTTTCTTCTAATGCAAACCTCGTAGCTGATGAATTGCATGCATTTATTCTTACAGATGGTGTAATTGTACTTGAGAAGGAGGAACAAACCTCTTTGCAGGATCCTTTATTTGTAGAGGGTGGGTTAGTATCTTTCACCAAGAGCTTGGATGATTATGCGAAATCAAGTGATAGCGATGAGTATCAAATAAAGGAAGTAAGTTCTAGTATCGTTTTAAGAAGAGTCTTGGATGTTACAGATAGAAATATGTATCCTGTTCTTTCTGTTGTACAAAATCCTAAATATGGAAAAGCAGTAGAGGAAGTACTTGGTGCAGTAAGATTAGTTTACCAAACAGAAGTAGGATTCAAGGTTTATTAATATGCAATGGCATATTAATTAAACACCTCTAAAAGGGTTGCTGATGGATAATGCAGACACAGCAACCTTTTCTTTAGGGTTGGCAATGTCTTTGGCTATGCTTACTTTTTCCGTATTTTTTCTTTCTGCATCTTGTATGAGAGAAAGGTCATCATTTAATTGTTGTGTGTTGTTGGTGGATACGGAATTTCCAAAAATGCTGTTATCTATAACTGGTGTAGCATTTGCTATGTCTTTTGATGTCTTGTTAAAAATTATTCCCATTGTTTACCTCCTCCTCTTCTTCTGGGATAGCACTTCCTGTCGCATGATAGACTCCCTTTTGTGTTTCTCTTCTAGATTTCACAACTTGTGCGCTTATAGAACCTTCATCTAACTCAGTTAGGAAGTCTTTTTGGTATTTGTATCTCTCTGGATTTCTCTCCATATCCTGCTGTCTTAGTCTTTCTTCCAGTTCTCTCTTATACTGTTCCCTCTCTTTGTTTAAAGATTCCTCTTGAGATTCTGTCTTTGCAATTGCACCTTGAATAATTTGTTCCTGTCTTTTAGTGTTTATACCAGATTTTGCTTGACTTACCTCTGGAGCGTAAACTTGTGCAAGCTCTTCTATCGTTCTTGTATCTGGTAGCCCTTTTCTAGCCTCTAGCTTTTCTAAATCCTTTGGGATTGATGTAACAATTTCATGCTCTGCAACGCTTGCTAAGACCTGTATTCCAACATGGCTTGCACCAGCAAAGAACAAACCTTGTCCAATATCTGCATTCTGTAGGAAAAATTTCTCTCCATCCGAGAGATTAAAGACATCTTGTAGTCTTTGAACAGATGTTGATGTCTGCTTCATAAGCATCTGTAAGGAAGAGTTTGTAATGATAGCTCTCCCCATATCGTTATTAAGAAAATCTTCTACATCCTGTGAAATTGTTGTCAAACCAAGATAATACTTTCTAGCTCTCTTTGCAATTGAATACATAAACTCTGCGGATTCTTTTGATAACATCATGTACCAAGCCTCATCTACAATAAGAATTCTTCTCTTTCTATCTTTTCTAACCTTTGTCCAAATAAAATCCAACATAAGGTACATAGCCATAGGTTTTAGCTCATCTTGCAAATCTCTTATACTAAAGACAGTAAGAGGATTGTTTATTTCGAAATTGGTTTCCTCATTAAAAACTCCCGCACTGCTACCCATGATGTATCTTTCTAATCTATTCGCAAGACCTCTAGCCTCTGGTTCTGCCATACCTTTAAGTACCTTGTATAAATCTTCAAGCATAGGTGGTCTTCCGTTTTGAGTTCTTGGGTCGAAAGTAATACCTTTTTCTCTGTATGTAAGAATGAGTGCTTTGTCTAGAATAGAACCTTCTATATTAGATACTCCACCGTATAGTATTCTTAAAAATCCTTGTAAGGATAGAAGCTTTGTTCTTAACTCGTCATCACCTTCTTCTGTTGCACCTGAAAGCTCGAATGGATTCATTTTATTTCCTTTATCTTGAGAGAAAGAAATATATGCACCATTTACAGCTCGTGCTAAGTTTTCGTATTCTTTTTCTGGGTCTATAATGATTATTTCTGTTCCAAGCATCAAGCTTCTGATTGCTTCTAATTTGACAAAATAACTCTTTCCTGAACCAGATTTAGCAAAGACAACAGTATTTGCATTTTCTAATTCGAAACGATCAAAGATAACAAGACTCTTGTTGTGCTGATTTAATCCATACATGATTCCGTGATCCATTGTTAACTCAGATGTAACAAATGGAAATGTGGTAGCAAGTGAGGTAGTATCCATATTTCTTGTTATGTAAAGATTGTCTATTCCACATGGCTCACTAGACACAAAAGCCTGCTCTTGCATAAGTGTTGCTGGTTTTGCAGTTACGTTCATAGCTGCTAGAGTAGAGATTACGTTTCTAGATATTTTTTCCAATGCTTCCATACTATTGGCATACATTGTGATGTACATAGCGAAGTGGAAAAACTTTTCTGTACCTTCTGCGATAGAATCCTGCAATTGTTGTGCATCTGATAGCGCGACTTTTAGAGATGGATCTACTACTTTTCTGTCCTCCATTTGACCGTAAAGAGTAGCTTCCATTTCTCCTATCTTCTTTTTTAATTTGTCTAAAACAGTCTTAGAATCTACTGGGTAGTAAAATGTGCTGATACGTAAGGAATGTTCAAAATTGATGATTGGGGAAAGCCAGTTAGGACCTACAAACCTTGGGTAACCATCAACAAATACTGTCTTAAAGTAATAATCTCCCATCTGTAAATGATTAAAATCAATTTCCATGTCTATAGGAGCAATTAAATCCTGTATAGAAACATTCTGTGTATCGGCTATTTCCAAAGGCCTTTCTGGTGGTATTTGTTCTTTTTCTTGGTTAGCTTCTTCTGCTTTTTTGGTTGTATTGGAACTACTGTTGTTTTTCTTGCTGTTTGCCTCTGCAAGTTTATCTAATAATGCAAATAAAGGGTTTTTATTGGTTTTCTTCTTTTCTTCTTCAACAAGAATATCTTTGCTTTTAGCTTTGCTACTACTATCATCTCCTTTTTTATCTCTTACTTCTTGAATTATTTCCGATTCTGCTTTGTTGAATTCTGCAATTTTATCTCCAGCAGATTGAAGACCTCTAGCTCCGTCATTAAGCATTGTTGTTGTCTGACTTGTAAATGTTCTATTGTAATTATTTGAACTCATGTCTTCCATTTTAGTCTTCTGTTGGATTATATATAGAATAAAACTCTGTAATTAACTCTTTATTTGTTAGCTGGTGGCCAGTTAATCCCATTCTTCCTAACTGCTTCAAAATATGATCTCTTTTAGGATATAGGTAAATCTTTGCTTTTTCTAGTACTGTCTCCAAGTTTTGTTCTTGTGCACTATCTGAATCTTTCTTTCCACCAAGTGGATTAATTGTTGACATGGAGGTATATGTGTAAGGAATAACAATGAAGAAGCTTTTATCCAATACCTCATTCTGGATAATTAATTTCTGTACAAAAACTGTGTATATATCTAGCTGTTTCCTAAGACCATCGCTCATAGCTCTTTGTTTTTGCTCGTCAAGATAATCAAGGTAATTGCTAATATCTATTCTTTTTGTTCTAATGAGAATCTGTATTCTAAAACTAAGAGAATTAAGAAGTCCTGCAAAAGCATAGATCTTATTGTCTTGTTCATAATCTGCAAGAAGCTCAAAGTTAATAGAAGATGTCTGTATTACCATACTGACACTACCGTTCTTATTTACTACTAAATCATCTGCAATCTGTTTTACTGCAAGACTGTCTTGTGTAGAAGCTTTTGCTCTTGCTCTTGCGTTTCTATCCATTCGTTAATGTGCTTATTTTAATTGGATTTTTGCTATCTGCTAGTTTTTTTGTTAATGCAATTTCGACATCAGGGAATATAAATTTAGAATGCTTAAAGCTTAGCACATAACTGCCTTCATCCCAATGCTTGTTTGATAGAAAATAACCATTAGGACCTGTCTTATTAGCATATAATATTCTTCCATCTTTTGACTTAAGGTATGTTGTTACATTAGTTATTGGTCTGTAGTCTTTTGTACATAACCATACATTGATATTTCCAGGAAGGTCATCTTGTCCTTCTATAGTAAATTGATAATTACCAATATTATCTTCTGTTATGAATATATGGTTCTCATCTAGTGGTGCTGCTGGTTGCTCTGCAAATGTGGTGGTGTTAAGAGTATCTATGTCTCCAATTGTTGCTTCTTGCTCCTTCTCAAATTTTGTCGCTTCATCAATGTTCTTTTGTATACCATCTATACTTGTGTCTTCTCCTGCACCGATTATCTTTTTCTTAGTGCTTTGATCACTTGCGACAAGTCTTCCATCTTCTGTTGGCTTTACTGCTGGTTTGTTACGCTCTTGTTTCATTTCTTTGCTTAACCAAACTCTTTGAGTAGGGGCATTTATTGCCGTAAAATAATTCTTGAGAAAAACATCAGCATCTTGTCCGTTAATTGGTACCATTCCCATAAAGCATCCAATACCTCCAACCATAATTGCAGCAGGAATAGAAAGCTGTGGCGGTAAGATGTGTTCTGACGTCCAGTTTATAAGGATTCCTGCGAGTCCAAGTCCCCCAGCTATCCACACAAATTGTTTGATAGTAAACCTCTCGAACAATTTGAATTGTACGTCTAATACATTTTGTGGTATCGCATGTTGTCGCATATATAGTCATTTTATACTATATATGTTGTTGTGTCTAATCTTAGACTGCGTTTGCTAAGCTTTTTGTAATAAATAATTTTAATTGTTACGGAGCGAAATAACTACTAAATATGCTGTTGTAGTGGCACTTTCCTTCGCTTTGATAAAGCTATTGACACCGGTATGATAGTATCATATACTTAGCAGATAAACTTAGTGACTGCTAAACCTATGGAACTCACAGAAAGACAAAAAGAAATATTAATGGCTATTATAAATGAGTTTATGGATGAGGCTGATGAAGTTGGCTCTTTGGCATTAGTAGAAAAATATGATTTGGGTGTCAGTTCTGCAACTATTAGAAATGAAATGGTTAAATTAATGAAGCTTGGCCTTTTGGAGAAGAGTAATATCTCTTCTGGAAGAATGCCTACAGATCAGGCATTAAGACTTTATGTTTCTAGAGCATTAAGAAATAACGGCTCTAATCCATTGAGTGTTGCGGAAATAAGACAAGGAATTTATAGAGATAGATTCTCTCAAGATGTCGTTAAGAGAACGATTTTGAATCTTCTCTCCGAACAGTGTGAATCATTGGTCTTTATGATGTTGGATGGAGATTTGACCTATTGGGGTGTAAATCAATTGCTTAAATACGATGAGTTTAGAGATGTAGAGAAATTAGAAACAATATTTACATTTTTAGAGAATAGTAGTCTTATGAATGACCTTGTAGAGAGGTATTCTCACGATAGTGGTGTAACATTGTTAATCGGAAAAGAGTCAGGAATCAATAACATGAGTGAATGTGCAATTGCTTTCACTAAGATATCTTTTTGGAATAAAGATGCTTGTTTTGTCGGTGTTATTGGCTCTAAGAGAATGGATTATGCAAGAGTAATTCCTTCTCTAAAGGAAGTTAGAAATGCTTTAGAAATGTCCATATCTGGATGGAGATAATTTAAGTATTAATATTATGAAGAATTTGAAAGATAAAAAGAAAACAGAAGATTGTTGTGGCTGTCATGATTGTAAGTGTTGTGAGCAAATGAAAGCTAAGTTTGAAGAAGAGAGAAAGAATCTTGTTAATACAATTGACCAAGTGGAGGATGAGAAACTTGTTATTAAGGAGCAACTTGCTGGTGCTTTGGCTGATTACCAGAATCTAGAAAAGAAGATGATAGAAAGAATAAATTTGAGATCTTTCCAAACAAAGAAGTCTATTTGTGAGGAATTATTACCGTCTTTGGATTCTTTGATAATTGCTATAAATACTGGCGAAAAGCTTACTCTTGATGATAATTCCAAAGCATGGTTAGAGGGTATTAAGGCAACGATGCAGTCCATGATTAAAGGACTGAATGGTATTGGCTTACAAGAATATATTCCTCAAGTAGGAGATTCTTTTGATCCAAATACACAAGAAGCATTGGTTAATATAGAAAGCAAAGATGTGCAGGCAGGTTGTGTTGTAGAAGTAGTACAGCCTGGTTATACATTGGATGGAATCATTATTAGACATGCAAGAGTTGTTGTTAGTAAGTAAATTATTTAAATTTTAATTAATTAAACATATGTCAAAAATAATTGGAATAGACTTAGGAACTACAAATTCGGTTATGGCTTATATGGAAGGTGGAAAACCATCTGTAATCTCTAATGCACAGGGTGGAAGATTGACACCATCTGTTGTTGCAGAGGGAGAAAAGGGAGAAATCCTTGTTGGTACACCTGCTAAAAACCAAGCAGTAGTAAATCCAGAAGCTACTATTTATTCTGTAAAAAGATTAATAGGTAGGCGTTGGGATGATCCGGAGGTGGAGAGAGATAAAAAACTTCTTCCATTTGAAATGAGAGAATCTTCTAATGGTGGAATTGAAGTAAAAATGGGTAGTAAGTGGTATACACCACAAGAAATTTCTGCAAAGGTTCTTGCAAAAATGAAGAAAGATGCAGAGGATTATCTTGGGCAAGAAGTAAAAGAAGCTGTTATTACAGTTCCTGCTTATTTTGATGATTCTCAAAGACAAGCAACTAAGGATGCAGGTAAAATTGCAGGTTTAGATGTAAAGAGAATTGTTAATGAGCCTACAGCAGCAGCTTTAGCTTATGGTGTAGATAAGAAAGGTAAAGATGAGAAGATTGCAGTATTTGACCTTGGTGGTGGTACTTTTGATATCTCTATCTTGGAAATAGGAGATGGTGTCTTTGATGTATTAGCTACAAATGGAGATACACATCTTGGTGGAGATGACTTTGACCAAATTCTTATCGATTATATTGCAGAGGAATTTAAGAAGAAGGAAGGTATTGATTTAAGAGAAGATAAAACTGCATTACAAAGATTGAAGGAAGGTGTAGAGAAAGCAAAGATAGAGTTGTCTTCCAGTGAGCAGACAGAGATTAATATTCCTTATATTACAGCTACAAATAGTGGACCAAAGCACTTGAAGGAGGAATTAACAAGATCTCAGTTTGAGAAATTGACATCTAGCCTTATAGATAAGACAACAGTTCCTTGTGAGAAAGCTCTTAAGGATGCAGGACTAAGTAAGGAAGATATTGACGAGGTCTTACTAGTGGGTGGAATGTCTAGAGTTCCAGCTGTACAAAAGAAGGTAGAAGAGTTCTTTGGAAAAGAGCCAAACAAGGGTGTAAATCCAGATGAGGTTGTTGGTGCAGGTGCTGCAATTCAAGGTGGTGTTCTTGCAGGAGATGTTACAGATATTACACTTTTGGATGTAACTCCATTGTCTCTTGGTTTGGAAACACTTGGTGGTGTTATGACAAAATTGATTGATAGAAATACAACAATTCCTGTAGAAAAGAAGCAAGTATTCTCTACTGCAGCAGATAACCAACCAGCTGTAGAAATAAACGTCTTACAAGGAGAAAGAGAGATGGCTGCAGATAATAAATCTCTTGGAAGATTTATATTGGATGGTATTCCAGCAGCACCAAGAGGTGTTCCACAGATTGAAGTTACATTCTCTATAGATGCTAACGGTATTCTTAATGTTAAGGCATTAGATTTAGCAACAAAGAAAGAGCAGAAGATTACAATTACTGCATCTACTGGTCTTAAAGAAGATGAGATTAACAGAATGGTAGAGGAAGCAGAAAAGAATGCAGAAGAGGATAAGAAGAAGAAAGAGAGAGCAGAAAAGAAGAATAATGCGGATAGCTTAGCATTTAATGCACTTAAGCTTATCGATGAAAATAAGGATAAGATTGAAGAGAGTAAAAGAGATGAGATTAAGAAGAAAGCGGAGGAATTGCAATCTCTTATTGCTAAGGATGACTTTGATTTGAAGGAAGTAGAAGACAAATCTGATGATTTGATGAAGATTATGCAGGAAGTTGGAAAGAAGATGTATGAAGAGGCATCTAAAGAGCAATCTGCACAACAGAATAATGATTCTGACAATAAAGAGGAGTCCTCAGATGCAGGAGAAGAGAAGGCAGAAGAAGGAGAGGTTGTTAAGTAAAAATCTTTGATTTTGTCTTGCGAAATCCCAGCTATATGCTGGGATTTTTTTTAATATGTAAATGGTGTATTATGAAATAGTCTTAATTATTGAAAAATCTGTATGCTTCCGGTGAAAGAGATTAAAGAATTTGTAATAAGTGTTGCTCCAATTTTTTTTATTTTATCTTTTGCATGTGTAGTTTCTGTAGGATTGTTTGCGTACAGTATTAATAACGAAAAACAGTTAGCTAATGAGAAGGTTTTGTCTCTTGATGAACAAATCAGTGATTTAAGTAGAGCGAGTGATAGACAAAAAGAGATGATTAAAGACCTGGAAGAATCTGTTAAAGATATGGAAAATACAATTCAGGAACTGGAAAATAAAGGAGAGGAGTTGAAAAAGAAAGGTGACGAATTGGAAAGTACTATAACAAGATTGTCTAGGAGAGATTTTTCTGATGAAGATGTAAAAATGACATTACAAAACTATTTAGATCTTCTGACTGCAATTTCCGTTTACAGATATGTGGAATGGTTAGGCTTCGAGAATTATAGGAATGATGATGCTGAATGTCGAAAAGGAGACATTGATTCACTAGGATTGAGTGTTTTACATGGAACAAATATTCCATACACAGAGGTTTTTGCAAGATTACGAGATTATATGTCTGAGGAATTTGTATGGGAGTTTATTAGTGGAGGAAATTCTCGTTATAGTTTACACTACTCTGTTGGGAATGATGGTTATTTTTGCTACTCTAGTGGATCCGGTGTTGGTACGCACCTATATTTTACAGTCGCTAGTGTTGCTGTAGAAGATAATCACTCGGGATTATATGTTGCGGATGTTGTAAATGTATATGGTCTTGATTCTTCTGATGTTTTTAAAGTTGAGTTTAGAGTTGAAGACCATAATGGTAGGTGTGTAATTTCTTATATAAAAAGTGATTATGAATTTTAAGCTTTTATGAGAAATAAAAAAAAAGTAATAATATGTATATGCGATGCTTTCTTAACCTTGTTCTTGATTGCTGTTGGGTTGTTTGCATATCATCTTTATAAAGAAAAGCAGATTGTTAACGATAAAGTATTGTTACTTAATGGACAAGTAGAGGAATTAAAAAAAACAAATTCTGAACAAGAAAGTGCTATAGAGGAAATGGAAGATACAATTCGTGAGATGTCTGTCTCTATCCGTGGTGTGGAAAATAGTAATTATAATCAGGAATATAAAAACCATAGATTGGAGAACACTGTAACAAAATTGGTAGGTTTACCGGTATCTTTCTCGGAGGAAGAAATAAAAACGGCGTTACAAAACTATTTAGATTTGCAGACAGCCATAAAAGAAGGAAAATATTTAGATTGGTTAGGTTTTAAGGATTATCTAGGCAATAATGTCGAGTGTTATAAGTCTTTAATAGATCAATCGCTTGTCCACAGAACGAAACTTTTGTATACAGAAGTTTTTACAGGTTTGCGAGACTATATGTCTGAGGAGCTAGTATGGGATTATGTAGGTAATCATCTTCTTGGTAGTTATTCTGTTAGTAAAGATGGTTATTTCTGCTATATGACAGATAGTTATATTAGTGTTCATAATAGTTACAGGGTTAAAAAAGTTATTGTTAAGGATAGTTCTTCTGGTTTGTATATTGCAGATGTTACTGAAGTCGGCTCTGCAGATGGTGATTCATCTGCTGTTTTCAATGTTGAGTTTAAGATTGAAGATTATAAAGGTAAAAGTGTAATTTCTTATATAAACTGGTTGAATTAGCATACTAAAATCTGGGAGTATATTCCCTTTGTAATAAAATATTGTAGTTTTTTAGAGTTTTGTGATACAATCCACCTACTTTTTGGTTATACTATTGAGAATAATTTAATTGCTCTGTATAATCGTGATTTGTGGAAGGATATTCCTCCTTCTTTTTAAATTAATGTTTAATAATTATGGATAAAAGTTCTTACAATGTAGAAATGCCTTTGGATAAAATTAGAAACATTGGTATTATCGCTCATATTGATGCTGGAAAAACAACAACAACAGAAAGATTACTATTCTTTACTGGACAGGTACACAAAGTTGGAGAAGTAAGTGATGGAGCAAGTGAAACAGACTTTATGCCACAGGAAAGAGAAAGAGGAATAACTATCATGTCCGCTGCTGTAACATGCTTCTGGAATTATAATGGAGAAGATTACAGAATCAATGTTATTGATACACCAGGACACGTAGACTTTACTGCAGAAGTAGAAAGATCCTTAAGAGTATTAGATGGTGCAGTAGTTGTTTTTGATGGAAGAAAAGGAGTTGAACCTCAATCTGAAACAGTATGGAGACAGGCAAATAAGTATCACGTACCAAGAATTTGTTTTATGAACAAAATGAACCTTATTGGTGGTGATTTTGACCATAGTTTTTCTACAATTAAGGAAAGATTATCCAATAAAGCAGTTGCAATAACATTCCCAATTGGAAAAGAGCAGAGTCTTTGTGGTTACATTGACCTTATTAAGATGAAAGCTTACAAGTACGATGGAATTGATACACCGGATTTGAACGAGGTTCCTATCCCAGATGATCTTAAAGATAAGGTGGAAGGAATGAGAGCAACTTTGGTAGAAGCGTTGGCAGAACAAGATGATGCATTAATGGAGAAGTACTTTGCAGGTGAGGATTTAACAGAAGAGGAAATGTATACTGCTTTGAGAAAAGGAACATTATCTGGAAATCTATTCCCAGTATTAGGAGGTGACTCTAGAACAGCAATGTCTAAGACATTGTTAGACTACATAACAATTTGTCTTCCATCTCCAATGGATATTCCACCTGTAAAAGGTATTGATCCAAAGACAAAAGAAGATATAGAAAGAAAGGCAGATGCAAAAGAACCATTTGCAGGATTAGTATTCAAGATTGTTAACGATGAGCATGTTGGTAACCTATCTTATTTTAGAGTCTATTCTGGACAGATAACAGCAGGATCTTATGTATTGAACTCTACAAAAGGTACAAAAGAAAGAGTAAGTAGACTTATCCTTATGCATGCAGCAGAAAGAGAAGAAGTAGATAAGCTAAAGGTAGGAGATATTGGTGCTATTGTTGGATTAAAAGATTCTATAACAGGAGATACACTTTGTGATGAAGCACATCCAATAATATTGGAGCAGATTAAATTTGCAGAACCAGTTGTTTCTGAGGCTATTGAACCTGCAACTAAGTCGGATGCAGAGAAGATGTCCGAAGCTCTTGGTAGATTTGCAAGAGAGGATCCTACATTTAGAGTATCTTCTAACACAGAAACTGGACAGACAATTATCTCCGGAATGGGTGAGTTGTATTTGGATATTATTGTAGATAGATTGAAGAGAGAGTTTGGAGTATCTGCGAATGTAGGTGCACCACAAGTAGCATATAAGGAAACAATTAAGGATGTAGTTGAGCAGTCAGAAGGAAGATATATTAAGCAGTCTGGTGGTAAAGGACAGTATGGACATTGTTGGTTGAAACTGGAGCCAAGTGAAATGGGTAAAGGATTTGAGTTTATTAATGAAATTAAGGGAGGTGCTATACCTAGAGAGTATATCCCAGCAATCCAGAAGGGTGTTGAGGAAGCAATGAAATCTGGTGTTGTAGCGGGATATCCAGTTGTAGATGTCAAAGTAACAGTATTTGATGGATCTTACCATGAGGTTGACTCATCTGAGGCAGCGTTTAAGATAGCTGGTTCTATGGCATTTAAGGAAGGAAGTAAGAGAGGAAATCCAATATTGTTAGAGCCTATTATGAAAGTCGATGTTGATACACCAGATGATCATATGGGAGATGTAACTGGATCTTTAAGTAGTAAGAGAGGGCAAATACAGAAGACAGAAAGTATTGGCTCTGGTATTAGCAGAATAACAGCTTTAGTTCCATTGGCAGAATTGTTTGGATACACAAGCGAATTGAGATCTTTAACTAGTGGTAGAGGAAGTGCTACTATAGAGCCATCTCATTATGCAGAGGTTCCAAGGAATGTTGCTGATGAAATTGCTGGTAGAAATAAATAACTGCAAAAATAATATTATAAACACTTGCATATCTTGCAACTTTTTGGTATTATCCAATGCAGTTTCTTAAAAAAGAAACTGTAGCAGTTTTAAGTAAATATATTTAAATTTATAAACAAACAAGAAATGGCAGACTTTGAAAGAACAAAGCCACACATGAACATTGGAACGCTTGGTCATGTGGATCACGGTAAGACTACCTTAATCAGAGGTATCTTAAAAGCATTCCCTATGAATAATGATGTAGATAAGATGATTGATAAATTGGATAAAGATCCAAATTCAAGAGCAAAGTCTATTACCATTTCTATTGCACACGTTGAGTTCGAAACAGAGAACAGACACTATGCATTGGTAGATTGCCCAGGACATAAAGATTACATCAAAAATATGATCACTGGTGCAGCACAAATGGATGGTGCTATCTTGGTAGTATCCGCAAGCGATGGTGCAATGCCACAGACAAAAGAGCACCTCTTACTTGCAAAGCAGGTTGGTGTTCCAAGGATTGTTGTGTTCATCAATGAATTTGGTGATACAGATCCAGAAATCTTGGAATTAATCAAATCTGATGTCCAAGACTTATTGAAGAAGTATGGATTTGATGAGAATGCTCCAATAATTGTAGGAAATGCACTCAAAGCTCAAAATGGTGAGCCAGAGGGATTAGAAGCAGCTAAGGAGTTAATGAAAGCTGTTGATGAGTATTTCCCAATGCCAGAAAGAGAAATCGACAAGCCATTCTTACTACCTGTTGAAGATGTATTCTCAATTGAAGGTAGAGGAACTGTTGTAACTGGAAGAATTGAAAGAGGAAAGGTAAAGATTGGTGATGAGGTTGATGTATTAGGAATGGGAAGAAAAGCACAAAAAACTGCTGTTACAGGTGTAGAAATGTTCAATAAGACATTAGCAGAAGGACAAGCGGGAGATAACGTTGGAATCTTATTAAGAGGTTTCAAGAGAACAGATGTACAGAGAGGTCAGGTACTTGCTGCTCCAGGAAGTATTCAAGTACATACTGAATTCAAAGCACATGTTTATGTATTAACAAAGGAAGAAGGTGGTAGACATACACCATTCATCTCTGGCTACAAGCCACAGTTCTATATCAAGACTGCAGATGTAACAGGTGAAGTAGTATTACCAGAAGGTACAGAAATGGTTGCACCTGGAGATAATACAGAATTCTCCGTAAAGTTGATGGATGAAGTTGCTTTGGAGGCTGGAACATCTTTCGCTATTAGAGAAGGTGGACAGACAGTAGGTCAGGGTGTTGTAACAGAGATTATTAAGTAGTGATTGAAGTAGATATGGAGGTGGAGTTCCACCTCTGTATCTATAAAATATATAATTTTATTTTAAATAATTTAATTAAGCTCTTTTAAATAGAATGGTTAATTCAACTACAAAGATTAGGGTCAAATTGAAAGGATATGATTCAATAGTCGTGGATAAGGCTGCAAAAAGTATTATAGAAACATCTATAAGTACTGGTGCAAAGGTTGCAGGTCCAATACCTCTTCCAACAAAGAAAAGAAAGGTTGCTGTTGATAGATCACCATTTATTTACAAGAGCTCAATGGAACATTTTGAAATAAATACATATAAGAGAATAATAGATATAATATATCCAACTGCCAAAACAATAGATGCTTTGCAGCATTTACAAATGCCAGCAGGAGTAGATATTGGAATACAATAATAATTAATTAAAACTATGAAAGCATTAATAGGAATAAAAAAAGGAATGACAAGAGTATTCAAGGACGATAAAATTGTTCCTGTTACTGTCATAGATACAGAGGGATGCATTTTGTCTTTCTTGGAACCGAAAGGTTTTGAACTTGGAATTGGAGAAAAGAGAAATCCTTCTAAGGCAATGGCTGGAAAATATAAAGAGGCAGGAAAGGTTCCTCATGATAGAAGATACTTTAAGGGAACATTGGATGGAGATTTGAAGATTGGAAGTGAGGTTAAAGCTAGTGAATTTAATGCAGACGATGAAGTTACAATAACTGGTGTATCTAAAGGTAAAGGATTCGCAGGTGTTGTAAAGAGATGGCATTTTGCAGGAGGTCCTAAGACACACGGTCAATCAGATAAGTGGAGGTCTCCAGGTGCAATTGGTCAAAGATCTACACCAGGAAGAGTTTACAAGGGATTACATATGGCAGGTAGAATGGGTGGAAATACAATAACTTTGGAAGGAAGGAGGATTGTTGGTGTTAAAGATAATTTAGTAATGATTGCAGGACCATTACCAGGTGCTAATGGAGATATTATAGCTATACATACAAAGTAAAAATATGGAAAGCATAGATGTAAAAGAATTAAAATTGAATAAGGAAGTTTGGAAAGTACCTTATAATGCAGATTTAATAGCACAGGTCATTTATATTTATAGAGCTAATGCTAGAAAGGGATCTGCTAATATCAAATCAAGAGGTGATGTTTCTGGTGGTGGTAAAAAGCCATGGAAGCAGAAGGGTACAGGAAGAGCAAGAGCAGGTTCTACAAGATCTCCGTTATGGGTACATGGAGGAGCAGCTTTTGCAACAGTAGGTGAGAGAGTCTTTGATAGAAGATTAAACAAGAAGATGGCTAGAAAAGCAGTATGTATAATGCTATCTGATAGATTGAAGGATGAGAAGTTAGCATTTGCTACATTTGGAAGTGATGCAAAGGCAGAGAGAAAGGCAGTTTTGGATAAATATAACAAATCATTGTTAGTGGTAACTGGCAATGAAGAAGCAGAGAAAATGTTGAGAAATATTGAATTTATTAATATAATCACTCCTGAAAAAGTAAATGCAAAGCATTTATTGGAGAATAGAAATATTATAGTTGATAAAGAATCTATTAATATACTTGAAACTAGGTTAACAAATGGAAAGTAATACTATTAAACTACAACCAGTAATGACAGAGAAGACTTATGCTATGGCAAACGCACAGAATAAGTATACTTTTATGGTACCTAGAGGTATTAATAATATTGAAATTGGTAAAGCAGTACAGATTAAGTATAAGGTTAAGGTTATTGATGTAAATAGAACAGTTAAGTATGGAAAGATAAGAAGAGATTACAGAACATACAAGATGAGAAGAGAACCAGATATGGTTAAAGTAATAGTTACTCTTAAAAAAGGAGATAAAATTGATGAATTTTTAAAGGCATAGAATATGGCAATAAAAAAGTTTAAACCTACAACTTCTACTAGAAGAAAGACAAGTTTGATTGATAGATCTGAATTACAGAAGGATGGAGGACCTAGAAATCTTACTGTACATAAAAAGAAGAATAGTGGAAGAAATAATCAAGGAAAGGTAACTGTAAGACACAGAGGAGGTGGCTTTAAGAGAAGATTAAGAATTGTAGATTTTAAGAGAGATAAGTATGATATACCTGCTAAAGTTACAGGATTGTACTACGATCCAAATAGAACAGCATTCCTAGCATTGTTATTGTATGCTGATGGAGAAAGAAGATATATCGTTGCTCCACGTGGATTGAAGGTAGGAGATACAGTAGTATCAGGAGAGAAGACAGATGTATTACCAGGAAACGCAATGCAAATTAAGAATATCCCTTCTGGAACATCAGTATATTGTGTAGAAAATATGCCAGGAAGAGGTGCAAAGTATGGAAGATCTGCAGGACAGGTAATCATTGTACAAGGTATAGATCCAACAGGAAAATTTGTGCAGGTTAAGATGCCATCTGGAGAAATCAGATTAATATTTGCAAACTGTATGGCAACAATCGGACAAGTAAGTAATGAAGATAATTTGAATGTTAAATTAGGAAAAGCAGGAAGAAAGAGAAACTTAGGATGGAGACCAGAAGTAAGAGGTATGGTTATGCATCCAGCAGAGCATCCTCATGGTGGTGGTGAAGGTAAAGGACAGACAGGTGGTAAAGCTAAGGATGTTTGGGGTCATAGAATTGGAACAAGAACAAGAAAGAATAAGAGAACAGATGTCTTTATAATAAGGAGAAGAAGAACTAAGACAAGACAGTTCGCTAAGAAATAATTTATAGGAAAAATAATATGTCTAGATCACTAAAAAAAGGACCATACACAAATGAAAAATTAATGGAGAAAGTAAGAAAGGAAAGAGAGTCTGGAAAGATGAGTCCTATCAAAACGTGGGCAAGATCTTCTACTATAACTCCAGAAATGGTTGGAATGAAGTTCTTAGTCTATAACGGAAAAAAGCATGAAGAAGTGTTGGTGGTTGAGTCTATGGTAAACCATAAATTAGGTGAATTTGTTTTAACTAGAAAATTTAAAGGCCATGCAAAGAAAGGTAAGCTTTCTAAGGTATATGGCAGTAGTGGTAGATTTGAAGCATAAAAAATATGGAAGAAAAGAAACAAGAACAATTAGTAAAAGTGACTGTAAGAAATATTGCAGAATCTCCATTGAAATTGAGATTGGTTGCAGATGCAGTAAGAGGAAAGAATGCACAAGAGGCATTAGATATACTCTCACTTATTAACAAGAAGGGATCTATCACAATGATAAAAGCAATTAATTCTGGAATTGCAAATGCAAAGGTATTATACGGAGTTACTGAGCCGGAGAGTTTGAAGATTAGTAAATTAACAGTAGATGCAGGAAAAACACTTAAGAGAACAGCTTTTGCTTCTAGAGGAAGAGTATCTAGAATTGATAAAAGAAGATCACATATTAATTTAGAATTAACAGTAAAGTAGTATGGGAAGAAAAGTAAATCCAAATGCAATAAGAATGGGTGTAAATAAAACATGGGAATCTGTTTGGTATTCTGATAAAAAGCATTTCCCAGACATGTTAGCAGAAGACTTGAAGATTAAGGAAATGGTTACAGAGGCAATGAAGGATGCTGAATTGGATAGCGTTAAGATAAACAGATCTATAAACAAGACAGAAGTAACAGCATATGTTGCTAAGCCAGGTGTTGCAATTGGAAGAGGTGGAGAAGGAATAGATTTATTACAAAAGAAATTGAGAAGATTGTTGAAATCTAAGAATGTAGAAATGAAGGTTAAAGAAATTAAGAACTCTGATCTTTCTGCTAGAGTAGTTGCAAGAACAATTGCAAATGGAATAGAGAGAAGACAACCATCCAAGTTGTTAGTTGCAAGTGCAAAAGAAAAGGTTATGGCAGCAGGGGCAAAGGGAGTAAGGATATGGATTTCTGGAAGAATTAATAATGCAAGTCAAGCAAGAACAACAAAGGTAACAGCAGGATCTGTACCAGCACAAACATTAAGAGCTGATGTAGATTATGCTTTGGAAGTTGCACAAACAATTGATGCAGGACTTATGGGTGTAAAAGTATGGATATGTAAGGGAGAAAAAAATAATATAGAAACAGAAGAAGATTAAATTATTTAGAATTAGAAACTATGTTACAGCCAAAGAAAAGAAAATTTCCAAAAGAGTTTAGAGGAACGATGGGTGGAGTTGCTACAGCTAACAACAAAGTAACCTTTGGTGAATATGGCTTGAAAGCAATGGAAAATGGATGGATTAATGCAAGACAGATAGAGGCCGCAAGAAGAGCTGTTGCAGGTTATACAAAGAGAAAAGGAAAAGTATGGATAAAGATATTCCCACAGTAGTCTTACACACAAAGAGCAACAAACAGTAAGATGATGTGAGGAAAATGTGCAGTAGAGGGATATGTAGCAGTAGTGATACCAGGAACAATCATGATGGAAATAGGTGGTGTTGATGAAGCAACATCAAAAGAAGCAATGAGATTAGCATCACACAAGTTTTGTATAAAAACTAAATTTGTAAGCAGAACAGAAATTTAATAAATTGCTTGTTATAATTGTAAAATATTGATAAAATACAGACCGTTACTTATTAAAAATATATGAAAAAGGAAGAAAAGAAAACAAACAAAAAAAGAGAAATAAATGGAGTGGTTATAAGTAACTCTATGAGTAAAGTTGTTAGAGTACAAGTAGATACTTTGGAATCACATCCAGTTTATAAGAAGATTGTAAGAAGAAAGAAAGTTTTCTTTGCTAGAACAGAAAAGGATTTGAATATTGGAGATAAAGTAACAATAAGAGAAAGTAGACCATTGTCTAAAAATGTAAGATGGATAGTTGTAGAGAAGGAGAAATAAAATGATACAGAAAGAAACTCTTTTAACAGTAGCAGATAATAGTGGAGCAAAGGAAGCAAAGCTAATTGGTTTCTTAGGAAGCTCTAAGAGAAGATATGCATCTATCGGAGATGTTGTTACAGTTGCGGTACAAAAAGCAGCTCCAAATGGTGCTGTTCAAAGACATGAAGTATGTAAGGCAGTAATAGTAAGAACAAATAAGGAAATTAAGAGAAAGGATGGAACATACATAAGATTTGATGACAATGCAGCTGTTTTAATAGATCCAAAGAATAAAACTCCTAAGGGAAGTAGAATCTTTGGACCAGTAGCAAGAGAATTAAAAGATAAGGGCTTTGATAAAATTGTATCTTTAGCACCTGAAGTATTATAAGTGAAGCATATGAAAATTAAAAAAGGAGACAAAGTAAAAATTTTATATGGAAAAGAGACAGGAAAGACAGGAGTCGTTGCTGTTGTTAACCCAAAGAACAACACAGTAGTTGTAGAAGGATTAAATCTATATAAGAGACATATAAAGGGAGATGGAAGAACTAGAACATCTGAGATAATAACAATAGAAAAGCCATTCCCTGCATCTAAGGTTATGTTTATATGTCCATTATGTGGAAAAGCAACAAGAATTAAGATGAAGAAAGATGATAAAAAGGTTGTTAGAGTATGTGCAAAATGTGGAAAAGAAATAGCAGAAGTAGAGTCAAAGAAAAAGTCTGTTAGGGAAGGAAAAAAGGTAAAAGAAGTTAAGGTAAAAACAAATAAAAAAGAAGAAAAGAAAAATAAGACAAAGTAAAAATTATGAATAGATTATTAGAGGAATACAACAAAACAATAAAGAAGGAGTTACAGGATGAATTGCATTATGACAATATAATGGAAGTCCCAACCCTGAGTAAGATAGTAATAAATGTTGGAGCTGGAGAAGCTGTTGCTAATAAAGCTGCGTTGGATGAAATAAAAGATATTATTACAAAAATATCTGGACAGAAGCCTATTGTAAACAAAGCTAAAAAGGCAGTCTCTGCTTTTAAGATTAGAGAAGGAATGGATATTGGTGTTTCTGTAACATTGAGAAAAGAGAGAATGTGGGATTTCTTTGATAAATTAGTAAATATCGTATTACCAAGAACAAAGGACTTTAGAGGATTATCTGCTGAATCTTTTGATGGAGCAGGAAATTTCTCTTTAGGAATTGATGATCACACAGTGTTTATAGAAATAGACCCAAACAATGTTACAAAGATTAGAGGATTAGAAATAACGATAGTAACTACAGCAAAGAATGATGCAGATGCTAAAGCATTATCAGATAAATTTGGATTCCCTTTTAGAAAAGATGTCAACAACAGCTAAAGAACACAAAGCAGAATTATTGAAGAAGAAGTCTAAATATAGCACAAGAGTCTATAACAGATGTAAGTTATGTGGAAGATCAAGAGCTTATTTAAGACATTATGGATTATGTAGAATATGTTTTAGAAAATTGGCCAGCGAAGGAAAAATAGCTGGAGTTAAAAAATCTATTTGGTAATTTATTAATAAAAATATGAACGATTTAATAGCAGATTTACTAGCAAGAATACAAAATGCAATAATGAGGAAGAAAGAAGATGTTGTTGTCATTAACACAAACATGAACAGAAACATCTTGGATGTTCTCAAGAAGGAGCAGATGATAGAGGATTATTCTGTATCTGAAGATGGAAGAGAAATCAATGTTGTTCTTTCATATAAGAATGGTGAACCTGTTATTACATCATTGAAGAGAATTAGTACATC
>JAGDCC010000053.1 GCA_017958745.1 bacterium
AATTACATAAAAGCTATACATAAAGATATAGATATAAAAGAAAAAAGGATACAGACTGGCGATATTGGAAATACTATTTATGATACTGTATCTGCGATAGATTTTAAGAGTAATAATCTAACTCTAGAGTCTTTATACGATATACTTTGGCAAATAATACAAATATCTGGAAAAGGTGCTGTAGAAAGAAAAAATAACCTTGTGTTCAGTGTAATAAAACAAATGTCTCCATTGGAAGCAAAATATTTTGTTAGAATAATCTGTGGAGAACTAAGATTCGGAATAAATGCTAAAACATTATTGGATACATTCTCCTACATGATGTCCGGAGATAAAAGTTTAAGAAAAGAACTAGATAGAGCATATGGGGTATGTACAGATATTGGATATATATGTAAGTGTATAAAAGACTCAAATAAAGAAAATGTCTTAACTAATATCCAAAATATTCACTTAACACCAGGTGTTCCAGTGTTGGCACGATTAGTTGAGAGAGTAGGTAGCTTTGACGAGGTATTTCAAAGATTCTCCATGCCAATTCTTGTACAACCTAAGTTTGATGGACTTCGTTGCCAAATACACAAATACAAAATAGAAAATAAGCCAGCGGATTTTGCAAATATGTTATGGAAAAAATATACGGAAAAGGAAGTTGTATCTGCACCAACATCTCTTTTTGCTCCAGTGCAAGATAATGATGATGTAGAAGTTAGATTGTTTACTAGAAATCTAGAAGATGTTACAGATATGTTTCCAGAGATTGTGCAAAGTGCGAAGAATATAAAAGAAGAATCGTTTGTATTGGATTCTGAGGCACTCGGCTTTAATGGAGATAAGTTCTTATCCTTCCAAGAAACTATGCAGAGAAGGAGAAAAACAAATGTCTCTAGTAAACAAAAGGAAATTCCAATGAAAGCTATGACTTTTGATATCCTTTACCTAAATGGTAAAGAATTAATAAAAGAAGAAACAGAAAATAGAATAAATATTCTTTCTAACTTACACATAAAAGAAAAAAATATCCAACAATGTACAACGGATAAAGTAGAGGATATGGATGGTCTAATGGATATTTTTAACCAGAATGTAGATGCTGGTAACGAAGGAATTATTGTAAAACAGTGTAACGGAGAATATTGTCCTGGAGATAGGAATTACCAGTGGATTAAATTAAAAAAGTCTATGTTAAATTCTCTTGTAGATACTGTAGATTTGGTATGCATTGGGTACTATTATGGCTCAGGTAGAAGAGCAGATTTAGGTATTGGAGCTGTTCTTGGTGCTGTTTATAATGATAAGACCAATACATATGAAGGTATTTGTAAAGTTGGAACAGGTCTTACAGATGATCTTATGCATAGAATGTTAGAAGATTTTTCTAAGGATACACTAAAAGAAAAGCCTGCAAACGTATTAGTGGAGGATTCTCTCGCTCCAGATGTGTGGGTTTTTCCGCGTATTGTTTTTACTGTAGAAGCAGATGACATTACTAAAAGAATCTCTAGTAATAACAATATAGGAGGGGGTCTGTCTCTTAGGTTTCCTAGATTAGTAGAGTGGGGAAGAGATAAAGCTC
>JAGDCC010000054.1 GCA_017958745.1 bacterium
TTATTATCGATGGTATGTTCTACTAATTTATAGTTATAAACTACGGAATCTATGTATAATCCTGTTCCTCCTACTAAGATAGGAACTTTGTTTGGCGGAATGTTCTTTAATGTGTTGTATGCATCTTTTTGGTATCTGTATAGGTTGTAATCTTCTTTTACGGATACATATGAATATAAGTAATGTGGAATGTTATCTATATAGCCAATATTATCTTTGTAATCTTGGAATGTTGGTTTGGCCGTTCCTATGGAAATTTCTTTGTATACCTGCCTAGAGTCTGCATTTATTATTACACAATCTCTTTTCTTTGCTAAATCTAGTGCTATCTGAGATTTTCCACTAGCGGTTGTTCCTGCTATTACGATTAGTTTATCCATTAACGATTATTATACTATCTATAAATCCAATAGAGTAGGAGGTAGTTTGTCCATGGGATAAGTAATGCTGTTGCACCCATTGCAATTACAAATGTGAATAATGCTCCTCCCATGAATACAGATATTGCGGAGAATAGTAGTATTATAAATATGCTTAATTGTAGGGAATCTCGTAGTAATTCTTTTTTTACAGATATTGGAGAGAATGATTTCTTGTTTCTTGTAGATGTGTAATAACCAAGATTCATGGAGAGGCTAATTATATCTACTAGAAATACTACCAATGGTATTAGCATATAAATGTAGGAGATTCTTTCGTCAAAGACGACATGTAGAATAACCATTGTTCCAACAGTAAAAATTGCTGAGCATAATATTGATGCTATTGCATGTATGATAAGTCTTCTGTTTCTAGTAATGATATATATGCAGGATATCAATATTATGAATATACATATTCCCATAAGTAGTAGACTACTTTTCTGGTACATGGTCCAATCTTTCCAAACTGTTGTAAATATTTCCATAATAATTATAAATGTTTAACTTTATTTATATACCATTTTGTAAGTGGCAATAGTATGCAAGAAAGTGCTGTAAGAATAATCATCTGGATTGAGAAGTGTACGATTGTTGCTGTTCCCCAAATAGATGAGAATATCAAGGTGATGATAAATGCAGTAGCTATATAGATCATGGAATCTCTGTTTCCTGCAAGTGATTTAACCAAAATTGCTGTGATGATTGCTTCTATTGGAAGTATAAATGAATCTATTGGTGTATCCGTAATCTTGAGATATGAGATATATAACGAGAGTACAATTCCAGTTGTAAGCAAGGACTGTACTAATTCTATCCTCTTTGTTGTCTTGAATATAAACATATATAGATAGACAACGATAAGTGCAGCAGCAAATCCTAACATTACCTTTATGTAGTTAATAGAAACAATATCTGTATCTTTATCTTCTGTATCCTCGAGGGTGAGTTCTACTGGTATGTGCCCACTGTTGTATAAAGCAGACAATTCTTTTACATCTTCTGCATTTTCTGCATACGTGGAAGTATAAAGCATTACATTAGAAGAGATTGTATCTGGTACATTATACTGGTAAACCATTCCGTTTACACAGATACCTATTGTATCTCCTGCATGCTCCTCTAAGAAATGCCTAAGGTCGTCGACTTTGTGTGCCCAAGGCTTGAATATTACGAAATATGCCTTACCTCCTGTAGATGTTCCTAGCTTTGTAATGTAAACACTTCTAAATGCTGTATGGTCAAAATCGGTTTTGTTATAGTTCTCTTCTAAATATGCAGCCATTGCATTGGAGGAATCATCAAAATTGATACCATTCTTTCTAGTCATTACTTTGTATTCATACTGTAATGATACTAGTGGTTCTATGTATGCAGTATCCTTTGTTGTTGTAACTGTAATGTATAAAGGTGTCTTGTATACAGTCTTTTTTTCTGGTTCCTTTGCTTCCTCTCCTTCTTCTGTTGTTTCTTCCGTCTCACTTGTAACTTCTATTTCTTCTGATGTTGTTTCTCCGATAGAGATATTGACCCTTTCTACTCCAAAATCTCTTAATCTCTTGTATATTATTTCTTTAGTATCCTCTATTTCCTTTTTATTTCCAGATGCAACAGATACTGTGTAAACTTTAGTCCAGTAATCCTGATCTTTTGTAACAAGATTGAAAGATACGATATCTGTGAGCTTCTCGGTGTATGGTAATGCAATAAATACTGCTGCGAGCATAACTGCAGATATTAGTGCGAGTACTATAAAACTAAGAATGCCTTTTATATTGAATGTGATTTTTGGTTGTTTTTTCATAGTAGTAATTATAATAAATCTTCTTGTTTACCGAGCATGATGATTTTATCGTTTTCCAATATATTCATCAAGAATGCTTCTCTCTTTTTTCTTGCGAATTCAAAGTCTTCTTTTGTAATGACACTGTATCTTAGATCTCTTTCTAATTCTTTTTCTAAGTCATTCATAGCAGTAGATATTTCTCTTACTTTCATGCTACCTATAAATAAGAAATCTACATCTGTGTTGTTGTTATATTTGTTCTTAATAAAACTATCTGTGAGTATTACACAATCAATTCCTTCTATCCCTTTTAGTGCATTGTACAGTTTTTGTCCTATTTCTGATTCTTTATAGAAAATAGTTCTTAATTCGTAGAGAATAGGGGACTTTTTGTTCAATCTGTATACTAATTTGTTACCTTCTTTTTGGGATTTTAGTATTCCAACTTCTTCTAAGTTTGCAACTTCTCTTCTTATTGCATTTATTTCTTCGTTAAGTTCTCTAGTTAAACCTCTAACATGGAAAGATGCATCGAAATCGTGTAAGTAAAGGGATAATATTTCTATACGTACTTTTGATACAAACAATTTCTTTAATGTAGACATACCGTGTGTATAACAGTTTAACTTTATTGCACGAATTATAGCAGAAAAAAAAACTGTGTCTACTAAAATATTCGATATTTGTTTGATTTCAATAATGGATAATTATTGTAAGATTGTATACTCTCCGACATCTGTTGGTACAGCTGACACCCAGACTCTTCCTCTGTTAAGTTTTATTTCATCTCCGTTACTATCATAATAGTGTGTTCTTGCTGTTCTAGAAGTTTTAGACCATGTACCGTATGTTACATTTCCATCTATAAAGAATACGGCATCTCCACTTCCTATTGTTGTAATTATGACACGACCCTTATCGTCTCCTGCAGACATCATCTTAACTCTTTGGATAATAAGGTTCTTTGTATAGACTTGCTCGTTTGTTTCTTGGTCTATATGTGCAATATCTCCTGTGTATCTTAGATATACATTTCGTGTAGAGTCATAAACCCATGTCGCATAATATGTGTTTCCATTTGCAGGAACTTCTGTGCTGAACTTTATTAATACCTTAGATGCACTTGATGTGTTAGGTTCATCTTTCTTAAATTTCCAACTCTCTATTTCTGGAAAATTGTTCCAACCGAGTTTCTCTGCATATTCCCATGCCTTTGTTAGAGAACTGTATTCATTGTGTGGAGCAAATCTTCTACCATCGTTGTATCTCCATGCTCCATATGTTGCAATATCTTTTATTCCATAAGAATAAACATTGCCACACGCATTTGTCAGGGGATTATTTGTTTGTGCACAACCATCGTGTATTAGGATTGGATCGTATTCGCTTAACCATTCTAGGTAATATTGTCTTAAACTTCTAATAGAACCAACTTTAGCAGGTGTTGTATCACTCCAATAGAATGCTAAGAATCTTGTAATACCAGATTCTGCATTTGTCTCGTATACAATATCTGCACTGTTTAAGGCAGACTGTGGTCTTGCTTCAATATGATTGTTAATCATTACTGCAATTGGTCTTCTTTTCTTCATCTCTGTAATTTCTGCATTAGTAAATAGAAGACCGTTTAATGGGCTTTCTTCAGATCTTGGCTCATGAGGAGCAGAGAGTAGTGGTAGTGTTGTTTTAAATACGTTTGTACTACTAGAGTAGGATTCAACATAATTTCCTTTGAATGCAAGAGAGTTTCTGCTTTGTGTAATTTTATATATTCCGAAATAGTAAAACACACCAATCCCAATAACAGATATGACTGCAACAATTATGAACGCAATCATCGATTTGCTTATTTTCTTCTTTTTCTTTTGAGCTTCTTCTTTATGTAAATCATCTAACTTCTTAGATTCTTTATCTTTGCTTTCTTTACTCTTTTCTATATTCTTATCTATGTCTTCAAGCTTGTGGTTAAGAGTATTTTTGCTAACATCTTTTCCATTTGTCTCTTCTCTGCCACTTTGTAATAGTACTGTATTTTCCTTTTTTTCTTTAACTTCCTCCTCTTTCTTATCTACAATTGCACTTACTGTAACTGTTGGAAATTTTTTATCATTAACGTCTATTCTTTTCATGATGTCATAGTATCATTTTAGAAAAAATATAACAATATGAAAATTTGTGTTATATTTATATATTTAAATTTTAATTATTATTCATAAAAATATGGATACAGTATCATCTCAAGAGAAGACAAAGAGAAGGATTATATTCTTTGTCGTTTTGTTTGTGATTGCAATAGTTATTTTCCTAGTTATTAGAACACCCAAGAATGGTTATTCTACAAATAAAGGTAAGCAAAGCATTACTATCAACGATGATGATAATGATAGCAATAATGACAGGAAAGATAGCAAGGATAATAAAAAGGATAGTGAAAAGAAGGGGGATAATAGTGCTGCGCAGAAGGATAATTCTTCTGTAAATAGCTATTCTTTTGTAACAGATAGTATGGAGGTTGGAGAGGAAAGTATTAGAAAGTTTAATATTGAAGAAATTGGTAATGTAGCGAGGGAATCATATTATGAAATTTCATTTTCCTTGAAAGAGATCGATTCTTATATGTGTACGGATAAGGATGCTGATGGAGATTGTAAACCTATAAAAGATCAGCTGAAGTCTCTCGTTAATGTCTCTCCTTATGTTTCTGCAACATATAATGCATCTTTAGGTGCTATTGAAATGAATATCCAAGATGTAATGAGAGATAATGCTGGAATACTACATCAGGAAAGTAGAGATATAAACAGGAAGGGAGTTTACAGAATCTATAGAAGTATAACGATTAATGAGGATGAGGAAGTCTATGATATTGGAGTTTCTTCTAAGACAGGATTTTATTTGGAGAGTAAGAAGCAGAGTGATGGTGAATGGATTGTTTACTTGTATGTTAAATATCCATCCTCTGGTAATACAACTGCAGAGGATTTAGGTAGTACAGAATTTTCTAAAAAGCTACAAACAATAAAGGGTGCAACCAAGGAGAATAATGCTAATATTGTCCGTTATACCTATTCTGCTGTCGGAGGTGTATATAAGTTTATCTGGCAAGTATCTGCAGACGGAGAGAATCCAATTCCTTCTGTTAGTGCTAAGTTAGATAGTGATAAGAATGTAAATGTTGTATTTGAGTCAATGGCTAGAGATGGTATTTGTTCTAGTAAGATATATATTTCAAGTGGTATTGTTCTTGAGTGTACAAAAGAAGGTGATTCTAGCTCTTATGTGTTTACAGGAACATCAGATTATGAATTTAAGCTTAGTGCTTCTTTGTCTCCAAATCAGGTCGTTATAGAAATGAAGAAAGCAGAGTAAATGGTAAATCTAGTTTTTGATTTTTATGGCGTTATCTACACTCCTTCTAGTAGGAGTGTAGATATTGAGCTTGTTTCTTATATAAATGAATTAAAAGAAAAAGGGTATTCTTTGTATATTTTCTCTAACACAAGTACTGGTACTATTACCAAGTATGATAATTCTTTTCATTTCTTACATTTTTTTGATTCTATTATTCCTACAGAACATGCACAGAAACCAAGTAGAGATGCCTTTGATACCTTATTTTATAAATTGAATGTTAGACCTGAAGAAATAATTCTTATTGATGACGGACAAGCTAATATAGATATGGCTAATAGTTTAGATATGGTTGGTGTTTTATATACAGATTTAGATTCTTTAAAAGAAGATTTAGATAAAATTCTTTCTTCTAAAAAGTAGACAAATTGGTGTAAATAATATTATAATAGTGCTGTATTCTATGTGGGTATATAGCTCAATCGGTAGAGCAAACGACTCTTAATCGTTTGGTTCGGGGTTCGAGTCCCCGTGTACCCACCATATTATTCTTATCCAAACAATCTCTCAATGTAGTTTATGAAGTATTTATTACTCAGACCTATTTTTATAAATAAATCTTCGTATCTAGAGTATAGAAGCTTGCTCAACGCCTTTCTTTTAATTAATTTCTTGTAAATATTTCTCGTTTTCTCAAAGTATATTTTATTCAATTCTCTTTCTTCTTTAATACATGTAATTATACTCTCTGCGGCTGCTTTCCCAGATGCTAGTGCATAATAAATACCTTCTCCACTGACTTGATCTACTAAAGATGCTGCATCTCCAACTAAAATATATTGGTTATCTATAACAGATTTCTTATATATTTCTCTAGAGAAAACTGGTATGTGATATCCTCGTATTCTTGTTTTATCTATTGGGAAACCATGTTTTTGCGCAAAATCACATAATAAGTTCTGGTAATCTACTTTCTTATTGTTAAACTTACCAATTCCTATTGTTGTGTGTGTTGCTTTTGGAAAAATCCAACCATAACCAGATTCTATTGCACAAAAATCTAGAACTGTTTTATCGGTTTTAATATCGGAACTATATTCTACACAAAATCCAAACTCTCTGTCGTCTATTAATTTCCTGCTATAGCCGTTTACTCCATCTGCAAATAATATATATTTAAAATGGTATCTATCTTTATTGGTTGTTAAAATGTTGTCTTCTATGCTAATTATCTCTTCTTTTTCAAACAAGTTGTCGTTTATAACCTGTTTTAAGTTGTTGTAATCAAATTCTAATCTGTCAATCATAACTATGTCGTGTGTTATAGAAATAGTTTTGTTTATGTTGTTGGCAAATAAATCTATATCTTTACTGCTTTTGTAACTAATACTGTCTAGACTTAAGTCTAAATCTTTGAGTAATGATGTTGTTTTATGTGTTAATCCTCCTCCACATAATTTTTCTCTTGGAAATTTGTTTTTGTCGATAATACAAAAGCATACATTGCTTTGTTTCAAAATTTTTGCAGCTGCAACGCCGCTTGGCCCGCATCCTATTATAATGACATCGTATTTTTTCATAATGTGATTCCAAATATCTTTAATAGTTATATCATATTAAAAAGATAATTGTGATGATTGTATCTAGATAATATTACTTTGCTTCTGTTGAACTTATCCTTTCTTAATGTAATAATGTATATTAATTAGGTGTAATCTGTATGGCAAGAAAAATAAGAGTTACTAAATCTAAAAGATATTCTAAGAAAGTTCCTCAAGTTTATGTTTGGATATTATTTGTACTGTTTCTTCTCAATGCGGTATTTGTAATTAGTAATTGGAAATCTCTAATTAACAGGGTTACTGTAGATTCTATTGTTATTGCAAATAATACAACTACTTCTGTAAATGTATTTTGGAAATCTAATGCCAGTGTAGATAAACAGAATATAACCTATGTAAATAGTGAGACTCTTAAAACAAGTAATGTAGATAGTATTGTAGAGATTGGAACAGATAGAGGAGATAGAAAGAAAATATATACGGCAACTATAGAAAATCTTGATGATGGAGAAGAGTACACATTAACAATTAATGCGGATGCAAGAACAAAGAAGAGAGTTACATTTACAACAAAGAGTGTAGAAGATTCTATCTCTTTGCCAAGTATAGAAACAGGTAAAGATGAGCCTAGGACTTTGTTACTTGTTAGAGTTGAAGATGATTTACAAATGTTAAATACCGAAGACCATGGAACATGGGCTTTTGATTCTATGAATCATGATTATGAAATAGAAAAATATGCGGAGTATTATAAAGAAAGTAGTGAAACTGGTTGGTCTGTAAATATTTTTTCTAAACTTTATACATTGGAAGATTTTGTATCCAAATCGTATGCTGCATCTGGAGAGGCAAATTGTGAGCCTAATGCAACGGTATCTTCCGGTTATGTTGAAATACCTAAGTTGAAAATTAAACTAGATGTTGCTAAGTATTTGAAAGAAAAGTATGTAAGAATGTCTGGTAACATGAACGCCGAAAGATGTTTTGCAGATACATATTGTAGATCTCAAGACCAAGGTGTAGATCCAATATTTACGTTATCCATGTGGATACATGAATCTGCATCTAGTAATTATACTAATTATATGGATATTCCATTAGGAGATTTTGGTATTTTACCAACTTTTGGTAATGGTGCTTTTGATAAAAATTATAGCAACCAGTTAAGGTGGTATTTATCATTGGTATCTGCTAAGGATAATTATATAAGTGCACAGTGTTCAAGAGAAAGATTAGAGCAGACATTGTCTCAAATGAGTACTAGTGAGTATGGTAATGCTATTGCAGAAATCCAATCTGACCCTAAACTTTACCAGTTTGCATCTTCTTATTACATGGGGTGTGGTACTCCATATTATCTAATGATGGCATACAATTGGATGCAAGAATTACAAGAGTATTATGCAACAATCCTTTCTTATAATGGACAGGTTGCGCTTGCAGATACAAAGATTACATACGAGAAGCTTACGAATGGAGAAACAGCAGAAGCATTACAGATTGAGTGTTCTGGACAGGGTGATTCTTCTCCTATGGCAGATATTGGATATACAGAATATACTCCTATAACGACAGATCCTATTGGAGTAGATACACCAGGTATTGATGATGATGGGGATGACAAAGTAATTAAAGATCCGGATGAGAGTGGTGATGGGAGTGGTAAAGATTACGGAGATTTTTGTGGTAAGGATACAGATAAGATAGTTGTTTCTTCTAAGGATAGGGATTGCAAAGCAAAAAATGGCTGTACTTGTTATTATAGCTCTTCTAAGAAGGTGTTGTGTGCAGAATATGGAACAACATGTAAGGCATCTGGATTTGTTGCTGTAACAGAACATTCTACAGAAGACGATGATGATGACAATAATAACAACAA
>JAGDCC010000001.1 GCA_017958745.1 bacterium
AAAAAGACCTACTAGAATTAATAGGATAAAGAAGATTTATAGAATTTTGTTCTTTTTTTATTTCGAACATAGGCAGTTACTCTCAAAACAGTATAGCATATATTTTAATTATAAAGGAAATATATATGAGAAGAACTAATAAATCTTGTTATAAAGCTAATTTTGTGATATCTTATATTATGGCTAAGAAGGTAGAAAAGAAAAAAAACAAGAGTGAAGAAATTATTGTGGAAAAGGAAGCTGCTGATTATCCTAAAATTGGCTTAAGGGATAAATTATGCATACAAAGAAAAACATTGTTCTTTGACCCTTTTCCTGAGAAGTTAAGGTTTGCTGGGGAAGAAAAAGAAGAAGATATTGTACTTGTAATTCGTACACATTGGATGTCTCAATCCAGTTACATTCTTCTGTCTATTGGTTTACTAATATTGCCATTTATTCTAAGTAAGTTATTTGCTAGTGCAGAAGTATCATTTAAGTTTGGTTTGTTTGTACTTTGTTTTCTTTTATCTGTATCTTCTTTAATGTATGGATTTCTTAAGTGGTATTACAATGTAAATATTATTACAAACAAAAGAGTTATAGATTGTGATTTCTTGAGCTTGTTTACTAGTGAAATATCTGAAGCGAGATTAGACAAGATAGAGGATATAACATCTAAGCAAGCAGGTGTTATTAAAAGTTTATTTGATATAGGAAGTGTTTATATCCAAACTGCAGGTGCAAAGGCAGAAATTGAGTTCGATAATATTTCTAACCCTAAGCTAGTTAGAGATATTCTAAATAATCTTTTGGAAGAATTAGACGTGAAGAAAAATGACAAATAACCAATTCGATGCAACAAAATTTCTTAGAGGAAGAGCGACAAACTCTATCACAATAAATTTTGCAAAGTTACTTAGATTGCCAATCGTTCTTGTTTTGGTTGCAAATGCTTTCTTTTCTTTACTTATTGTTTTAAGATTTAGAACTCTTAACGATCAATTTTATAACGATAATAGTAAATATCTTAGATTAGCGATTATTACCTATTTAGCAATTACAGTTATAGGTAGCTTAATTGCTGTTTTATGTGTTACTATTTAGTATGGAAATTACTGCTCAACAATTTGTCCGAAACAAAAAGGTAGATGACTCTTATATTGTTATCTACAAAAGTGATTATTCATCTAGAAATGATAAATCTGGGAAAGATGGAGATATTTATGTCCTCTTTAGAGTAGAGTCTAGAGTTAAGGCTCAATTGATGAGACTTAGCAAATTTGTGATAGATGCAATTATCGAAGGATATATTTATTCTCCTGCAAAAAGTACTAATGATGCACTTAAAGATGCTATCAACGATGGTGTTTCTCGTGTTAGAAACATGATTCGTAATGATAAAGATTTTGAAAAGACAGGTATAGATGTGGATTTCACAATTGTTCTTGTTAAAAAAGAAGGACTATATATTGGAAAATTTGGAGATAGTGATATCTATGTATGCAAGAAAGATAAATGTATCAATGTGTCAGAAGTTATGAACAAAAAGGAAGCGCAGACAGCTGGTATTGTTCTTGGAGATAAAGATACTGTTCTAGTTTCTACAAAAGAGTTTTTGTCTCAATACATAAACGATATATCTCCATATTCTCAAGAAGATGATTTCTTAGATAAAGTGAAAGTCGTTGGTAGAAAGGTTAAAGAGTCAGAAGGACTATTGTATCTGTCTGTAGATAAAAATAAAAAAGAAAAAAAAGATGTAGAGACAATTATTCCAGAAGCACAAGAAGAAGTTAAAGAAGTTGTTGTTGACGATGATAAAGAGGTTATCAATATAAAATCAAAATATAGCGACAATAAAGAAAGTTCAGAAAATGGTAACAAAGTAAAAAATATTCTGAGAAAATGTATCCTGTTTGTTAGTGTTATTATCAACAAAGTTAAGGCAAAATTAAAGATAAAAGGATCTATAAGAAGTATTAAAATACCAAATGGTGTGAAAAGTGTATTTGCATCTATTTGGAAATGTGTGAAGTTTATTGTAGGGAAAATAGTTAGTGTAGTTGGAAGTATATTCTCACTTTTAGGAGAAAAACTTGGGAATAAGTTTAGGAATAAGAAATGGTTTAGGAAACTTGGTTCTAAGATATCTAATGTTAAGGTTAATACTGTAAATATTAACAGGAATAACAATTATTTAAGAGGTGTAAAAGTAGATTCCTACAAAGAGAAGAACGTTAGAAACAAAAGAGTGAAAATTGTTCTTCTTGTTCTTCTTATTGCTGTATTACTTGTCTTTGGAATTAATTATACGAAACATAAGAAAGAGGAGAATGCTATCAGTGCACAAGCAAATAAAGTTTTTGACCAGATAGAAGAATTGTTAACGAATGCACAAAATAGTGTAACTACAGATAAAGGTACAGCACAATCTTGTCTTTCTAAATCTAGTAATCTCTTTGAATCTGTTCCAGATAATATCAATAAAGAAGATACACAAAAATTAAAAGAATTAAAAAATAAGTTGGTATCTATCCAAGATGAACTTTATAAAATTGCTGGTGTTACAGAAGAAAACGGCCTCTCAAACTTTGTTGATTCTAGGTTAGCCTTAGGTGAAGCATCCGTTCTTACAGATATAGAAATATATCTGAATAAAAAAACAGGTAAAGAATATATTCTTTTGGCAGATAGTGGTAAAAAACAGATTTACATAGTTTGTCTTGAGGATAAAACAATAGGAACGATTCCTAACAGCAATAATCTACTTAGAAATCCACAGTATCTATCACTTGGTGTTGGTGGCTTATATATCTATGATAAAACTGCAGGTATGCTTAAATCTGCTATTGATAATGAGGGTAATTTTGGAGATATCTATGCAATTGCAGGTCTTTCTGGTACGGATATTGGAGATTCAAGTATTTCCAGCATGATTACCCTTACAGAAAGCGATAATATCTATTTCTTGTCTACAGCTAAATCTGCAATACTTAAATCATCTGCCGCTTATGAAGATAGATATGGTCTGATATCTACATACATAGAAGATACAGATTTTTCTTATGGTGTGGATATTCTCAGTGATTTGAGCTTATATATAATATCTAATTCTGCAACACCTGTTATTAGATTTAGTTGGAGCTATATAGAACAAAGACAGGCGGAGAATCCTGTCTCTATCACGGGTATAGAAGATGTTGGAACTTTAACTTGTGGTTATACAGATGGAGAATCTACTAGTGGAAATCTTTATGCATTTAGTAAAGAAGGTAAGAGAGTTCTTTCTTTTGAGAAACCTATGGAATCTGAAAGCTTACATCCAAATGAACTTTTGTTGACAAAACAGTACCAATACAGAGGAGACAACGAACTTGTTTGGACAGATGTAAAAGATATTGTTGTAGATTCTGCAGGCAAATTTATGTATATACTTGAGCCAAATACTGTTTGGAAGCTTGCTTTGTAGTATAATTCCCTTATGAAAATATTAAACAAAAAAGCATCTCACAATTATGAGGTTATAGAGTCTATGGAGGCAGGTGTTGTACTGACTGGTGCAGAAGTTAAATCTATTAAGTCTGGTAGAGCAAATATGACTGATTCTTTTGCCAAAATAATAAATGGTGAACTATATCTAGTAAATGTTGAGATACCTAAATACAAATACGATGGAAGTTCTTTTTATGACCCTAGGAGAAGTAGAAAGCTTCTCGTTAATAAGAAACAGTTGGTTACACTTGCATCTAAGATGAAGGCTAAAAATCTTGTTATGTTTCCTCTGTCTATTTACGATACACATGGAAAGATAAAGGTAGAGATTGCTCTTGGCAGAGGTATGAAGAGACATGAAAAGAAAGATAAGGAGAAAGAGAGAACTTTAGATAGAGAATTGCTGAGAGAGAGTAGAGAGGTCCTGTAAAAATGTTGTAATTATTCCATTTATATTATAAATTGAATCATATGGAAGAGGATAAAAATATAAACAGAGGTGAAGTAGATGGAATAGATTCCATCAAAGATAACCTTGGTAATCAAGAACCAAATGGGGATCGAATCTTAGGCTCTATTTTAGAGGAAATAAATGGATCAGAGAATGTAGAAGTTTCAAAGTCAGGCAATGTGGAAGCTTCAAAATCGGACAATGTAGAGACACAAATGTCAGAGAGTGAGGAAGCTTCGAAGTCAGGCAATGTGGAAGGAAATGAAGTAACTCCTAATGAAAATGGTAATAATAATGGTACTAAAGAGTGTGCTCATTCTGGTTTTCCATATAATGAGGATGCTGGAGAAAAAACTTATGACCTTGGTCAAAGAATAAAGGATGCTGGAAGAGGTGCTCCAGATGGTGCTGTTTAGTAAGTTTCATCTAAACATTAATTATTTATAGATATATATATTCTTCTGTGGTATTCTAGTACTAGTAATATAAAAACTGCCAATATGTATTCAAACGAATTATACGCATTACAAACAGAGGATGGTATAAAAGCAGGATCTGACACAGAATATTCCCTGAACTCTTACGAAGATTATTATGGTACTAAAAATACTCCAATTATAGATAATAATGGTTCTGGTCTATATTTCGGACCTTGGGCATTTGTACTTGTTTTTCTTATGTTAATAATACTTGTTGTCTTGTATGTAAGAAGAATATTGATAAGAAAAGATAGAAATAACAAAACAAAAGATAGTGTGCTGATAGAAGTTAGAGTTCAAAGAGATGGTGAAGAAGAAATAGGAGCTGCAGAAAAAATGTTTGCAAATATATATGGGATAGGTGGACAGGCAGAAGGATTAGGAAAATTCTTTAGTGTACCAAACTGCATCTCTTTTGAGGTTGTAGGTCTTCCAGGAGAAATAAGATTCTTTGTACATTGTCCTAGAAAATTTTCAGAATTAGTACAAAAGCAGATATTAGGTTCTTACCAAGATGCAGATGTAAATATTGTTAATGAATACAACATATTTGCTAAAAATACATATGTAGAATGTGCAAGATTAGTATTAGCAGAGGAGTCATATTGCCCACTTAAAGTAGCAGATGATTTTAAAGGAGATCCTTTGGCAAATGTTTTAAGTACTTTGAGTAATATGGCAGAAAACGAAGGTATCGCCATACAAATGGTTGTTTCTCCAGATACAGAAAATAAGGATTGGGCAAAAAGAGGAGAAAATTTTGTTCGTAGTGTAGAGAATAATAATGCTAATCCGGAAAAGAAAAAAATAAATGTTTCCCAAGAGAAGATACAGGCAATTAATAAGAAAGGTTCTAAGTTAGGTTTGTGTGCAGAGATTAGAATAATATCTAGTGCTCCTTCTAAAGAAATTGCTAAGATGCATTTAGATAATGTAATTGCTGCATATGCACAGTATAGCAATCCAGGAATTAATAAATTGAGAACAGTAAAAATTAGTGATAGAGACAGGGAGAGCTTTTATAATGACTATATTTACAGAAGAGGACCTGTTCCTAATCTCAATCCATTTAATAAACGTAGTAACAATATCTTTAACATAGAAGAATTAGCTGCTATTTACCATTTCCCAAATAAAAATATCACAACAACCAATATTGTATGGTTACTGTCCAAGGAACTTGTTGCAGACAATGAAATTAGTACAGATATTAATTCTAAAGATACTATATGGGTAGGAAATAATGTCTATAGGGGTGCTGCTAAGCCTGTATGCTTTCTTAGAAACGATAGAAGAAGACATGCATATGTTTTAGGACAGACTGGTGTTGGAAAATCCTATTTCCTAGAAAGAATGATAATCCAAGATATTTATAATGGTGATGGTGTCTGTTTCATAGACCCACATGGTACTTCTGCTGAGAATATTCTAGAGATGATTCCTGCAGAGAGGATAAAGGATGTTATTTATTTCAATGCAGGAGATTTCAATAGACCATTTGGTCTTAATATTATGGAATATTATAGTGAGCAGAATAAACATCAGATAGTTAATAGTTTTATTTCTTTGCTTATTAAGATGTTCGATCCTACAGGACAGGTTGGTGCAACGGGTCCTATTTTCCAGCAGGCAGTAAGAAATTCTATGTTGACAGCAATGTCTAAAAAGGATTCAACACTTATAGAGGTTGTACGTATTTTGCAGGATGAACAGTGGGTTAAGGATTATTGGCTTCCACTTATTAAGGATGATATTGTTAAAAGATATTGGACAGAGCAGATATCTCGTATGGATGAAAAGTCTAAGGGAGAGAATTTGGGGTATATGGTTTCTAAGTTTGATAAATTTACTACTAATCTTGCAATAAGAAATATTATCGGTCAGTCACAATCTTCTTTTGATATTAGAGAAGTTATGGATAAGCAGAAGATTTTGATTATTAATCTTTCCAAAGGAATTATTGGAGAGGAGAATATGTCTTTCCTTGGTCTTATACTTGTGCAGAAGATATTGGCGGCTGCGTTAAGTAGGGAGAATGTTCCAGAATGTGAGAGGAAGGATTTCTTTCTTTATGTAGATGAGTTTCAGAATTTTGCTACACAAGAGTTTTGTTCTATTTTGTCTGAGGCAAGAAAGTATAGACTTAATTTAACAATAGGACATCAGTATATTGGACAGTTGCCTGAGGATATAAAGAATGCTGTGTTTGGTAATGTAGGTTCTTTGTTTATTTTTAGATGTAGTGCAGATGATGGCAATTTCCTTGAGACGCAGTTTACTCCATATCTTAAGGCTAATGATTTTGTGAATCAGGGAATGGCACATTGTTATACAAAGTTGCTTAACAATGGTAGTTACCAATCTCCTTTTTCTTTGGATAGTTTGTATGGTCCTAAGTATCCTCAGTCTGGTTTTAATCTGCCTAAGAGTGAGAAAAATGCTGAGACAATAAAACAGTATTCTAGAATGAAGTATGGTAGAGATGTTAATGAAGTAACAGAGAGTATTTCCAAGAGATCTGAGGTTGGACGTAAGTTAGAGGATATTCAGTGGGTTGGTTAATGTTGTTAACATTTGATTCTTGTAATATAATCGTAGTGTATTAACCTTTTTATAGGTTGTCGCTCGTTCTAAATCAGAAAAGGTGGTCGGTATGTTGGAAGATTTGTGTGGCTTGTCTGATCAGCGTTATGGCTTGTTAGAGTTGTCGTTTTCTTTGGAGATGGAGTACGATGCTCTTGTTAAGCTTGTAGGTATTGTTTATTCTATAAAGGAGGGTGAACAGTATTACGATTTATATCGCAGAATACGTAGTTATTTAGATGTACAGCCTCTTCACATGGGGTATAACTTTTTATACGGTGGAGATGATGAAACGTTTATTCTCACTAATTTGCATTATTTGGATATGCAACTCCATCTTTTTAATTTTTCCAAATATAACAGGAAGGTGATATCTAAGTTTATGAAAAGTGTCAATTCTTACGGCGTTATCGATACCTTATTCTCTCGTTTGGAGGAATATTTAGAGGAAAATGCATAGAGGAATATGCAACAAGTTTGTAGATTTATGTAGGGTATGCAATATGCATTGTTGTGGGCATATCCTACTATTTTTCTTATTTCTCTATGCTTCTTTTTATAGTAGTATTATTTTATAATATTTGTTAAAATATCTCTGCTTTGTAATGGGAATATAGCTCAGTCGGTTAGAGCGCGGTTCTTATAAAGCCGTGGTCGATGGTTCGAATCCATCTATTCCCACCAGATTATACAAAGCTCGCCTTTTGGTCGATTTTTTAGTAGTAAATTTCTGATAAGTCCCCTGCAATTATATGGTGTAAAGTTTGATGTTTTTCGCCGTTGCTAAAATGTCTGTTAATACCACAAACATTTGAAGCAACAGAAAACAACTTTTAATATTTTTTTTAA
>JAGDCC010000055.1 GCA_017958745.1 bacterium
ATTTATATACTCATGTAATAAAAAATTTTTTTAAAGATAGTATAAAAATTCCTAAATATATGTTACATTGTTACATAGGAGTATTGTAAATATATTCTCTAATAATAAGTTGTTTATTTAAATATATGAAAAAATTGTCCCAAAAGTGTTTTTCTCTATTTATGGTATTTGCAATTATGCTATCCAACTTCTTCCCCTTGTTCTCAATAGGGAGAGTATTTGCAGATGCAGATAGAAGAGTGCAGATAATAAACGATGTTGAATATAACGGAAGTGGAACATTTACAATATCTGGTGGAGGATATGATGGAACAGAATCTTTCAGCAGTTCTAGAAGTTCTTTTTTTGAAGAAAATACAGAATTAACACTAACAGCAACTCCAAGTAATCGTTATATATTTATAGGATGGTTTAATTGTGAAGAATTCGAACAAGTTCCTGGACAGCATGCGTGGAGAACAGTAGGAGATGCTTTAACTACTGATGCAGAGTATACATTTACAGTTACTGAATCTTTCTATAATTTAATGCCAGTATTTGCTACGGGACATAACAATATCTGGGTCTCTGGAAATGGATCAATAGCTGTGGATTATGACAATAGTGAGGTAGATTGGCAAGATGGAGAAGATTACAGAAATGGTGACATGATTGATTTTGTAATAGGAGATTCTGTTACTGTTAAAGCACAACCAAGTGATGGGTCTCATTTTGTTGGATGGTATGTCTCTAATGCAGAACAAGGACCAGATTATTATTATTCTGATTCTCTAGTATCTACAGATGAAGTTTATACATATCAGCCATTAGTAACAATGGTTGCTGGTATTGAAGATCCAATTAATTATCTAACAGCTGTCTTTGCAGAAGATTCCTCTTCTACAAGGCAAGTTTTACAATTCCAAGTATGGCATACAGATGGTGGTGCAACAGCTATACAGTATACAATAGATGAACCAAATCCTTTGAATTTATCCTCTAGAGAAGAATTAGATTTTGAGCCTGCAGTTGGAGCAATTTATTATGGAATAGAAGCAACTGTTACAGCGCAACCACATGAAGATTACCGATTTGCAGGATGGAAACATGTGGATATTGATTATGATCCAGAATCTGTAGACCATTCTGAAATATGTGTAGGAGAATTCATCACAACAACAACAAGTTATACATACCAACCAGGAGTAACAGTCTTACCTGGAGATGAGGAAGAATTAAGATATATCTGTGCAGTTTTTGAGAGCATACCAACACAGGATGTACATTTTGAATTAAATGGTGGAACTTGGGAAGGTGCTAATCCAATAACTGTAAATGAAGGCTCTATTATATCGAGACCTGCTATGAATCCTACAAAGGACTTTAATGTATTTGTAGATTGGTTTGAAGATGCAGAATTAAGTATTCCTTTCGATTTTGAACATACAGCAATAAACACTGAAACAACAATCTATGCAAAGTGGAGTGAGCACGCATATATCGCTGTAGGAGTATCTCAAAGTGGTGGCACATGGAGTTCTGTTGAACTTAATGCAACTGACATGACAGGTCCTATGAATGCAACTTATAATGCAAATGCAGAGGTTACGCTTACTGCAAATTCTATTGATGGATTCCATTTTGTCGGATGGTATGAAGGAATAATTGGAGAAAGTAGTTATGTGGAAGATCACACAGGATTACTCTATTCTTCTAACCCAACATACACAACATCTCTTATGAATTATGACTTTAGTATAATGGCTGTCTTTGAAGAGAATAATTCTAATCCACCACAGTCTTTTACTGTTACATTCAAAGATGGAAATGACGTCTTAGATAGCAGAAATATTGTTGCTGGTGATTATGTAGAAAGACCAAATCCAGATCCATTTAAGGATGGCTTTGTCTTTGAGAATTGGTACGAAGATTTTGAATGTTCTATACCTTTCAATTTCAATAATCCAATAAATGGTAATACGGAAATATTTGCACATTTTAATGAGAATAATAACCAAGTTATAACATTCCAATTAGATGCTGCTACAGTTTCTGGTGACGTAATAACATTCTATGTTGGTGATGGAGAAGTAACTGCAACTGTAACCGGTACTGGTTATTCTTTCAGTGGAAATAATTTAATTGTTAATGTCTCTGATTTAAATAACGTAAAGCTTGTATTAGATGCTAACTTCACTAGCAACAATATGAGCCTGGAATTACATGATGGACAGGTTCTTACTGTAACTGGTGATAATGAGGCTATCTTTGATGGTTTAGACTTTACCAATGATAATTCTCCACACCTACAGTTAGTTGATTATGCAGGTGGTGGACATGGTCAGGTTGGTGGTCCAGACGATATCTCTTTTGATATAGACTTACATGGTACATATACAATAATAGAAATTAATGGAAAGGAAGTTATAGGCGATACAGATATATTCCAAGAGGATTATGTAATTAATGACTTGCTTGTAGAGGAAGCAGGAGTAGCAGATCCAGCAGAGTTCAATGTTATTAAGGTAACACCAAGATTTGGAGATAATGCCATTGCCGCATGTACAATCAATGGTGTCGAATATACTTTGGAGAGTGAAGCAGTAGAGTATTATGATTACGGTTGGTTTATTACTGTTCCAGGTGCAGCAAATTATGTAATTAGTGCTACTGGAGATCCAAATATTGCAACACCTAAGACAATTATTTGGGTAAATCCTGATTATGTTCCAGAAAATGAAGAAGAA
>JAGDCC010000056.1 GCA_017958745.1 bacterium
TGTTCAGGCAAAAAAGGAAGGAAATGGTTCATTGGAATTCAAGATTAGAAATTTCCTAAATCGAGCCAAGGAACACGGAGCACTGGGGAAGAAACCAAATTTCTGGAAAAGACTAAACATTCTTGTGTTCAGGCTTGCTGGGAAACAGAACCATTATGTTCTTGTTATCAACAAACATGTATACCAAATCCTTGTGAATAACAAAGGATGGATGTATCAAACCAAAATATAAAGGAGGGCAAAATGATTATAACCAATATTAAAACCTTTGAAATTGAGGGTTTGATGTTTCTAGAGACCAAAGCATTCGGAGACGAACGTGGTTATTTTGAGGAAACTTTCTCAAAGAGAGACCTTGCACAAATTGGAATTGAATTCCCAGAACTGCAGGCGAACCACTCTTTTTCCAAAGCAGTAGATGACGGCATTGACCGTGGTGATGGTATTGGAGGTATCTTCAGAGGATTCCATTTCCAGAAAAATCCCCATGCACAGGCAAAGCTTGTCGGAGTAATGGGAACTGGAGATCGTTCAGACGGCTTAGTTTTTGACTATGCCGTAGACCTTCGTAAAGGTTCTCAAACCTTTGGAGAAATCCAAGATGTCGAATTAAAACCGCACACGTGGTTCTACATACCAGCGGGATTTGCACACGCGTTTATCGCATGCAAAGGTCCTGTTCACTTTACTTATTTCGTAAGTGACTACTGGGCACCAGATTGTGAATGTGGGTTCAATCCTTGGAAGAAAAACAAGAGTAATCTCTTCCATTTTGAATATCCTGATTTCATCAATCCAAAGAAGCTCATCTTGAGCGAGAAAGACAAGGCCATGGGTAGCTTTGACGACCTTCGGATTGAGGATCTATTTTAATACAATTTATTGGAAGCCTTTCCAAATATCGTGCTTATGCACCTTACCTTAGAAAGGCTTCCATCTCTTTTAATCTCTAATTCTTATGTATTCTGTTGTTTTATTTTTTCCAAATATAAAACACAAATTTAATAATCTTGTAATACACATGTGGTAGAATACACACATGGTATACATATTGGTCAATCAAAGAAAAACAGAAGATAGAGAAGACTTATTAAATCTCATCTCCCAATTATTAAAAAAAGAAATAAACATAGAGGAACTAAATAATAATCCAGATATACACGTGTTAAATCCTGAAGATAAAAATAGCATCGGTATAGAAGAGACAAAGGATTTACAAAACCAAATGATATTCAAACCATTCCAAGAAGAAATACAGCTTGGAATAATATTAGATGCAGAAAAACTCACAACAGAGGCTCAAAATTCATTACTTAAATCATTAGAAGACTCTAGTAAATATTCTGTTTATATTTTACACGTTAACAATGAAAAAAATTTATTACCAACTGTTAGATCTAGAGCAAAAATTATCTATGCAGAAAAAAAAGCAATAGATATAACAGATGGCAATACAATAGATAGAGATATATTAAATAAAAACATATTAGAAAAATTCCAAATAGCGGAAAGTTATGCAGAAACCAAACAAACATCTCAAGAATTACTAAATGGAATAGAGGAAATATTAAGATATTCTCTTGAAATAGAAATAAAAAATGGTAATATTGATAGCTCTAACAAGGTACTAGAGTATTTACAGATTATAGATGATGCTAGAAAAAAGATATCTGCAAATTGCAATAGAAAACTGACATTAGAGTCAATGTTTATACAACTTGAGGTTTAGCATTAGGACCTAGAATAATGTATAATACACACTAGTTTACTATTTAGAAAACTAAAGATATGGAAGAAAACGAAAGCTACAATTCAGCAAATATACAAATCTTAAAGGGACTAGAAGCTGTCAGAATGAGACCAGCTATGTACATCGGTTCTACAGATGTTACTGGTTTACACCATATATTTACAGAGATATTGGATAACTCAGTAGATGAAGCTATCGCTGGGTTTTGTACGCATATTTGGGTAACACTTAACGAAGATGGTTCAATAACTGTACGAGATAATGGTAGAGGTATTCCTGTAGATATACACCCAGACACAAAGGTATCTACACTGGAGACTGTTATGACCAATTTGCATGCTGGAGGTAAATTCGACCAGGGTGCATACAAGGTTTCTGGTGGTTTACATGGAGTCGGTATGAAGTGTACAAATGCACTTTCTAAATGGATGAGGACTACCGTATACAGAGATGGAAAAATTTATCAGCAAGAGTATAAGAGAGGTGTACCTGTTGCTCCTGTTAAAGAAATAGGAACAACCAAAGAAAGAGGTACTATGCACACATTTATGCCGGATGAAGAGATTTTTACAACTACCAAATTTGATCCACATATTATTATAAGAAAATGTAGACAGCACGCTTATCTTACAGCAGGATTAAGAATCACAATTAAAGATAATACAGAAGGAAAAAATACACAGTATGACCTTTATTTTGAAGATGGTATTAAGTCATACGTTAGATTCTTAAACATAGAAAACAAGACAATAGGTAATGATCCATTCTATATGCAAAGACAAGATGGAGATACAATGGTAGAGGTATCCTTACAATATACAGATACTATGGATGAGAATGTTAGATGCTACACAAATAACATTATTAATCCAGAAGGAGGTACACACTTAGCAGGATTTAGAACAGCAATAACAAGTGCTGTAAACACCTATGCAGAAAAGGCAGAGCTTACAAAAGGCCTTAGTGGAAACCTAAGTGGAGATGATGTAAGAGAAGGACTAACGGCTGTAGTATCCATTAAGGTTCCTGATCCACAGTTTGAAGGACAAACTAAGATCAAATTGAACAACCCAGAAGTAAAAAGTATCGTAGGAAGAGTCGTAAAGGAGGAATTATTAACTTACTTTAACGAGAATCCAGCAATTGCTAAGGAAATAATTGGAAAAGCTATACTTTCTAACAGAGCAAAAGCTGCTGCACAAGCGGCAAGAAACGCAGTTATAAGAAAGAGCGCTTTAGAATCAACAACATTACCAGGAAAGCTAGCAGATTGTACAAGCAAGGATCCAGCAGAATGCGAATTATTTATAGTAGAGGGATTATCTGCAGGTGGTAGTGCAAAGCAGGGAAGAGATAGGCACACACAAGCAATACTTCCTTTGAGAGGTAAAATTATTAATACAAATAAGTATAGAGTAGATAGAGTATTATCTAACCAAGAGTTCAATGACCTAACAACTGCACTTGGAACTGGTATAGGTACATCTTTGGATATTAGCAAATTGAGATATCACAAGATAATAATCATGAGTGATGCAGATGTAGATGGATTACACATCACAACACTTGTATTAACTTTGTTATTCAGATTCTTTAGGCCATTGATAGAGAACGGATATGTATACGTAGCACAACCTCCATTACATAAAGTAGAGATAGGAAAGAAAAAGTACTACTTCTTAAATGATGCAGAAAAAGAAGCATTTGTTAGAAAGGAAAAAGCAGCAGGCAAGACTTTAGTAGAGAACAGATTCAAAGGATTAGGAGAAATGAACCCAGAACAGCTAAGAGATACTACAATGGGTAAGGAAAACAGAGTATTAAAGCAGGTACACATAGAAGATGCACAGGAGGCAGAGAAAGTCTTCGAAATGTTGATGGGAACAGAAGTACCACCAAGAAGAAGATTTATACAAAACTATGCAACTAAAGCAACACTAGATATTTAGTAATAACTAACAACAAACATGGAAGATGACGAAATAAAAGACACAGAAGAA
>JAGDCC010000009.1 GCA_017958745.1 bacterium
AAGAAGAATTACCCTCTTCAGAAGAAAGATAATCATAAGCAGAATAAACCCTCCCCTTTTCAACTTCGGATAAGTTATCCTTTTCTAAATAAACCTTAATATTTTTCTCTTGTGCAGCAATAGATAAATCATAAAAATTAATAAATGGAACAATAGTAGAACAAACGGTAGCAATTGCCATTACAAACAAAATCTTACTAATCTGTTCTTTCTTAAAACAGTACAAAATAATGTAAACAATTTCTAAAACAATAAGAACAAAACCAAGATACCTTACAGGTGTTAGTCCGTTATAATAAACCCTCATTACAAGAGAAAATATTTCTAAAAATACAAAAGGTATAAAGAAAAGCGGTAACTTAGATCTTTTCTCTGTAAAAACATTAGACATAGTCCAAATAGGACAACCAACTACAAACAAAGATGCTAGTATTCTATAAATCTCATTGGAAGGTATTTTCCAAGTAATAAGAATCTTAGCCATATAGATATAAATAATTGCAAATGCAGTAATAACTATTCCTTTTAATATGTATTTAGAAACAATCTCTGTAAGACGATACGTTTTATCTTCTTTTACACCTAATCTAGTAATAATTCTTATATATTCTGGTGCATAGAAGAAGCCAAATAACAAAATCTCTGAAGCAAATATTCCGTGTTCTGCATTTCCAATTATCAAGAATGTAAATAAGAGAACAACATAAATAAGTCCATTAGCTACTATTCCGTAAATAAAAGCCATAATAATATGGTTCTGTACAACATATACTAGATACTTTTCAGAAGATAGTTTACTTTTTTTAGTAAGGAAATAAAGGATAAAACAAACTAAACAGATACAACAGCAAACAATTAATCTGTATAGAAAATAATACTCATTCCCTACTTCTTTATAAAGCAATATAAAAAATGCTAACGATACTAGAAAGCCCAAAATTGAGAAAAGAAACTTATGAATCTTTTTCTTACAAATGATTTCTACTAAAAATGTAATCAAAATTAATACTGCTGCTGATACATATAGAGGTAGTAATATATCTTCTAATACACGAAATAGCTTGCTCTCCGTAATCATTGAATCTAATACAACAGAGGAGAATAATGTTAATAGGTAAATTACTGTAAGTGTAATAGGATATGTCTTGTATGTATTTATCCAAGAATGAAAGAAATCTTGTATTTTCTCTTTTATGTTCATAGTTGATTATAATGTATTATCTTTTGTATTACCATATGATAACACTCTCTTCTCTGTACAATTATTGTTCTAGCTTGTTTTTTTTATCAGTTAATATAAAATACTACTTATGAAAAGATACTATTTAGCAATTATTCCGATATTATTAATCATTGGGTATTTTGTTTTAACTACAGAATACGATAATAGTATTATCGGGAAATGGAAAGCAATGGAAACTAATGATGAGTACTACTATATTTTTAATGAAGATAAAACATGTTCCTATGAGATGAAGGTTGCTAGATTAGACTGTTCTTATGAGATAGATGATACAACACTGACAATTTTGTACGATGGAAATGAATCCGCAAATGCATACAAATATCGTTTTGATAAGCACACACTCGTTATTACAGATAACAATGGTAAGGATAATAAATTTACTTTAGAAAAAGAATAAATTTTCCTCTTTATTATTACTAGTCGTTTATTAATTCTTAATGAATTAATTCCTCTCTGAATGCTGTAATTAGCTCATCATCTGTCATCTCACCTGGGCCTGGAGTATATTCTCTATATTTATAGTAGTTATAAATATCTGCATTTGTTGGATAAGATTTATACATAGACTCAAATCTTGGGTTGATACTAGAACCACTTAAATAATCATGGAAACGTGTACGATTCGTAAGACCGTAGTAGTATGATAATTCATAGTCTCTCAATCTATCTTCCTCACTAACACCAAGAAGTCCTTCTAAGAAATATGCTAGTGTACCTGTTCTGTCTGTACCTATTGTACAGTGGAAGTAGATACTATCATGGTTCTCAACAACATATTCCATAACCTTTCTTAAAGCCATCTTAAGAGTATCATAATTGTCAGAATGGTTAGAATTACAATGATCTGACGAATCAGCCTCAGTTGGTAAGTAAGTTGTTGCAATTGGATTAATATGGTAATTTTTAATTACAATATCCTGCCAGCTTTGATTTGTACCTATATCGTAATAAGCCATCTTATATGTTTGATTTCCATCACCATTTCCTCTTAAGTCTATCTCTCTTGTAACACCTAACTTGGTTAAGTCTGAAACACCAGTAGAAGATGTTATCTGCGCACCTCTATAAAGTCTGCCATAATCTATTGTTCCTGTGACAGTATTACCTGTATCTATATCTGTATAACTTACTGACAGGCCACCTAAATCACGAAGATTTCTTACATCTGTCTTAAGTGTCCTTCTCTCACCTGTTGCAGTAACAACACCATATTTAGTACTGTCTGATTGAGATTCCCAATAATATGTCTGACCTGGAATCATGTTGTAAATTACTCCATCTTCTGATGTTGTATATGTTACAAGACTGCCTACCTGGTTATTATCATACAAGTAGACATCTAAATCATCTGGAAGACCTGTATCAAACTCTTTAGGCTGATCACAATATGTTCCAGCACCAGGTGATGTACAAGTATTTGCTCCATTACACTGAGAGCAATTATTGTCTGAGAAATTAGTACTCATACTACTATAGAATAATGCATGTCTATCATCATAATTTGCACTATTGTTAGATGGATCTGTAGAATCTGTAGTAATCCATGTACTTATATTGTTAAAGTAATATGCCATAGCATCACTATTAATATCGTGAGTTACAGGTGTATATGATGATATAAATGACCATTTAGCATAATATGTTACAGTATCTGCAACTGTTGGTGTTATAGATGTAAATGCATTTTGCTTATTAGAATCAGTATACCAACCATCAAAATGATAAACTCCATTTGTTGGCGTCGGTAAATCATTCGCTGTAAGTGTATCGTTAAGATCAACTTCTACATAATTTGGTGTCACTTCTCCATCTCCTGCATTCAAGTCAATATGATACTTAGTTGATGCCAATGTATAGTACAAAGTGTAGTAAGCACCATCTGTACCAGTCTGTCTTGTAGAACCAGTTTCTATTCCTGTTGTTTCATTTATCTTATTGAAATCATTAACAGCTTTTTGGCTAGAATGAACACCTTTGATTATTCCATCGAATATAGAATATGTAGTTGAGGAATCAACACCATAATAGTTCGCATTCTGGATAACAGGACTTGTTACATCATAAGCATTATTCTTTGTACCAATAACTAATGTTCCTTTGCTATAAACAGCCGCTGAATTATCAGAGGAAGAGGTAACTGTACCTCCTAATATCGTAGCAGAAGCTCCAGCATTACCAACTTGAATAGCACCATAACCTTTTGCATCTGTTACATGAGTCGCAGTTTGTGTAACTGTACCACCATACATCGTCAATGATGAACCATTAGTTGCATTCAAGATAGTAGAACGAATAGCACAAGAAGATGTAATAGTTCCACTATAAACATTTACAGTTCCTGAATTATAAATAGCTCCTCTATCACCAGTATTTTCTATTGTTGCATCAATAACATTAATTACACCAGTAGAAGCAGCTTCTAATGTTGCAAGACCACTAGTATTACAAGTATATGTTCCATTTTTAACTGTTAGCGTTCCACCATTTGCATAGATAAGATTACCTGTTGTACTACTACCACAAGATATTCTATGACCATTACCATTAACAACAGCATTCCTACCATCGGAGACAGTAGCTCTACCAGAAGGATTCGTAATATCTTGGAGTATCCTTACTTCTGTTTCTACACCTGTTGTTGGTACAGCAGCCAATGCAGCATAGATAGTTGTGTAGTATGTTGTACCTATTGCAGCCACATCATTAGCTCCTGCCCATACAGCAACATATACTTCATCAGAAGTAATAGTCTTCGTAGTATCAAGAGGTGTTGTTGTAACATCATTTCCATCATGATAATACCATCTATCAAATGTATAACCAGATTTGACTGGATCTGTGGGTAAATCACTTGGATCGATAGTTGAATTAACATCAACCTCAATTTCTTTAACAATAGTATCACCATCTTTGAATGTCACTTTATGAGAATTTACAAAAGAAGCTTGTACTGTTTGTGTTGAACCAGATACACTACCAGTTATTGTTAATGTAACGGTACCTAAATCCTCTCCGTAAACGGTACCATTAGAAACAGTTGCAATATTTGTGTCGCTAGAAGAGATTGTATAACTCTCCACAGTTCCACCACCTGTTGCACTAACTGTTATCTGCCCTGTACTGCCAAGCATAATTCTCAAAGGACTTGGATTTGTTGTAATAGTAGCTATAGCAATAGTTTCATCCCAGCTTGCAATAACATTTATATTTCCGGTTACTTGTGTAGAAGATGTAAATGCTAGCATTGTATTTTCTATCGTCCAACCTTTAAATATATAATTTGTCTTCGTTGCTGTTGGCATAGATGCACCTAATGAAGAACCACCCATAACATCACGTGTAAACAGTACTGTTTGTCCATCTGCATCTAAGAATGTCACTCTATACATTGTATAGTTACCAACTGTAACAGCAACTGTCCTCGTAGCACCAGATTTACTACCAGTAATTGTTATATCTGTTGTACCTGCAGCAACACCTGTCACTTCTCCATTGGCATCTACTGTTGCAATACTGCTATTTACAGGAGTATATGTGCAACTCTCTACTGTATCACCTTGTACTGTAGCACTTAATGTAATCTGTCCTGTATTTCCTATACCTATTTCAATTGGACTTGGACTTGTTGTTAATGTTGCATAAGTAACCTTTTCAGCCCAATTTGCTATTACATTCAAATCTCCTATTACTTGAGTAGAAGATGTAAATGTCAACATCGTATTCTCTATTGTCCACGAATCAAATACATAGTTACTATTAATATTCGTTGGATTAGATGGCATATTAGCACCTAATGATGAACCACTTGCAACATTACGTGTATAAATCTCTGTCTGACCATCAGAATCTAAGAATGTTACTGTAAACATATCTGGAGTTACAGTAACAGTTACTGTTCTTGTATCACCAGATTTACTACCTGTTATAGTGATTGTTGCAGTACCAACATCAACACCTGTTACCGCTCCATTTGCATCTACTGTAGCAACAGTTGTATCACTAGAAGAGTATGTTACAGACTCTAAATCTGTTCCTGTTATTGCAATAGTCTCACTATCATTAACCTCTACACTCAAAGTACTTGCTATAGTTGCATTACTGATACTTTGTACCCATCTTGCATAAGCATTGATAAGTCTATCTACAGTAGTAGAACTTGTTATTTGAGTATTTCCATCATACCAACCATCAAAATAGTAATCTGTCTTAGTTGGATCAGATGGCATGTCACCACCAATAGTACTACCATTATTAACAGTAATATAGAACATATTATCACCATTCTCAGGATAGAAATTTACCTTATAAGTAGGAGAATATAAGTAAGTAGAATAATATGTATCACCCTCTACATCTATTGTACTATCAACAAAATTAATACCTGTAGGTGTAGTTACAGTACTTACACTAATAGCTCTAGAATTGTTATATGATTCAAAGATACCATCATACACAGAGATAGTAGTTGTAGTACTTTGTAAGCCATACTCTTTTCCACGCATAACTGGAGTAGATATATCTATATTTCCATCATCATCACCAATATACATTGTTCCATTATTAACAACAGCATTAAAGTTCTTAGAAACGATAGTTCCACCTGTGATATACATTGTACCGCTGTAATTATGTAGTGTACCTCTCAAATTCGCAGAATCACTTGATTGACTATACAAATAGGCAGTACCACTTATTTCTACTGTTGCACCATAGTTGTTATAAATAGCCTGTGCCTTTTGTGAATTAGATGTTGTAATACTACCACCAGACATTGTCAAAAGAGCCGTAGAATTATTTACCGTACCATTATTAATAGCTGCTTGATTAGCAGAACATGTAACTGTACCACCAGTCATTTCGATATTTCCTTCATTTTGAATAGCATTAGTCGTTCCAGTAGAACTAATAACAGCACCATCTTTTATATACAAAGTACCTTTTTTACCACTAGCTTTATTTATTTTAATAGCAGCATAACTACCTGTATTGTTAATAGTTCCATTTCTAACTTCTAATTTTGCACCATCAGTACCTCCACCAGCTACTGTAAAGAGAATCGCTTCATTTCCACTAATAGTGTATTGATTTAGATTAAGATCTACATACTTCGTATTTGGAATAGTTATCACATCTGCAGATGCTAATGTGAGGTTTTTTAATATTTTTACCTCAGTCTTAACACCAGTAGCAGGAACACTAGCGATAGCATCCGCAAGGGTTGTATAACCAACACCATTCACCTCAGCTGCATAATCTGCAACTTCCCATTGAGCATAAACTGTAAAATTACTATTAACAGGATCATTTTCTGTAAAACGTGTAGTAAGATCACTTAAATACCATCCCGTAAAATATTTTCCACTCCATGTTGGTACTGGCAATGGATCTATTGTATCTCCATTATCAACAACAACATCAATGTAATCTTCTCCTTCGACTTCACCTCCATTAGCATCAAATCTAACTGTCTTTGTCAATAATGATATCCACTTTGCATGTAATGTCATATCACTAGTTACAATAGTAGATGTTGTTACAGGATTAGAATATGTACAATTATTATTAACACATGTGTAATCTGCATACCAACCATCAAAGGTGTGATGTTCAAGAGTAGGATCTGTAGGGAAAGCACCTATCGTATAACCGTTATACCTTTTAATACTATCAACACTGCTTCCACCATGAGAATTAAATGTAATTGTATACCTTTCTTCATTAATGTAACCTTCTAAAGCACTAATAGGAATCTCAATAACAGGACGAACCATATTTTCACTATTTGCTCCTGTATCAGGAGTATTTACAGTTAAACCACTTGTCTGTATACGATAGTATTTATTACCACTCATTTCTAACCATATACCTGCCCTACCTAGATCCTCAGATTGGAATCTAGAATTTTCGAGTAAATATTCACAATTATTTAGGTAATGCGCAACTGTAGTATCAGGACCACATGATTCATGTAAATCGTCTAAAGTAAGAAATCTAGATACTTTTCCGTTACCATCAAAATCAGCAAGTTTCGGATTATCCCACAAAGTAGAAGTTGGAAGATAAGTCTGTGCATCTACATAAGGATAAGACCCAATATCATTCTTAACCTTAGGTGGTATACCTACCCTTCCATCGGCATCAAAACTTGTATAATAAACTAGAACAACAGAATTTTCACTTCCGGAATTTTCCTTCTCCCTTATAAAGTAAAATCTTTCTGTATACTTTCCATTTGTATAAGGATCCCCTGGGTTGTAAACACCATCATAATCAACATCACAATCAAATGCATCACCCGCTTTCGGATCATCATTTTCAACAGTAGTTCCATATGTAATAGGATCATTTAAAGCATAAACATTAGATATTCTACAACCATGTCCACTAGTTGTATTACATGTTTCCTTATGTAAATCTGTATCGTTAGTTACTTTCTTACAAACAATCTTCGACCAATGAGCATAAAATGTAATATTAGATGTAATAGTTATAGAAGAACTTACTTTAGTACCATTAGTTGGATCTGTATACCACCCCATAAAATTATGATCTGCTAATGTAGGTGTTGTGAGATCAGACCCCATCTGCTCATTATAGTGTTTATTTACAGTAGAAGTTGTGCCAGAACCATCATTTAAAGCAAGAGTAACAACAAAATTAGTAGATGGATCCAAGACAGTTAAATTAACCGTTGTACTTACAGTTGATTTATAAATTGCAAGGGTATCATTTGTTCTAACAAAAAGACAACATATAAAAAGTATTAAGCTTACAATCAAAAATTTTATTTTGTTATTCTTAATCCTCATGTTGCATCTCTTGCGACTTAGGTCATATTAATATATTAACTTCCTACAATCTGTTCTGCAATAACATTCACACTAACGGCTTGATTACTAACAACAGTAGCTCCATTTAAGCCTCTAAATGTCAATGTATGTGTATTTGTTTTCGTTTGAGCATTATGCAGAATAGTACCAGCATTAGGAAAGGTAACAGATCCATTAGATACAGGTGGATAAGTTTCACCATCTATTGATACTTCCACTCCAGAAGGAAGATTACTAACAACTATAGAATATTTTGCATCTACTTCGGATTCACTTTTAACATTTAATGTATATGTAGAAGTAGATAGTTCTGGAACAAGAGTAAGATTATTATTAACACCTGTTTGCTCCAAAGTAATACTCCAATCTGCAGATGTCACAGACGATTCGCTATTCCTTTGCTTTTTAAATAAAGAAAAAGATACAGGTATAGCAAATAATACAAGACATACAATTAGCAAAATAACTTTTGTTTTCTTATCCATTATTTCAGTACATTACACAATTAATTATTCTTTTTTTTGCGAGCCTTCTTCACCCTCTTATTATTTTTCTTTTCTTTAACTTCTTCTATTTCCTCTTCTAATTCTTCTGTTTCTTCTTCAAGTTTAGCTAGAATTGAATCATCTTCTTCAATATCACTCTTTTCAGCTTCTTTTTCCTCTTTATCTACACTATCAAAATAACAACTAAACAGATATAAAGATAATAGTACACAAACAATAGCATACTTATATCTAATAATAATATTTAAGATACCACCACAGATAATAACTTTTCCAACAATGGCACCTTCATAGATTTCAACATCTGGTGTGTCGTTAGCATCACCTTTTGTTGTAACTAAGCTACCATTTTTCTTAATAATTCTGTGTGTAATAAATCCATCTCCACTAGTAAATGTAACAACATCACCTACGTTATATTTCTTCTTTCTAAATATCAAAATGTAATCACCGACATGGATTTGCTCTTCCATTGAGCCGGTTTTAACATTATATATTTCTATCTTATCTGTAACCCTTAAAGCAAAATATACTAATAATAGTGCAATAATAGCTACAAACAATACATTAACTATAAAATCAAATATTTTTTTAGTCATTTGTACCTTCTGCATTTACTTCTATTTTAAGACCATAATCTGCACTTAGACTTTGGCCAATACTAGTATCATTACTACTACTAATCCACTTCCATTCAAGAGTGTAAACATCATTCTCACCAATAGGAAGTAACACATTATCTACATTCAAATCAGAAGCACTCACATAATTGCTTACTATATAAGTATTATTCTTTTTTAATCTGTATTTCATGTTTATATTGTAGTTGTTAGTTTCAATGAAACTAATGCTATACTTCAGCTTGTAATCAGTGCTATTACTTACCGTAAACTTATACTCACCACTACTCTCAGGTGCAATCTTTCCATCCATAGTATGTTCTGTCTTACTAAAGATATCTAGATTGGTAGAACCATTCCAAGTAATAGGTGCATTCTCATCATCAAAAACATCAAAATCACCATTGAATACTTCTTCTTCAACAGTAATTGTAATAGTACCAACATATTTCCCATCACTAGTCTTAGCTGTTATTGTAACTGTACCAGGTTTAACTCCTGTTACAACACCATTATTATCAACAGTAGCAATAGATGTATCACTACTACTCCATATCAAGTCACTGTTAGTAACGTTCTCTTGGTTTATTTTTGCAGTAATTTGTGCAGAAGAATCTACATATATAGTAGTTTCATCAGCATCTAATACTAAACCTTCTTCCTCAACAGTAATTGTAATAGTTGCAACAACTTTTCCATCACTAGTCTTAGCGGTAATTGTAACTGTACCTTGCTTAACTCCTGTTACAATACCTTTATCATCAACAGTAGCAATAGAAGTATCACTACTACTCCATACTAAATCATGGTTCGTAGAATTTTCTGGACTAATTTTTGCAATTATTTGCGTAGAAGAACCTACATATATAGTAGTATCATCTGATGATAATTCTATACTTTCAGCATCAACAGACTCAGCAACAACTTGTACAATACATGTAGCAGTTTTACCTTCAGCTGTTGTTACAGTAATAGTTACAGTACCAACACCAACAGCCCTAAGAACTCCTTTAGAATCGACAACAGCAACATTAGTATTACTACTCTCCCAAGTAAGCTCGCTGGATGACAAATCTATTGGCTTAATAACCAAAATAAGATTTGTAGTGCTCCCCTTCTTAACACTTATTTTCTCTTGAGCAAATTCTATACTTTCTATTTGTGTACCTGTTTTCTTACATTTACAGCTGTTACACTTAAACTCAATCACATCACCCTTTCCATTAGGTGTTGGTTTATTCTGGTAGTTTCTAATCTCCTTCTGTAAGCCACAATTTCTAAGTAATAACAGAATAATAATTATTATTAAAACAAGTTTAACCACAAAATCAACTCTTTTTTTTTCATCTTCCTTCATTATGATTCTCCTTCTTAAAACTTTCCTTTAAAGTCTATAACCGTAGTTATAAACTTTAAAAGAAAGAATAATTTCTATTATTCTTTCTTCTGTCTCAAACTAGACTAGGATCCAGATCCAACAGTCTGTTTAGCTGTTAAGGTCAATGGAACTGTGATTGTAGATCCAGCCATTGCTGTATCTCCAGAGTCATAACTATCACCTTCTTGACCACCCCATGTTAGTGTGACAGTAAATGTATCTGTCTGTCCACCAGACTGATTCATTGTAATAGTACCATCAGCACCAGAGATTGCTGCTGTGAAGGTATTGGAGTTTGCAGGCTGAGCTTGATCATCTACTAAGATACCAGAGTTATCTGCAGTAACTGTGTACTCAACATCTACCTCTGTACCAGAAGCATCCAATGTAACAGTCTTAGAACATGTTGCTCCTGGAGCAATTTTTCCTGCTGCTACGTGTGGGTTTGCTGTAGTAGTACAATCAGAAGTTCCAAATGTAAGGGTATAGTTATCAGTTATTTCTGTACTTCCATCTTTGAAAGCAACTGTCCATGCAGCAGCACTTACTTCTGCATCAGCAGTTCTAGATGTCTTGTAGATTGCATAAGTTGAGTAACTTACAGCAATAAGAAGCAATAATACAGCAATAGCTAATATTTTCTTGTTTCCTTTCATTTTTACACCTCCTTAAATAAAATAAATTAAATAAATGTAAAAAATAACTACTACTTTTTAGTAAAGTATTATGTCTTACCAAAAAGTTATGATAGACATCTCGCTATTTTTACTATTTATTTTGTAACATGATTCAAAAGTCAATGCAATACATAGATGTATATAAGAAAAAAAGAGTATTTATATATAAATATTTCTTTCCATTTTTTTTATTATTATCTTTCTCTGTTATTTTTCCACATGGAAATCAATAAAAAAAATTTTTATATAATTAATTGTTTAAGTAATAGAGAGTGTGTATAAGTGGAAAACTACTCCCCTATCTTTATCTAAATGCCTTTGTGTAAAGAATAAAAAGACAGTTTTCTGTGGTGGATAACTCGTGGTTCATTTTTTATTATTAGCTTGTAGGATATATTTATTTTATATATGTTTTTGAATGTGGATAAGATTCTGTATATGTTTGTGGTTTTCTGTGTATCATGTGTGAATAGGTATTAGTCTAAAGAGTATTGTTGTAAAAGAGCTTTTACGAGATTATAAGCTTTCTTGTTAGTACCCACATGTGGAAAAGTATTTCTGTTTTTGCACATATATGCACAAGTTATGAACAAAGTTATCCACAAAATTGGTGTTATTCTCTTAAAATTGTAAGGCACTTTTCTATTTTTTCATTAAACCGAGAGTCTTTTTCTCGTTTTTCATCTATTTTCTTACATGCATGGATTACTGTTGTGTGGTCTTTTCTGTTTACTTCTTTGGCTACTTTTTCTAAAGGAAATTCTAGTTCTGTTCTCAATAGGTACATTACTATCTGTCTGCACTCTGCAACATATGCCTCTCTCCCCTTCCCTTTTATATCAGCAGGTTTTACATCAAAGACTTCGGAAACTGCGGAAATAACTTTTCCTGATGGTATCTTTTTCCTTTTGTAATCTATATCTATTTGCAACATCTGCGCTAAGGTCTCTTCTGTTGGTGGCATACCCAGCTGACATAATGAGATGACTTTTTTCATGGCACCTTCCAATTCTCTTACACTAGATTGAATATTTTTTGCTATAAAATCTACGTATTTATCATCAACGGTTGCATTGTTCTCTTCTATTAACTGTCTAAGTATTGCTACTCTAGTTTCGTAATCTGGTGTCTTAATATCTGCTGTCATACCACCAAGAAGTCTTGTTCTTAATCTATCGGATAATTTTTTTATCTCTTGTGGAGAACGGTCAGATGCTAGAACAATTTGTTTATTCGCTTGATACAATTCGTCAAATGTATGAAAGAATTCTTCTTGTGTATGTGGGTAGTCTTCTACAAATTGGATATCATCTATTATAAGTAGGTCTACTCTTCTGTACTTGTTTCTAAAATCTTGGTTAGTCTTTGTTCTAATTGCTTCTACCATTTCATTAAGAAATTGCTCTATAGATATATAGAGTACTCTCTTTGTAGGATCCTCTCTTAAAACTTCATTACCTATTGCTTGCATAAGGTGTGTTTTACCCATTCCAGAATTACCATATATAACAAAAGGATTGTAATAATGACCGAGATCTTTAACTATACCTTCTGCTACTGCTTCTGCAAGTTTATTGTTTGCACCTACTACAAAGTTAGAGAACAAATACTTAGGATTAAGGTTGGACTCTTGGAACATTTGCTCTTTCTTCTTATTATCCATATCTATCTGGGACATTATATTTATCTGTCCGTTATCTCCTGTATCTACGTATTCATATCCAGAATCCTTTTTTGGTTCTTCCTTTGCAACATTTAATTCTACTTCCAAGTTCATGTTGGAAGCTTTTTTAAGAGCCATTTTTAATGAAGGAAGATGGTCCTTTAATATCTTCTGTTTCTTGAAATCACTATCGCAAGAGAGTTGTGCTACCCCATTCTGTATATTCTCTATATATACCTTTCTAAATATTGCACCAAAAGTCTTGCTTCCAATCATTAGTTTAAGATGTTCTTTTGCTATTTTCCATACATCATCTGGATTAAGACTCTTCTTAGTGTCTGTATCCTCTGCTTTATCTAAAATGTATGTAAAATCTGCCTTTTCCATGAAGGAAGCTTAACAATAATAACTTACTTTGGGCAGTGCTCGGCCGGTTGAGACTACCATATTCTATACTAAATTTCCAAATTGTGGATAATTTAATTTAAGAATTTATAGAAATATTATTACAGTAATAAAAATTAATATATATTTCTTGTAATAATTTATAACCAATAAAAAATACTTGTTATTTATATGTTTTGTGGGGATTTATAACAAATTAGTTGCTAAAAGGTGATTATTCCTATACAATTACTCGTTCAAATATAAGTAATATTGTTATGAAAAGAACATATCAACCAAGAAACCAAAGAAGAATAAAAAAGTTAGGTTTTAGAGCAAGAAATAAAACTGTTGGTGGTAGAAAGGTTCTCAAGAGAAGAATTGCAAAGGGTAGAAAAGCTCTTACAGTATCAGAAGAGTACAAGCTTTTGAGAAAGAAAGATAGAAGTGATATAAGGTAATATGCTACCTAAGAAATATAGATTGCCTGCAAAGAATTTCCAAAGAGTTTATAAGAATGGGACTAAGGTTCGTGGTAGGTATGGTATGCTTGTTTTTTCTAAGAACGAAGAAAACAATAGAAATCTTAATACTCCGTCTGCATTTATTAATAAGAATCCTAGATTTGGATTTGTTGTTAGTAAAAAAATTGGTAATGCTGTTGTTAGACATAGGTTTACTAGAATTCTTAGAAATATTTCCCTAGAAGCTATTAGAGATTTTAAGTTAAATGGTAATCCTATACAGATACAGTATGTCGCTTTTGAATTTTGTGATGACTACTCTACTGTAAAAGAGGAGTTCTATAAACAGATGGAGTTTATATTTAAATGATGAAAGATATTCTTTTATATTTAATTAAAACATATAAGAAATTTCCACATGCTGGTAAATGTAGATTTGTTCCTACTTGTTCTACTTATGCATATGATGCTATTTCCAAGTATGGTTGTATTAAAGGTAGTATATTAAGTATAAAAAGATTTATTAAATGCAATCCCTGGAATAAGACAGAACAGTATGATCCTGTTCCTGAATTGTTTTTAATGTTCCAAAATTCCTATTAATATGGTAATATCCATACAGTTTTAGTTTAATGGATAATCAATGTTTTCTTTTATTTGGAACAATATATTTTTTAACCCACTACTCAATGTTCTAGTCGTACTCTACTCTGTTTTATGGCATAACTTCGGGTTAGCTGTTATAGCTATTGCTTTCATTATTAGAATAATTCTACTTCCTTCCATGAAAAAGCAAGTAGAAATGAGAAAGAAAATGGCAGACCTTAAGCCAAAGCTAGATGAACTAAATAAAAAGTATGCAAATAACCAGGAGAAATTGGCACAGGAACAAGTTAAGTTGTATAAAAATGTTGGTTATAATCCTTTAGGGTGTTTTACTAGTTTTGTACCACAAATCCTTATATTATCTGTTCTTAGTCGTGTAATTAGAGCAATAACTTCTGGGAATCTAGATGGTATTTATCCTTTTGTTAAAAATATTTTCTACAATGGAGAAGATGTTGTAATTAACTCTAAGTTTATTATTTGGGATTTAACAAAATCTTATACAAACGTAGGACAAAGTGAAGGATATTTTTCTAGAGTAGCAATCTATTATCTTATATTGGCTATACTTGTAGGTGTAGTGCAATTCTTCATGAATAAGCTTGTAAATGTAATGCAAAATCCAGATAACTATATGAAGAAGAAAGAAATAGAAAAGACAAAGAAGAAGAGTAAGAATAATGAAGAATTCTCTCCTGAAGAAATGCAAGCAAAAATGACCGAATCCACAATGATGATTCTTCCCCTTAGTACATCTTTTATGGCAGCTAGTACATATTCTGTATTGAGTATTTATTGGATTGCACAGTCTTTTGCTTTGCTGTTGCAGTATTTTATATTGGATTGGGATAAAAGTAAGAAAGGTGTACAGAACTTTACAACTATCATGAAAGAGAAGAATAAAAAAGAAGAAAACTTATAATACTGCCATTATATTGTTATTAATTTTATAATAAATAAAAATGGAAGATAAAGATTTAATTAAATTAACAGAAGAACAAGTAGAGAAACTATGTTCTTTAATGGGTGTTGACTGTGATAGAACAGTTACTGTAGAAGACTCAGATAATGGGGAGATTAAGTACATTAAAGTAACTTTCCAAGGTGAAGAACTTGGATACATGATTGGTAGTCATGGAAGAAACTTGGATTCTATACAGTATATTTTGCAAATAATCTTAAGAAAGTTAATTGCAGACAAGTGTGATTTTAGAGTTTTTGTTGATGTAAGTGGTTACAGACAGGAGAAAAACGAAAAATTAGAGCAATTAGCATTAAGAAAAGCAGAAGATGCAAGACTTTTGGGAGAAGAAGTAGAACTTGCTCCTATGAAGCCATCTGATAGAAGAGTTGTACACTTAGCATTAATGAACTTTGATGACATCGAAACAGAAAGTCGTGGAGAAGGGAGAGATAGACATATTGTTATAAAACTAAAAAAGTAAATAGTTAATGACAATTATTAATAGGAGAAGCAACTTACCGTACATATTTTTAACATGTTTGTTAGTTGTTTCTTCTTTATTATTAGTAAATAATTCTTTTTCTAAAGCAATATTTTTAGCTGTATTATTTTTTGTTTTTGGTATAAAAATCTGCAAAAGTAAGCATAAAATACTTACTTCTCTCATGTTTGGATTAATAGTTTTACCATACAACATAACATTCCAATTACCAGAAAATATCGATGTCTTAGGAAAAAAAATTACACTCAACGATTCTTATACAAATGGAATGTCTGTTAACTATCTAATACCTACCCTATCTATATTGGATGTATTTATCTTTATTACACTTTTTTCTTTTATATACTCACTTGGAATAAAAAAAATAGCAAAGAGATTATCTAATTATAAATACTCTTTAATACTAATTCTCTTATTTTTTATTATCCAAAATATTTTTATTAAAGAATTTTTGTCTGTTTTTAACAGCATTAGAATATATGCAGTAATAGTATCTTTCCTTTTAATAGTAGATTATTTAAAGAATTTGCATAGTGTAAATAGTAAGAAACTATTAATTAAAAATGCAATTATTATTAATTTAATAAATACATTAATACAAGGAATTGTTAGTATTCTGCAGTTTTTAATGGGAGAATCAATAGGTTTATATTTCTTAGGAGAATCTAAATTGCTTGCAGGAAAGGTATATTCTAGCTTTATTACATTTAACAATAGTGTATATCTAAGAGCATATGGAACATTTCCACATCCAAATGTATTAGCAGGATTCTTTTTATTTACAATACTTTTTACATTTTTCTTATATAGAATTAGTAACAAAGAAGCTTTAAGAAGTATATGTAGAGCAACACTTCTATTATGTAATTTCTTTGTAATAATTACATTTTCTAGATTGGGAATATTATTATCTATACTGTCTACAACTGTTTTATTAACTTCTTATTATTGGAAGAATAAAAAGTTAAAGATAAATTTTAATAATAATAAACACATAGAAAGCAGAAAGAATAATAGGGATGATAAAAACTACTCTTTTGCTGGATTGTTTCTTTCTAGATTTACAAAACTATTTTCTGGTAATGACAATAGTATTACAGAAAGAATACAGTTAATTAAAGTTAGTTTTTCTATTATTAAAAGAAATTATTTAGTTGGAACTGGTATTGGCAATTTTGTTAGAAATATAGGAGAAGAAGTTCCCTATTCTGCAAAAGGTGTAAAAATATTACAACCCGTACATAACATATTCTTACTTTGTTTAAGCGATTTAGGAATCATTGGTATGATGATATTTGTTTATTCTTTTATAGATTTTTGTAGAAAAAATATCGGTATAATAACATTATTTAAGATGGCTATATTAACAGATATATTACTAATAGGATTCTTTGACCATTACTTAATAGATCTACCTCAAGGAATATTTATACTGTGTGGATTATTGTGTTTGTGTGTATTGAATAAACGGAGAGAATGGGATTCGAACCCATGATATGATTTCTCATATGCTCGCTCTCCAAGCGAGTCCTTTCGACCACTCAGGCATCTCTCCAAATGAACGCCCTATTATACAAAAAAGATAAAGGTATAACAATGTATTATATTATTGTTATTTAATAGAAAATTTCGTATATTTATTATATGAGAAAAAGCGCTATTTCTTTATTCTATATTGTTGGTATTGTTGTAATTTCTTTGCTCTTAAAAAAGTATTACAACACAGTTAAAGATAACCCTAAATCTACAGATAATATTAATACAGAACAAGAGCTTTTTAATGATGACCTCTCCCCTATTTTTATAGAAGAAACAGAAAATAATAAGGAAAGTAGTGTAGATAGCAATCAAGTGTATGTACCATATTTTTGGAAATATGGCGTAAATACAGATAAAGAAGATTATCTATTGGGATATATTCCAAATATTTCTACCTTTAAAGCATTTTATAAAACATATAACAATATAAATTATGGAGTACTTCCTCATAATGATTATTCTTTGGAGAATATAGAAGAGTTTATTACTAAGAAGAATATTATCTATTCTAATGGAATTAAGAATTCTACATATTACTATGCTTGGAACACTTCTGACTGTAAGTCTTACAAATCTAGTAATTTTAATGAGACTTTATTTGTTTGTAACAATTGGGTTAATTGGTTAGGTTTATCTTTAGATAAGAAAAATTATGTGCTAACAAAATGCAATATAGAGGGTACAAATGGGTATTGTGTATTTGAAAATTACATTGATGTATACTATGAAATCAATAAGTCTTCTGAAACAAGATGCTTTGAAGACAATGATAATTATTATTGCAAATTAGAAAAATACAAAGATTTAATTTTATATAACTAACATAATGAAAAACATTTTTAAAATATTATTAACAACGGTATTTATTACATTGATATTTCCTGTTGCTTCTTATGCTGGTTATATAAAAGATACTAACCAGAATGAATATGGTAAGTGTATAGACCTCCAGGAGGCCTACAAGGAGGTTAATAATACGAGTGAGGCATATACAGGGGAGTCTGCAAGTGTAGAGGCTTCTAGGAAGGCTAACATTCTCTCTGCACTTACTTCTGTGTTTTCCATTATTGTAGGTGACCAATTTTATTGTATTAATGATTATGAAGCATATAACGAGACAGATGGTTTTGAGAATACTGGCTTATTAGGATTTTTAGAGCAAGGTACTAACGATATGTTTGCATCCTTCCCTACTGTAAATGTAAAGGACCACTTAGCAGAGACATTTGTACCAGGTTATGAGAGTAATAATAGTACTATGGCTGCAGATGCATATTGTACTGCTGATGAATTAGCAAATGAGGGTGCATATGCTTGTTGTTATAGAAAATGTAATTATGCAGATGACAATAGTTGTTTCCAAAATTGTTTTAATCAAGGGACTGATACTGCAAGTGGAAGTACATCCTCTTCTGATGACGAGGAAATATCTTCTGGCTCTATTGGCGAAACAGTTGATAATGTCACTAAGGGTATTTTACCTACAGAAAATGATTACAAATTAACTGGAAAGACAATTGCAAAGCAAAGAGGTGCAGAGTATTTAATGGGATTGGGTATAGATAAGATATGGCAAAAAACAAGAAATATCGCATATATGGCATATGTAGTTGTTGTTATTGTAATAGGTTTTATGATTATGTTTAGAAATAAGATTGGTGGGCAAACAATGGTCACTGTTGGAAATTCTATTCCACAGTTAGTATTGGGATTATTCTTAGTAACATTTAGTTTTGCAATTGTAGGTCTATTCTTAGATTTTGGAAGAGTTGGTATTGGTGTTGTTCATTCCTTTTTTGATGATAAGAGTCACCAAGAATTACAAATAACAGATTATTGGGGAATGGCAGATCAGGCAACTAAAGCTGTTAATACATCTTCTAGTAATAATGGTATCCAGTCTATAGATGATGACTTTAAATCAAATATTAATAGTGTAAATGATGGTATAAAAAATGCTCTAGAAGGAAAATGGAGTATTTTAGGAATTAGTATTGGTTCTCTTGTAGCTAAATTAACAACGGGTATGATTAATATGATTATGTTACCAGTTGTGGGTGTTTTAAGTGCGGCATCACTAATTACTGGAAAATCTGCTGGACTTGAAGGTCAGATAGTTAAGGTTGTAACAAGTGGTGGTGTGTCTGTTTTGCTTCATACACTTAGTGAAGCTGTAGAGGATGTTGGTTTTCCTATGGTAGGAAGTATCTTTCAATTTTTGTTTGAAGCAATGAATATTCCAGTTATGGTTTATTTCATAAAAAATCTATTAATTCTATTAATAGTATTGTTTGCAACGATACGTGTATATGCAACTTTATTAATAACTTACATAAAAATATTTGCAAACGTAATTCTTGCTCCTATACAGATATTAATAGGTTCTTTCCCAGGAAATTCATATGCAATTACAAACTGGTTTAAGTCTGTAATATCTAATGTTTTAGTATTTGTAGGTATTTACTTAGTAATTAATTTAGCTGGGTATTTAGGAGAGAGTTTGGAAAGTGGTAATGTAACAGCAAATTTGGATTTCTATGGAACTGCAGGTTTCGAGTGGCCGACATGGTTTATTAGTTTAAATGGAGTATTAGTTATTGCAGGTTATATGTTTGCTGCTAGTATGCCACAAATAGTTAGTGGGTTTATGAAGTTAGGTCCAAGTAAAGAAATGGGTATGGCATTTGGAAGTGTTAAAGAAGGATTTAGTAAGATACCTCTAATTGGAGGAATGTTTGGAAGATAAAAATATATGCCACCAAGACCAGGAGGTCCAAGAGGACCAAGAAGACCAAAAAGAGGCAGCATAATGGATGGTATCTATACATTCATCTATGGTGTTCATAGAAGAGGAAGAAATAAACCTTTTCCTAGGGGAAAGTATGAGGGGTATTCTGGTGCGCTAGCAGAAATAGGTACACAACCAATGGTTTTTCCAATCAACCAATCAATGAAAGTCATTGATGATTCTATAAATGGAGCTGTCGCTTCTAAAGTACCATATAGTAAAAACAAGAGTATGAAAATAGGTGTAGCTTCTCCAAGAAATATCTTCATGCTCAATAGAGCTATGATGCCTAGACCTACTGATGCATGGATAAGAATTGGAGGTAATCTACATTATGATTCAGATGGTGCACTAATAGGTCTTTATGCTAAGAGAAATGGTGCAGATAGCGATGTTGCTAATGATTTGGGTCATTTATATAGAGATATATACAATTACGATGTAAGAATTGCAAGTAAGCAATACATGTTTAATTATTCTGTAAGAAAAGCAGATAACGTGTTCCAACTGTCTGAAGATGCTGATGAAATGGAATATTATGAGAAAGGAAATCAATTCAGAAGTAGAGCTACAACAATATTTGCGAAAACTCTTGTAAAAAATATTCCTAGTATGTCTGGACGAGCTACAGAGAAAGGAATTAAAGAATTTCTAGATAATATGCAAACTGTAGAAAATAAGCATGAGAGAATAACTAGAACATACAGATATTTCTGTGATACATGTGGTTTAACAGAAGAAACTAGTAATGCTTTGGCACAGAATCTTTGGGGATACCAAGGGAGAAATTCTATATTAGATGGGGATAAATACGACCTTGGCTGTTATCGTTACAGTGAAGAGTTACTTCGAGAGGAAGAAAGAAAGAAACAGGAGGAAATCAATCGTAAGAAGGATGTCATAACAGAAGCGATGAGAAGACAACAAGAAGCAGATCATCTTAAAGAGATGTTTGAGAGGTCAGATTCAACGACTGATATTCTCAATCAAAGTGATACTTATGGGTTTGGAATTACAAGAGGTGAATTTGAAGATATGGAGAAAAAGGCTGTTAATCAAGGTCTTGTTGATATGATGAAAAGTGCAGCCAATGGAGATGTAACCTCTCGTGACAGTATCTTAAATGATCCACATGCATTTGCTAATTTGTTTGTTTTAGAACCTGGAGAAACTCTAGAAGAATCTGATATTATAAATTTTTTCAGTAATCCAAGTGTTACTGAAAACGACGTAGATACTTTCATATCAGGAAAGAATATTAATCATGCAAACTATGAGGATTCTTTAAATGATGCTTTAGATAGACATAACATTTATCATTTAGATGAAGCAACAGGTAATGCTCTACTCAATAGTTTAGATGGAGAAGCAAGCGCAAAAATAGTTGGTCGAACAGACAGAGATATTGCACTAAATCTTATAAATATGTCTATTGCAGTACAACAGATGTCTCATGCTGGTTCTAGAATCACAGATGATACGCTCCATACTGCTATTGATGGTGTAAATAGTTATGTTACAAACAATACGTCTAAGGGAAGAGGTTTAAGAAGAGAAAGAGCTCTCCTTGCCTTTAGATATCTAACTACTGCAAATATCCTTTCTTCTCCAGATTTCTTATGGGGAAAGTGGGAGAACTTTGGTAAATTAGATGAATCTCTTCAGGGAGGTATAAACTTTTGTAAAGTTGTAGAAGATGCTAATGTCCAAGGAGATAAAAGTGCTAAATATGTTAAACCTGCTAATTCTATTATAGGACATTTAATTGGAGGTCTATATTATTGGCATCCAGCAAATATGGTAAAAGGCTTATGGAATGGAAGTCTTTTTTATTCTTTAGCTCATGGTAAAAAATCAAGTCCATTTTATGTATTAGGAAAAGCAAATATTAACAATGTGTTCTCTGGATATTCTAAGTTTAGAGGAAATGTAGTTAGTGGTATTACAAGCATGGTTGCTCCGCCACTTCGTTTCCTGTCTAAAAGTATTAAATCTTTAGTAGGAAAAATAATTGGTACAACAGGATTTGCTGGTATTATCGCATCTTTAATAATAGATAAATTCCAAAATGAAATAGATGCACTAATTGGAAAAATAGTTGGATTAGTTTTCTATGGTTTACTCTGTATTATTGTTCTCATATTCGCTGCAGGTTCTAGATTAATATCCAATCAGGTGACTATGTATTTGGATAAAGAATATAACAAAAATGTAGTATTAGAAGAGGATAATAAAACCTTCGATGAAACAGACCTTGGAATAGATTTAATCAATTAGAAAAGCGTACCCGAACGGATTCGGACCGTTAACCTACTGCTTAGAAGGCAATTGCTCTATCCGATTGAGCTACGGGTACACAACAGTACAATACATATTATATCTAAAATTTCTCTATTATTAAAGCCTTAATAATAATTTTAATAAGAATACTTAGATTCTGGGGATTTAGGTCTCTCTTTAGTTGAATTACTCTTTTTGTTGGCAAGAATATTCATTAATACAACAGCGGTTACAGAAAGTGTTAAAACTAATACCAAGAAAAACAATCTGTGTGCACCTGTTGTCAGAATTGCTAATGAACCAACAGCAAGTGTTAAAGCTGCTTCTACTAATACTACATTAATTCTACTTAATCCTAATGCAATTAACTGATGATGGAAGTGATCTGCTCCATTTATTTTCATTAATTCTGCAAAATTCTTTGGTTTAAACTTAATCTGTCTTTTAATAATTACATAAATGAAATCTATTAAAGGAAGTGCAAGAAGCATTATAGAAGTAGAAATCTTTGTGTCTGCAATCATAGAAAGTGTGCAAATCAAGAAACCATAAACACTTTTTCCAGTAGAACCAGTCATTATCTTCTGTGGAGGAAGTGCAAAGACAGTAAAAATTAATAAAGCACCAACTAAAATAGCACTAATTGTAGTAGCAAATATTGACTGAAATCTTATAGCAATAACAAAAATTAAAGAAAAAATAATGAGAGAATTACATTCTATAATTCCAGGAGAACCCGCTGTCCATTTGAATGCATTTATACAAACAAGTATCCATAATACAAGTATGATATCTCCAGGAAAAACTAAAGATTGTGCTATTCCTAAAATAGAAAATGAGAATGTGTGTAGGTTTAAGCTTATAGAGAAAAAATCTGTTAAATCTATTATAGAAAAAGATAGTATTACTGCTGCTATAAGTTGGTATAAGAACTGTATTTTGGCTGGTAAGTTGAATATATCGTCAAAGGTGGAGCCTATTACTAAAACAAACATGGATAATATTACAGGTATTGTAAAGCTATCTAGCTTAAAGAAAAATAACATTGCCAAAAGTGCTGGAATTGTTATTGCAAGACCACCAAGTGCAGGTGTTATTCCTTTATGAATTGCTTTGGCACTGTTATCATAGTCTTTTCCTTTTCTACTTTTGCCTGGTTTGTAAGTAATGTCGTGTTTTAAAGCAATTTGCCCAATAATTGGTGTAAGTAATAAAGAAAGAATGAGTCCTATTAGCATGACAGGTATAAATTGCGCATATTTTTCATAATTGGTTCCACTTATTGGTGTTTTGCTCCAATTAATAGAGTTAAAAACACTATTTAATACAATTCTAGGTGTTGATATGTCCATTATTAATGTAAAATTTCAACTAAAATAATGCTTTGTGCGATTATACACAAAAGGCTGCTGATTATAAGCATTTTAGTAAAATTTCTCTCCTTGTTATAGAAAAGGATTACAAATATAAAACTGATAACAAGTGACAATATAGATATTGTTGGGTAAATGTTTATGAATTGCTTATGTGCTAATTGTTCATCTATTGTTAGTTTATACCTAAATACTTCTATATATGTTGGAAGAGTGTCGTAGCTTATTAAAATGCTTCTAATTTGTTGTAAGATTAGTATTATTCCTATTGTAATGAATGCCCAAACAAGTGGGTCATTGAATAGTTTCCTATTTTCTATTTGTATTCTCTTTTTATCAATCTTTCCTTTTATTTTGTAATACTTATTCTTTCTTGGTTCTTTTATACCAAGATCTAGCTGTTGGAAAGATTCCTCATTTTCTTCCATTCTCTAATTATAGCAGAAATAGAGTTTTTCTTTTATATACTAATATCTTTATATACTGTTAAAAAGTTTAGTATATTCGTCAAAGGAGATATGTTGAGGTCTTTTTTCTAGAATCTTCATGTTCGGATTAACAGTTGGATATGATTTAGAAATATTGTTTTTTATTGTTTTTCTTGGTTGTTTATAACAAATCTCTAAGAATTTTATAAAATCTTTTTCTTTGTTAATTAACGATTTATTAATCTCTTTCGGAGAAAATTCTATAAAAGAGCTTGTCACTTTTGGAGGAGGATTAAATGACTGTGGTTTAATATCCATAATCTTTCTTTTGTTAGCATAAATGTCTGATACTGTACTAAGCAGGTTGTTGTTTGGTTGTTTAGCAACATATTTATCTGCTACTTCTTTTTGGATAATGAAGTAACAATTAGTATTAAAATACTTACTTTCTATTATTTTCTTAATAATCTTCTTACTTACATTGTATGGAAGAGAACCAAAGAAGCATATTTTTTTATTGCTATCTAGTTCTTCGAAATCCCAGTCTAGAAAGTCTGTGTTAATTACATCGTAATTAGCATATGTATAAGCAAGTTCTTTTGCTAAATAATTATCCTTTTCTATTAGAATATTATTGTAATTTTTATTATCTTTGTTCTCATCTCTTATTATTTCTGTAAAATAACCGGTACCGGGGCCTATTTCTACTAAAGTATCAAAATCATTTGATATAACATAAGAAACTATCTGTTTTGCAAGATTTTTATTTACAAAAAAGTTTTGTCCTAATGATTTTTTCTGCTTCATTACATTATTCTGAAATCCCAAATATCTTTTTCTTTTTTATATGTATGTTTGCAATGTGTACAGGTTGCTTCTTTTTCTGTAAAATTTAGCTTTCCTTTACACTCAGGACATACAAGAATATCTTCTAATTTCTCTGAATTGTTAATTAATTTGTCATTATTTTTTTTCTTTAGTGTTGTACTATAAAAGATGCTTGGTGGAATATTTGTCCAAGAAAGTAGCTTCTGTTGTACTTTTTCCATTTGTAGAAGTGTATTATCTCCAAAAATCTTCTTTAGAGATTGCATTCTGAAGAAACTACAACCTGTTTTTTTTGTAATGATAAAACCGCATTTTTCCATCTTTTCTTTAACATCTTCTGGGTGGAAATTATAGAAAATACCAGCAATTCCTTGATCTGTACCTTCTGCGTTACTTCTTGTTAGTGGATGATTGTATGGTTCTTTAGAGAAAAACTTAAAGTCCAACTTACAAACAGCTCTTATTACTGCCTTGAGATGCATTTTATTTGCAAACTCCTGTACATAGAAAGCATCTTTCTTGAAAACTCTTGCTGATTCTTTGAAGTAATCTTCTGGTTTTTCTATGTGATGTAATACACGTACCATTAAACCTGCATCTATTGATGATGTTGCAAATGGCATTTTGTATGCATTAGCTGCGATTAGTTCTGTATTTGGATATTTCTTTTTAATGACATCTTTGTTCTTCTGGAGTGTTTTTAATGAATAGTCCATAATAATTGGATGTGAATATCCTTTATAATATGTATCAGTAAGCCTTCCATAAGATCCACCAATATCTAGGAAAAATGTTCCTTTTTTATCCTTAAACTCTTTGTTTAGAATTAATTTTTCTGAATTATTCTCGTAAACACGATTCTTCCAATAAGTAGAATAATCGTAGTCAAAGAGATCGTAGTCTGCAACATCATTCATTTTGTATATCTTGTATTATTTTAGTTATTTTTTGTAGTTTATTTAAATATTTTAACTTATCTTCATCGTTGTCCAACTCTTCGTTCATGGCAATTTTCATTCTTAGCTGTTTCTGTTCTTCTTTGTAATAATCTATTTTAATTCTTTTTGCAATTTCTTTAATATCTTCTTGTGCTTTTGTCTTGTCTTCATTGATTTCACTGATAGAGAAGATAGTGTCTTCTATCATTTTCTGTAAATCTGGATCATTTTGGAACTTGTTATAGAGGTTTTCTTTCGTGAAACTTTCGTCTAATTCTAGGAGTTCTGTGTATATCTTATTCCAATGCTCTGATTTGATGAATTTCTTATCTAGGAGAAGGTTCTCTTGCACTGGCCAATACATCAGTAAATTCTTAATATAGACTCCACAAAAATCCGTGAAACATTTCTGCTTTGATGGAAGTTTAGTAATTTTCCCTTTGGTAACTTCATTCTTCCTTAGGCTCTCTTCGCCGTAGTGCAGTTTAGTAATTTTCTCAAACCTATTTATATAAAGCCTACGAGTATTAACATCTTTAACATACCTCACTAACGGCACTATATTGTTCAAAATAGTATCAGCATCTTCGAGTTTGTCAAGATTCTTATTTTCCAATTCGTGGTAAAGTATGTATGAAAAGGCCTCTTTTTTATTTTTAATAATTTTGTGAAACTTCTCTGGTTCTTTCTGAAGTAACTCGTCAATATCTTTGTATGGCAAGCTATTTGCAGCATATGGATTGACTCCAAGCTGTGAAGCAATCTTAAATGCTCTGATTAATGCGTTCTGGCCAGCGCTATCACTGTCAAAGAAAAACAGCACGTTCTTGGTTAGTTGAGATATGCTTTGTAACTGTTCTGTGGTAAGACTTGTTCCTAATGGTGCTACTATATTCTTTACTCCATGTTGGTGTGCAGATATTACGTCCATAGATCCTTCGCATACTATTGCTAAATCTTGTTTTCTTATTTCTTGTTTTGCTTCGTATTGTGCGAATAGATTTTCTTTTTTGTGGAATATTGGAGTTTCTGGCGTGTTCATGTATTTTGGTCCATATTCGTTGTCTGGAAGTATTCTTGCAGTAAAACCTATGACTTTTCCTCTCTTTGATCTTATTGGAAACATTATTCTGTCTCTAAATTTTTCTTTTAGAACATTTTCTTTTAGTGTGAATAGTCCAGAATCTATTAGCTGTTTTCTTGTATACTTTTTAGCTTTGTTTAATTCTTGTAATAAATTTGGATACTTTGGTGCATATCCAATACCAAAGTTTTTTATAGATTCTTGGTTTAGTCCTCTTTCTTTAACATATTTTGTAGCACGAGCATCCTTTTTAAGCTCTTTATAATAGTATTTTGTTGCAATGTAGTTTATATCTTCTAGGTCTTTGTATTTGGTATTTTTCTCAACATGATCTAGTTTTACACCTGCTTGATTTGCTAGTTTTTCTAATGTCTCCTTGAAGTCTAAATGCTCTATTTCTTGCACGAAATTGAAAATATCTCCAGACTTACCACATCCAAAACACTTATATCTTTGTAAATCTTCGTTAACGAAGAATGACCCTGTCTTTTCTTTGTGGAATGGGCATAATCCAGAATAATTTGCTCCTGTCTTTTTTAGAGAAACATACTTGTCTACAACATCTACAATGTTTAACCTGTTTTTTATCTCTTCTATCTGATTTCTGTCATCCATTACCCTATTATACCAATTAAAATTTATAATGGACAAAACAACAACTTCTTTCTATAATACTTATATATGAAAAAAGGAAAAACTGCCTTGTTTGTTACAATTTTAATCGTTGCTGTTTGTGCACTTTTGTATTTCTTCCCAGTGAACTCTTGGATTGGTAAATTACCTTTAGTTAGTAAGTTTTACAATAATACATCTATAGAAATCTTTACTAGAAATTGTACTGCTAAAGTATCTATTAATGGTAAAGAGTATGGAGAAACACCTTTGACTGTAGATGATCTTCCAGAAGGAGAGTACACAATTACTTTAGATAGAATTTCTTCTGATAAGGATTTTTTTTATAACAGACAAACATTTACAATAGAGTTACCACAGAATACAACTGCTAGATTAGATATTGAAATTGGTCCAAGTGATACCATGCAAGGTGCTGTTCTTTATTACACACCTATGAAGATTTCTAGTGAGAATGGTTTTCTTATGGTTACTCCAAGTGTGAATAATGCAAATATTTATATAGATTCTACATTTACACAAAAAGGTACTATTAGTAATTTAGAATTACCTGTTAAGGAGTATAAAGTAAATGTTACAGCTGATGGTTATGAATCCGTAGAAATGCCAGTTTTGGTTAGAAAAGGATATTTACTTAATTTAAAGACATTCCATTTCCCAGTTCCTGTTATTTTGGATGAAACAAAAATGATAGCAGAATGAGCAATTTGAGGTTAAACAAAATAAAAAGCAATGTACCTATATCTGTTTTGGTAAATGGTGCTAACAGAATAGGGTCTCTTGTGGCCCAATCTCTTGTTGACCAAGGAAGTTATGTTATTATCGTTGATAAGTTTAATAGTGATACAAAGGAGTATATCTCTGATTTGAAAAAGTCTGAGCTTGTAGATTTCTTTGATTTCAAAGGATATGAGTCACTTTTTAAGACATTAAAGAGGTTCGATTATCTTTTTTATTTCCTTAACGAGAGGTTAGAAACTGTAGAATTTGATTCTAAGAGTTTTTTGCAAGAGACCAAATATTTAGAGCAAAGTCTTACAGCAACAAAGAAATTTAAAGCAAAGTTCTCTTTAATAACATCTCTTGAGTTAAACAGAGAGCTAGCAAATAGAACGAATATTGCAGAATTAGCAAAGCCATCTCCATATTCTAATGTAGAATTGCAAAAATATTGCGAAACAATGGTTGCTGAGTTCTGTGATAGAACAAAATCTAACATTAGAATAATAAGACTTGGTACAGTTATAGGAAAAGGAATTAAGAAAATTAATTCAGAAGTTTTGGATGATTTGTTTATAGATTCTTCTCAGCATGTACAGATTACAATTAAAGGAGAAGGTCTTGATGTGCACAATCTTATACACGAATCTGATGCAGTCTATGGAATCCTGAAGCTTACTTTTTTGGATAATACCAAAGGTGAAGTAATAACTTTGTCCAATAAAAATAATTACACGACACTGTCTCTCGCTTACAAGCTTCTGGAGTTAAATACGAATGCAGAGAGTATAAGATTTGTAGACAACCCAGATGACAAATTTGTTGTACGAGATATCTATGTACCTGCTCCATATGCTACGAAGTTTGGTTGGACACAACAAGTAACTCTAGAAGAAGCTATGATTGAACAGATGCAGGTTTATTATGACAACATAGATAAATCTTGGAATGTTTCTTTGGATACACCTGTAAAGAAAGATAAGCCAACCGTAAAGGTTACTAAGACGAAGATGGGGGCATTCTTCTCTGATTTGTTTTATCCAATAACTCACCTTTTTGCTAAGGAAGAAGACTCTAAGAAGACTAGATTGGGTATTTTGAAGGGTGCTTTTATTACAGTTATTGTGTGTGTTGCGACATATTTTTTGATTTATCCAATAGTTGGAACATTTATTAGTTATAAGGTGATAGATAAAAATATCGACAGCTTGTCGACATCAATATTTGATAATGACGCAGAGGAGAGTAAGGAAAAATTATCTATTGTTAGCACAAACATAAGAAAAATCTCTGACAATGTGACACAGCTACAGTGGTTATTTAAAGTGACCAAACAAAATAAACTGTACGATACGCTTACAGAATTGGTTTATGTAGGAGAAAATGCTGTGGATGGAGCAATAAAACTTGTTGATGCAACATACCCATTAGTTAGTTATATTAAAGATTTTGAACCAGCAATATCTTTTGATGGTTCTGGTACAAAGACGACAAGAGAGTATAGAGAATATATTAAAGCTATGAACGAAAACAATAATCTGCTTCATGATGCTCAGTACAAGATACTTGCAGCAAACAGCATATACCAAGGTATTGATGTTGATACTATTCCAGTAGAAAAAATTAAGGATAAGGTTAGTTCTATTGGATCTGCATTGAATTCTCTATATGAAGGTACTACAGCTTATAAAGAAGCCTTATCTTTCTTACCTGTGTTGCTAGGAGAAAAAGACAGAATGACGTATCTTATACTTTTGCAGAATGAATCAGAAATAAGAAGTACAGGTGGTTGGTTAACAAGTTTTGGTATCATTGGCTTGGAAGGTGGACAGATTAGAGATCTTAAAATAGAAGATATCTATGATGCAGATGGCAGATTGACAGCTCAGAATAAGGAAATAGAGATGCCAAAAGATATGGTGGATGCTCTAGATTGGGAGGAAAGCTCTTTTGCCATCGTTAACTGGTCTCCTGATCTTTCTGAAGTTATGACTCTTGCAGGAGATTTCACTAACGCTCTTGGGTATGGAGATATAGATGGCGTTATTACAATTGATGTAGGTTTCTTGCAAAAATTGTTGGATAAATGGGGTGGTATTGAGCTTCCAGGAGAAACAGAGATTATAACTAGTGCAAACATTTATTCTAAAATATTTGAAATGCACGATAATTTTGAACCAGGTAGTACGACAAAGTCGTCATTTCTTACAAATCTTTGTGACGAAGTAATCCATAAACTTCTTTCTATGAATATTAATGAAATGCTTACATTGTCTGATCTCCTTGTGGATTCTCTAAATGAGAAACATTTGCAAGCTACTTTCGTTAATGCAGATGCGTACAATTTCTTTAAGACAAGAAATTGGGCTTGTGCTTTGGATTATGCGATTTATAATAGTGCTCCAGTATCTATTGATTGGAACTGGGGTGGAAATAAAGCAAACCTTTACATAAACAAATCTTATACATTGCTTGCTGAGATTGTTAATGAAGATTCATTGTACTTTACATACACTGTAGATGTAGATAATAAGTCTATAACAAATAATTATCCTGAAGGAGATTATGTAAACTACGAGAGAATATATCTTCCTGAAAATGCTTCCATCGATACTGTCTTAGGTTTTACAAATAATTCTTATACAACATATAAAGAAAATGGTTTTAGAGTTATAGCAGGATGGTTTAATACTAAGATACAAAAGAATTCTACGATAGTTGTTAAATATTCTCTCAAGAGAGGTGAGTTGGATGTGGGTTTCCCAATTTATAAAAATAATAACGAGATTACACTTTCTCTAGATTTATTTAAACAAGCTGGGGAAAAGAATTCTGCATACAAGTTAGATATTATTTATCCAACACAATGGAGAGTATTAGATGCAAGTACACTTTCAAATTTAAGTAATATAAGTAGTCAGTTAACAAGTAAGTTTAGTTTCTTAGGAGATACTTCTTATAAAGTGGTGTTTGAGAGACCTAGTTAATACAATTTAGCGAAGATATTAAAGAGACTTGTCCTTGTTTTCTTTAAAAGAATTGTACAAATCTAGTACCTCGTTTAGAGGAATTCTCTTTAGTTTTACAAACTTGTTTACCTCATAAAAAGAATGTAAATCTGTAAGCATTGGAGTTCTTTGTAGGTCTCCTTTTTGAGAAATATTTGCAATATGCTCGGCTTTACATTTGCTGCAAGTAAAGTGTATAATTGTAGACGTTTTGGTGCTTTTTATTATATTAAAATCATTCAAAGAATAAGGTGCTCCACATCTATTACAAAACTTCGCAATTGTTTCTACAAAATGCTTCTTTTGATTTGTGTCATCGTTATTATTTGTGTCCATATATAAATTAATTATATCATAAATAATGAAGAACAAAGATAAAACAATTGATCTTCTTATCAATAAGGGAAACGAGCAAGGATTTCTTACTCAAGAAGACCTTTTAGATGTATTTCCTACAATTGAGGATGATATAAAATTATTGGATGAAATCTTTGAAAAATTACGTGAGAATGATATCGAAGTATTAGAAGCTGAAAACAACGAAAATGGTGATGGCAAGAGTGAAGAGATGACCTTAGAGAAGAAAATTAAGATTCTAAGAACTATACAAGCTACATTATCTACAGATGCAATAAGATCTTATTTATATGAAATAGGTAAAATTCCTCTATTAACAGGAGAAGAAGAGGTTATTCTTGCTAAAAGAATTGCAGATGGTGATGAAGAAGCATCTAAGTTATTGATAACGGCAAATCTAAGGCTTGTTGTAAGTATTGCTAAAAAGTATAGTAAGAGCAATCTCGAACTTCTAGATTTGATACAGGAGGGAAATATTGGACTAATGAGAGCTGTTGAGAAATTTGATTACCAGAAAGGATTTAAATTCTCTACATATGCTACTTGGTGGATTAGACAGGCTATTACAAGAGCAATAGCAGATCAAGCTAGAACAATTCGTATCCCTGTACATATGATAGAAACTATTAATAAGTATAGTAAAGTAAGTAGTCAATTAGCAACAAAATTAGGTAGACCAGCTACAGACGAAGAAATCGCTGCAGAAATGGAAATAGAATTGGATAAAGTAGCAGAAATAAAGAAAATTCGACAAAATCCAACATCTCTATCTACTCCAATTGGAGAAGAGAAAGATAGTAAATTACAAGATATCATTGAGGATGATTGGTCTCAGTCTCCAGAAGATTATGCAACATCTGAGTATCTAAAGGACCAGCTTAGAACAATCTTGGACAGCTTACAAGACAGAGAAAGAAGAGTTTTATCTCTAAGATTTGGTTTGGATGATGGAGTATCTAGAACATTAGAAGAGGTTGGAAAAGAATTTGGTGTAACAAGAGAAAGAATTAGACAAATAGAAGCTAAGGCTTTGAAAAAATTAAAGGAAAAATCTGCTCAACAAAGATTG